>NZ_CP015031.1:965654-1287539 GCF_011455875.1 Basfia succiniciproducens | reverse complement strand
TCTTCCGACACTCGAACAATTTACTTTATGGGCGACAAATGCCGTTCGGGCGGAACATTTTGAGCCTGAAATTACGATCCGTATTGTTGACGAGGCGGAAAGTCATGAGTTGAATTTTACTTATCGCGGTAAAGATCGCCCGACAAATGTGTTGTCTTTCCCTTTTGAATGCCCTGAAGAAGTGGAACTGCCGCTGTTGGGCGATTTGGTTATCTGCCGCCAAGTGGTGGAACGGGAAGCGCAGGAGCAAGGTAAACCCTTAACGGCGCATTGGGCGCACATGGTAGTGCATGGTAGTCTGCATTTACTGGGTTATGATCATATTGAAGATGATGAAGCCGTTGAAATGGAGAGCCTGGAAACGGAAATTATGACAGGATTGGGGTTTGAAGATCCTTATTCGTACGATGAAGAATAATGTTAGCCGAACGACGTCTGGAACTTTATTTCGCTGAAAACCCACCGCACTTTTTTGATGAAATGGCGAAAAGTGCGGTTATTTTATCGCCCGAAAACTTTCACAACGCAAAAAATTTATTGGGACGGGAATTCGATCAAATTTTATTTGACGGCAGAACCTCATTAAATTTAGATGCGCTGGCAATTGCCGCCGGAACTTTGCGGGCAGGCGGAAGGCTGCTGCTATGGCTGGATAAAAATCCTCATGTCGATCCGGACAGCCTACGATGGTCGGGGGCGGAACAAGCCGTCGAAACGCCGAATTTTTACGCTCATTTTAACCGATTATTACAAATATACGGTTGTGATAACGGTATTCAGGCTCAAAATAACCAATCCGTTTCCACTCAAAAAACAAACATTGCTTCAACCGCCACGGCGGAACAGCAACAAATCATCAGACAAATTTTGCAAGCGGATTCCGATATTTTTATCCTCACAGCAAAACGCGGGCGGGGAAAATCCGCTCTGGCGGGATTGCTGGCTAAGGAATTACGCAATTCGGCGCAATATCACAAGCAACCGTTTAACGTATATTTGACCGCACCCAATAAAAGTGCGGTCGAAACTTTACAACTTTTTGCCGGTGAAAAAATTACCTTTATCGCACCCGATGAACTTTGCCGGCGGATTGGGCAAAATGCCCGGCAATTTTCGCAGGATTGGCTACTGATTGATGAAGCGGCAATGATCCCGCTTGAGTTGTTATTTCAACTCACCTCAACTTTTAAGCATATTCTTTGTTGCACGACAATTCATAGTTATGAAGGCACCGGGCGTGGCTTTCTGCTCAAGTTTTTGCCTAATTTACACCGCAGTTTTCAACAGTTTGAACTTATCCGCCCTCTGCGTTGGGCTGAAAATGATAAATTGGAAAAATTTATTGAGGAATTGCTCATGCTAGAGGCGGAAGACCGTCTTATTCAACCGCCTTACAGTATTAAAAGTGCGGTCAAAATCCGGCAAATTTCGCAAAACGAACTGGTGGAACATATTACGGATTTTTACGGTTTACTCACTTTAGCTCATTATCGTACTTCGCCATTAGATTTGCGTCGTTTGTTTGATGCGGTTAAACAACATTTTCTTATTGCCGAATGGGAGCGCTATTTGCTGGCTGGAGTTTGGGCGCTTGAGGAGGGCGGATTTTCCGATAAAGCCTTGATTCGGGCAATTTGTCGGGGCGAACGTCGTCCGAAAGGCAATCTGGTGGCGCAAAGCCTGGCGTTTAACTGTAATTTGCCCGAGGCTTGTGCGCTGAAATCATTGCGCATTTCCCGCATTGCGGTGCAACCCGATTGGCAGGGGCGTGGCTTAGGGTTGCAATTAGTGGAAAAACTGGCGCAAACCGCGCAGGCGGATTTTCTCTCCGTAAGCTTCGGCTATAACGAAGAACTGGATCATTTTTGGCGAAAGTGCGGTTTTATTTTAGTCAATATTGGTGAATATAAAGAGGCGACCAGCGGTTGCTATTCGGCAATTGCATTGCGTCCTTTAACGGCGGCGGGCGAAGATTTGGTCAAGCGGGCGCAGCAATATTTCCGGCGTAATCTGGCATTTACTTTTCATCCTTTACGTGACAAATTATCGGCAGAAAAATCATCAGCGGAAAAAATAACGCAATTGAACGGGCAGGATTTCGGTATATTGGAAAATTTCGCCGATTATCACCGCACTTTTTATTCATCTCAAGGCGCGATTTACCGTTTATTCATCCGTTTGGGCGCAGATACCAGCCCCATGTTGGATAAGCTGTTTAACAGCCGAACGATTGAACGGACCAAGGGTAAAAAATATTGGTTGAAACAATGCCGGCAGGAAGTCAAAAGATTACTCAAGTTACTTGAAAAGGAGAATCCTGATGAAAAATGAAAACATAAAAGAAAAAAACGGTTGGTTTAAGCGGGTAATTGAAAAATATAATCGGTTCTGTAAAGACTTCGGTTATGATCAGGCTACCTGTCGCAGCTGCGGCGTACCAGAAATTAAGGCGGATGAAAATGGCAATTTGCTGAAAAAAGAACCAAAAAATAAAAAATAATGTGAAATCTATCACGATTTAGTAAACCGTTTGCGTAAAAAAGTTAAAATTTCGTTTACAATCTCTATCGCTTCCGTACAATACGTGCGGTTTTATTTTTTTATTTTTTAAGGTGCTAGTATGTTGTGGTTCTTGTTATGTGTGGCAATTTTGCTATCCGGTTATTTTATCTACGGTAAAATTGTCGAAAAAATCTTTGTTATCAATCCTGATCGTAAGACACCGGCTTATTCTTTAAGAGACGGTGTGGATTACGTACCGATGACCAAGAAAAAAATCTGGTTAATCCAATTATTGAATATTGCCGGTACGGGTCCGATTTTCGGTCCGATTTTAGGTGCGTTATACGGGCCGGTAGCAATGCTCTGGATCGTATTCGGTTGCGTATTTGCCGGTGCGGTGCACGATTATTTCAGCGGTATGTTGAGTATTCGTAACGGCGGGGCGAACGTGCCGTATTTAGCGGGTAAATATTTAGGTCGCCCGGCTAAACATTTTATGAATATTATTGCTATTTTATTATTGTTATTAGTGGGTGTGGTATTCGTAGCAAGCCCGGCATCACTGTTAACCAATATTACCAGCGATTTAATGAATTCGGGTTCTGTCGGCGCGGCGGCCGTAAATGATGAGGCGGGTGCGGCAAAAGGCAATATTCTGATTATGTGGACTGCTGTAATTTTCATTTATTACATTATCGCCACATTAGTACCAATTGATAAAATTATCGGTCGTATTTATCCGTTCTTCGGTGCCTTATTGTTGTTTATGACCTGCGGTATGTTATTCGGTCTTTTCTTTGAAGGCATTCCGTTCTTCAGAACACTCGGCGGCGATATCAGCTTAGCGGATTTTTTCACTAATATGCATCCGAAAAATGCGCCGATTTGGCCGTTGCTGTTCATTACCATTGCCTGTGGTGCGATTTCCGGATTCCACGCAACCCAATCTCCGTTAATGGCGCGTTGTACTGAGAACGAAAGAGAAGGACGTTTCATTTTCTACGGCGCAATGATCGGTGAAGGTATTATTGCATTAATCTGGTGTATGGTGGGATTAAGTTTCTACAACGATCAGGCTGGACTTGCCGAAGCAATCCAAATCGGTACACCGTCTAAAGTGGTTTATGATGCCGCAATCGGTATGTTAGGCGTGTTTGGCGGTATTTTAGCAGTATTGGGCGTGGTGGTATTACCTATTACTTCAGGTGATACGGCATTCCGTGCTGCGCGTTTATTAATTGCGGATTTCTTTAAATATGACCAACGTAATCTTGTTAAACGTCTGACTATTGCGCTCCCGTTATTCGCTATCGGTTTCTGGGTTTCAACCATTGATTTTTCCATTTTATGGCGTTATTTCGGTTGGGCGAACCAAACCACTGCAATGGTAATGTTATGGACTGCGGCGGCATATTTATTCCGTCATCAAAAATTCCACTGGGTATGTACGATTCCTGCGGTGTTTATGACTCTGGTTTGTTCAACATTCTTACTCAACGCGCCAATCGGTTTCGGCTTGGATTACCAACTTTCCGTATGGTTAGGCGGTGCGGTAACGGCGGTAGTGGTTATTGCTTTCTTCATGTTGCTAAAACCGATTTCTGCAGATGAACAAGATTAATTAAAAAATCTGTCTTTTTAGACCGCACTTTATAGGATTTATAAAGTGCGGTTTTTTTTATCTTTACCTTCCTTTACTAAATTATGCCTCAAAACAGCTTGCAACTTAGTCAAACAAATAATACACTTTATAAAAAAGTGGGGAAAAGTGGAGTTTTGTGGAGAAAATTGGATTTTTCGGTCAAAACTTTATTATTCCTAATAAATTAAAAAGGAAACCTTATGTTTCGTGGCGCTCAGGCAATAAATTTAGATACGAAAGGAAGAATTGCGATTCCTACCCGTTATCGTCCTGAGCTATTGGCTGAAAATCAGGGACAGTTAATTTGTACCGTAGATATTCGTCAGCCCTGTTTACTACTTTACCCGTTAAAAGAATGGGAAATTATTGAGCAAAAACTTTGTCAGTTAGCCAATTTCGATCCGGCGCAGCGCAGTGTTCAACGAGTGATGTCCGGATATGCAACGGAATGCGAATTAGATAGCGCAGGTCGGATTTTATTAAGCGCCCCGTTACGCCAGCGAGCAAAATTAGAAAAAACAATTATGCTGGTCGGGCAGTTAAATAAATTTGAAATTTGGTCTGAAACCGAATGGCAAGCACAAATCGAGCGGGATCTGGAATTAGGTCTTAGCGGCGAATTGGCTACTTCGGACGCATTAAAAATGCTGTCATTATAAAAGAAAATTATTTTCTTAAAAAAGAACAGCAGCACTAGCAAGATAAGCGGTGTACATAAGTACACCGCATTATCTCTTATAAAAATTTCTTTTCTTTTCATTTACTTTATTTGGGTTAGTTTATGAGCGAACAAAATACCTTTTCATCACCTGAACATATCACCGTGCTATTGCATGAGGCGGTGGATGGCTTGGCTTTGAAAGATAAAGGTATTTATATCGACGGTACTTTCGGCCGCGGCGGTCATTCCCGCCTGATCCTCTCCAAATTAACCGAAAACGGTCGACTTATTGCTATAGATCGAGACCCTCGAGCCATTGCGGCAGCCGAAGAAATTCAAGATTCCCGCTTTCATATAGAACATAATAGCTTTTCTGCAATTCCCGACATTTGTGAAAAATTAGGCTTGGTTGGGAAAATTGACGGTATTTTATTGGATCTCGGTGTGTCATCACCCCAGCTTGATGATGCCGAACGGGGTTTCAGTTTTATGAAGGACGGCCCCTTAGATATGCGCATGGATACTTCTAAAGGCTTATCGGCGGCGCAGTGGTTGCAGCAGGTAACGGAAGAGGATCTTGCTTGGGTTCTGAAAACCTTTGGTGAAGAACGCTTTGCCAAGCGTATTGCTCATGCAATTGTTAACTATAATAAAAGTGCGGTACAAAACGGCACGGAACCTTTAACCCGAACTTTACCTTTAGCTGAATTAATCGCGCAAGCCGTGCCTTTCAAGGATAAACACAAACATCCTGCAACCCGTAGTTTTCAAGCCATTCGTATTTTTATTAATTCGGAATTAGACGAACTGGAAAGCGTGCTTCATTCCGCCTTGACGGTATTAGCGCCTGAAGGCCGTTTGTCTGTCATTAGTTTCCATTCTTTAGAAGACCGTATGGTAAAACACTTTATGCGAAAACAAAGTAAAGGTGAAAGTATCCCTAAAGGACTACCGTTGCGGGAAGATCAAATTAATCGTAATCGGACATTAAAAGTGATTGGAAAAGCTATTCAGCCTAAAGAATCGGAGGTTTTTGCTAATCCTCGTTCCAGAAGTGCCGTATTACGTGTGGCGGAGAGAATCGGATAATGTTAGAAAACAGCGAAAGATACCCATTACAAAACATTGTCGTCGATGATCTTTTTTCCGCAAATAAATTAGTGGTTGCGCTTTTAATTGCCATTGTGATGACTGCGGTAACCACCGTATGGGTGACTCATAAAACCCGTACTTTAACGTCGGAAAAGGGCGAGCTGGTTTTTGAAAAGCAAGCTTTAGAAAACGAATATTTGAATTTGAAGTTAGAAGAAACGACGCAAAGTGACAATACCCGAATTGAAGCCATTGCAACGGTGAAATTGGGTATGAAACACATAGATAGCGAACATGAAGTGGTTATTTTAGAGTAATTTAATATTATGGTGAAATTTAACACATCCAGAAAAGTGTCAGCCAAGCCGAAAAAAAGCGTAAAGAAAAATATTATGCCGAATACGGCAGTGAAGCTGAACAAACCTAAAATCATTTATGAAACGAGCTTTTTAAGCGGGCGTTTTCAGGTGGCTGTCGGGCTTATTATTATCTGTTTATTGGCCTTAGTAGCGCGCGCGGCTTATATTCAGATTATTAACGTTGATACGCTTACCAATGAAGCCGACAAACGTTCTCTCCGAACTCAGGAAATTCAATCCGTGCGCGGTTCCATTTTAGACCGTAACGGACAACTTCTCTCCGTTAGCGTACCGATGCATTCGGTTGTGGCGGATCCGAAATTCGTTTTAGATGAAAACTCATTAGCGGATAAAGACCGCTGGAAAGCCTTAGCGGATACTATCGGCGTACCTTATAAAGATTTGGTTAAACGCATTGAAAAAAATCCAAGATCCCGCTTTGAATATTTTGCCCGTCAGGTTCCGCCCAGCGTTGCGGATTATGTGAAAAAATTGAGAATCACCGGGGTCGTATTGAAAAGCGATTCCCGTCGTTTTTATCCTCGTGCTGAAGAAACCGCACATTTGCTGGGTTTTACCGATATTGATAATAACGGAATTGAGGGTATTGAAAAAAGTTTTAATTCATTATTAATCGGCAAATCGGGTTCCCGAACTTATCGTAAAGATAAATATGGCAATATTGTTGAAGATATTTCGGATGTAAAAAAATATGACGCTCATGATGTAACTTTGAGTATTGATGAAAAACTACAATCTATGGTTTATCGTGAAATCAAAAAAGCCGTAGCGGAAAATAATGCGGAATCCGGTACTGCGGTTTTGGTGGATATCCGTACCGGCGAAGTATTGGCAATGGTTAATGCGCCTTCTTATAATCCGAACAAACGTAACGGCGTATCGGAAGATTTAATGCGTAACCGCGCGGTGACCGATACCTTTGAACCTGGTTCGACCATTAAACCTTTTGTTGTGTTAACCGCATTGCAACGAGGAGCGGTACGTCGTAACGAAATTATTAATACCGGTCCGTTGGTGTTAAACGGTCATGAAATCAAAGACGTTGCGCCGCGTAATCAACAAACTTTAGATGAAATTTTAGAAAATTCATCAAACCGCGGGGTAAGCCGTCTTGCCTTGCGTATGCCGCCTTCCGCATTGATGGAAACTTATCAGAATGCAGGCTTGGGAAAAGCGACGGATTTAGGCTTAGGCGGCGAACAGGCTGGGTTCTTAAATGCAAACCGCAAACGCTGGTCCGATATCGAACGAGCTAACGTCGCTTACGGTTATGGTATTAACGCAACCCCGCTGCAAATTGCCCGCGCTTATATTACATTGGGCAGCTTTGGTATTTATCGCCCGCTTTCTATTACTAAAGTTGATCCGCCGGTCATCGGCAACCGTGTATTTTCCGAAAAAATTACGCGCGATGTGGTGAACATGATGGAAAAAGTAGCGATTAAAAATAAACGCGCATTGGTTGACGGTTATCGTGTGGCGATTAAAACCGGTACGGCAAAAAAATTGGAAAACGGACGCTATGTTGATAAATATATGGCTTATACCGCAGGGATTGCGCCGGTTTCCGATCCCCGTTTTGCCCTGATTATCTTAATTAATGATCCGAAAGCCGGACAATATTACGGCGGCGCGGTTTCCGCACCTGTATTTTCCAGCATTATGGGATATACTTTGCGGGCGAATAATATTACCCCGGATGGCGTGCCTGTCACAGATAAAACGGCTGCGCGAACTATTCGTTTAAATAATAAATTAAGTCAAAAAATGAATGGCGAAACTATGCGAAAACAGGCTAATTAATAATTAATGAAGAGATAAAAAATTATGCGAAAATTGACCGCACTTTTCGGCAGGGATGACCGATTTGATGCTATTAAACTGAACCGGATGACCCTGGACAGCCGTTCCGTAAGGACTGGCTGTCTTTTCGTTGCTATAAAAGGCCATTCTGTTGACGGACGTCAATTCATTCCCCAGGCTATTTCAGCAGGAGCGTCAGCCGTATTAAAGGAATGCGATAACGCTGATGAGCATTTGCAGGTTTCGGAACAAAATCAAATTCCTGTCATTTCTTATTATCACTTATCGGAACATTTATCCGACATCGCCGATCAGTTTTATAAAGCGCCTTCCCAACATTTAACTCTGGTCGGTGTTACCGGCACCAACGGCAAAACCACGGTTTCACAGCTGTTGGCGCAATGGGCTCAACTTTTAGGGCGAAAGCCGGCGGTGATGGGAACTATTGGCAACGGCTTATTCGGCGCACTGAAACCCGCAGCGAATACCACCGGTTCCGCCATTGAAGTACAATCTTCCTTAGCTGATTTTGTTCAACAAGGCGCTGATTTTGCCGCCATTGAAGTATCTTCTCACGGGCTGGTTCAACATCGTATAGAAGCCTTACATTTTGCGGCGGGCATTTTTACTAATTTAAGTCGCGATCATCTTGATTATCACCACAGTATGGAAAATTATGCGTCGGCGAAAAAACGCTTATTTTCCGAATTATCATGCCAACAAAAAATTATCAATGCAGATGATGAAATTGGCGCTCAATGGTTACGGGAATTGCCCGATGCCGTTGCGGTAAGCTGTAATCCGGCCTATCAGCCGACACAAGAAAATTGGCTAAAAGTGACCGCAGTTTCGTTTAACAGCCAAGGCGCAACCATTACGTTTAATTCAAGCTGGGGTGGCGCTATTTTAACCAGCCGTTTAATTGGTGCGTTTAATGTCAGCAATTTAATGTTAGTATTAGCAACCTTGTTGTCATTAGGTTATTCGTTGGATGAGCTGTTAAAAACGGTTTCGCAATTAACCGGTGTGTGCGGTCGAATGGAAATGCTCCATGCCGCCCATAAACCGACGGTAATTGTCGATTATGCCCATACTCCCGACGCTTTGGAAAAAGCGTTGCAAGCCGCCCGAGCGCATTGTACCGGGCGGTTGTGGTGTGTATTCGGTTGCGGTGGTGACAGAGATAGGGGCAAACGTCCTTTAATGGCACAAATTGCCGAACGCTTTGCTGATTATGTGATTGTGACGGATGATAATCCCCGTACGGAAGACCGTCATCAAATCGTGCAAGACATTGTTGCCGGGTTTAAACGGCCGGAATCGGTCAACATCGTATATGATCGCGAGCAAGCAATTAGAACCGCCGTTCAAAGTGCGGTCGAAAATGATGTAATTTTAATCGCGGGCAAGGGGCACGAGGATTATCAGATTATTGGTCACACCAAACATCATTTTTCCGACCAGGAAGCGGTGAAAAAATATTTAGGTTAAAATTTCACAAATTTTGACCGCACTTTTAATTAACTTTCCTTTACAAATAAGAAGAATAATATGATTAAATTAAACGTAAAAAAAATTGCACAAATTCTAAAAGCTAAATTAATCGGTGAGGAAACGCTTACTATTGAAAGCGTGAGTACGGATACGCGCCGGAAAATGCCGAACGGTTTATTTTTTGCTTTAAAAGGGGAAAAGTTCGATGGTCATAATTATTTGGCCGAAGCCGTCGCACAAGGCTGCACGGCGGTTGTGGTGGATCATCCTTGCGAAATAGACGTACCGCAACTTGTGGTGAAAGATACCCGTTTAGCGTTAGGACGTTTAGCGGCATGGCTAAGAAGGGAACTTGAACCTTTAACGGTGGCGATTACCGGTTCTTGCGGCAAAACCACCGTAAAAGAAATGACGGCGGCAATTTTGCAGCGAACCGCCGGTGATGATGAGGCGGTTTTATTTACCGAAGGCAATTTTAATAATGATATCGGTGTGCCGCTCACATTATTGCGTTTAACGGAAAAACACAAATATGCGGTTATTGAATTAGGCGCAAATCATGCCGGAGAAATTGCTTATACCGCGCATTTGACTATGCCTGATGTCGCGTTAGTGAACAATGTTTCCGCCGCACATTTGGAAGGTTTTGGCAGTGTTGAAGGGGTTGCGCAGGCTAAAGGTGAAATTTACAGCGGTTTAACGCCGGACGGTGTGGCGATTCTCAACCTTGACAGCAATTATGCGCATTATTGGGGCGGAGATATAAACGACCGCGAATTTGAGTCCTTTGCTTATGATCATGTGGGTGCCGATTATTATGCGGAAAAGATTATGCTTTCGGAATACGGTTCTCGCTTTACTTTAAATACGCCGAAAGGCGCCATTAAAATCGAGTTGCCTTACCTGGGCAAACACAATGTTGCCAATGCGGTGGCGGCAAGCGCTCTGGCAATGAATGTAGGGGCAAGTTTAGAAGACATAAAGCGAGGCTTGGAAAACCCGTCACACGTGAAAGGGCGCTTGTTCCCGATTCAATTGTCAACTAATTTATTATTATTGGATGATACTTATAACGCTAATGTTGCTTCGGTAAAATCGGCAATCAGCGTGCTGTCTGACTATCGTGAAGCGTTCCGTATTTTTGCTTTCGGCGATATGGCGGAATTAGGCGATGAAACTATAAGTTGTCATCAGGAAGTAGCGGATTTCGCCAAAGCGGCCAATTTAGACCTGGTGGTGACTTATGGTAGCGAAAGCGCGGTGGTTTCCAAAGCTTGCGGCGGCGTACATTTCTCTAATAAAGAGGCGTTAATCGCCAGTCTTAAAGAAATAATCAGTCATCAATTGAAAGAAAATGAAGATATTGTGTTATTAGCGAAAGGATCTCGTTCTATGAAAATGGAAGACGTTATTAATTCATTGAAGGATCGCTTCTTATGTTAGTTTGGTTTGCTAAATTTTTAGAGCAATATTACTCGGGTTTTAATGTTGTTTCGTATCTGACATTTCGTTCCGTGCTGGCATTATTGACGGCGCTCTTGTTGTCATTATGGATTGGTCCGAAAATGATCCGTCGTTTGCAGATTTTTAAGTTCGGTCAGGAAGTGCGTAACGACGGGCCGGAAAGCCATTTTCAAAAACGCGGCACGCCGACGATGGGCGGTCTTATGATTTTGGCGACTATTACCGTCAGCACATTATTGTGGGGCGATTTATCTAATCCTTATATCTGGTTTAGTTTATTTGTGTTACTCGGTTACGGTGCTATCGGTTTTGTGGATGATTACCGAAAAATCAAATACAAAAATACGGACGGTTTAATCGCTCGCTGGAAATATTTTTGGTTGTCACTGGTATCGTTAATTGCCATTTTCGGCATGTATGCGTTAGGCAAGGATACTGACGCCACCCGTTTAGTGGTGCCGTTTTTTAAAGAAATAATGCCGCAGCTCGGTCTGTTTTATGTGGTTTTGGCTTATTTTGTAATCGTGGGGACCAGTAATGCGGTTAATTTAACCGACGGTTTAGACGGTTTGGCCATTATGCCTACGGTGTTTGTTGCAGGCGCTTTTGCGATTATTGCCTGGGCGACCGGTAACGTAGAAATTTCCAAATATCTTTATATTCCTTACATCAAATACACCTCCGAGTTGGTGATTTTCTGTACCGCCATTGTTGGTGCAGGTTTGGGTTTTTTATGGTTTAACACTTATCCCGCGCAGGTATTTATGGGCGATGTGGGTTCCCTTGCTTTAGGCGGCGCATTGGGTACGATTGCCGTATTAGTCCGTCAGGAATTTTTATTGGTCATCATGGGCGGCGTATTTGTAATGGAAACCGTCTCTGTTATTTTACAGGTCGGTTCTTATAAATTACGCAAAAAACGGATTTTCCGCATGGCGCCGATTCATCATCATTATGAATTAAAAGGCTGGCCGGAGCCGCGGGTAATTATCCGTTTTTGGATTATTTCATTAATGCTCGTATTGTTTGGATTGGTAACGCTGAAATTGCGTTAATCCGTCGGAGCTGAGAAGGCAGGTATAAAATGAAAGATTATCAAGGCAAAAACATCACTGTTATCGGTTTAGGTAAAACAGGATTATCTTGTGTTGATTTTTTAACGGCGAAAAAAGCGAATGTTCGCGTAATTGATACGCGTAAAATCCCGGCCGGTGCGGAACAATTGGATAAATCCATTCCTTTGCATACAGGGAGCCTCAATCAGCAATGGTTGCTTGAAAGCGATATGATTGTAATCAGCCCGGGGCTTTCGGTAAAAACTGCCGAAATTCAGACCGCACTTTCTGCCGGTGTAGAAGTGGTCGGCGATATCGAATTGTTTTGTCGCGAAGCCGCTAAACCCGTTATTGCCATTACCGGCTCGAACGGAAAAAGTACGGTTACCGCGTTAGTAACGGAAATGGGCAAAGCCGCAGGGTTAAGTGTCGGCATGGGCGGCAATATCGGTATTCCGGCATTATCTCTGCTTAATGAAAATCATGATCTTTACGTGCTGGAGCTTTCCAGTTTCCAATTAGAAACGACTTATAGCTTAAAGGCAACGGCGGCGACCGTATTAAATGTAACTGAAGATCACATGAACCGTTATGCCGATTTAGAAGAATATCGCCAAGCTAAGCTAAATATTTATCATCATTGCCAAACTGCTGTTATTAACGGCGAAGATCCGTTAACGAAAGAAGACGATAAACAAAGTGCGCAGCAGCAAGTCAGTTTTGCCGAAAATAATGCGGATTATTGGCTGAAAACGGAAAACGGTAAAAAATATCTGATGGCAAAAGACAAGCTGATTTTAGCTTGTGATGAAATAAAATTAACCGGTCGCCATAACCACATGAATGCACTGGCAGCCATTGCCTTGGCGCAAGCGGTGGGGATTAAAAATTCGGGAATTTTGACCGCAC
This sequence comes from Basfia succiniciproducens, assembly GCF_011455875.1. Classification (NCBI taxonomy): domain Bacteria; kingdom Pseudomonadati; phylum Pseudomonadota; class Gammaproteobacteria; order Pasteurellales; family Pasteurellaceae; genus Basfia; species Basfia succiniciproducens. The sequence goes on along the minus strand of NZ_CP015031.1, from coordinate 1,274,537 downwards.
TTCGTACCTTTCCGGGCTTAGCACATCGTTTTCAGCTTGCTCATATGGCAAACGGCGTACGTTGGGTTAATGATTCCAAAGCGACAAATGTGGGAAGCACGGTAGCGGCGCTTACCGGCTTGCATATCGAAGGTAAATTACATTTATTATTGGGCGGTGACGGCAAAGGCGCCGATTTTTCGGAATTGGAAAAATTAATTAACAAGCCTGAGATTTTTTGTTATTGCTTCGGTCAGGACGGTGCGCATTTGGCAAAATTATCATCGCAAAGTCAATTATTTAACACGATGGAACAAGCCATTGAAACATTGCGTCCGACCTTAAAACCAGGTGATATGGTATTGTTATCGCCGGCTTGCGCAAGTTTGGATCAGTTTGCCTCTTTTGAAAAACGCGGTGAGGAATTCACCCGTTTAGCAAAGCTGAGCGTTGCTCAATAAAGTAGAAGTTATCTAGGTTTTTGAATGCATATTTTTAGTAAAATTAAAGCCGGTTATCAGCGCTGGACTACATTAACACCGACTAATTTGTTATATGACCGATCTTTGTTGTGGTTATTTATCATTTTATTGTTTATCGGATTTGTCATGGTCACGTCCGCTTCAATTCCCGTGGGCACTCGTTTGTTTGACGACCCTTTTTATTTTGCTAAGCGCGATGCCATGTATGTTATTCTTTCCATGGGTATTTGTTATTATTTTATTAAAGTACCGATGGCAAACTGGGAATCATGGCACAAACGTGTGTTTATTCTCGCGTTAATTTTACTTATTTTGGTACTTATCCCGGGCATTGGTAAATCGGTAAACGGAGCAAGACGCTGGATTCCGATGGTTTTATTCAATTTTCAGCCCGCGGAGTTTGCCAAATTAGCGCTAATCTGTTTCTTATCCGGTTATTTTACCCGTCGTTACGATGAAGTCCGCAGTAGAAAACTAAGTGCGGCAAAACCTTTAATTGTGATGGGGTTCCTCGGCACGTTTCTAATTCTTCAACCCGACTTAGGGAGCACGGTTGTACTCTTTGTGATTACCTTTGGTCTGTTGTTTGTAGTCGGCGCACATATCATGCAATTCTTGGTATTGGCGGCAACAGGCGGATTTCTTTTCGTGGTGTTGGTACTATCCTCGGCATATCGGATGAAACGTATTACGGGGTTTATGGACCCGTTCAAAGACCCTTACGGCACAGGCTTCCAGTTATCGAATTCTTTAATGGCATTTGGTCGCGGTGAATTTACCGGCGAGGGTTTGGGCAATTCAATTCAGAAATTGGAATATTTGCCTGAAGCCCATACGGACTTTGTTATGGCGGTAGTGGGCGAAGAATTCGGTTTTGCCGGCATAACCGTTATGATTATTTTATTGGCCTTATTAGTTTTCCGCGCTATGAAAATCGGGCGCGAATCATTACAGCTTGAGCAGCGTTTTAAAGGTTTCTTTGCTTTTGGTATCAGTTTTTGGATTTTCTTCCAAGGCTTCGTTAACCTGGGGATGTCTTTAGGCTTATTGCCTACAAAAGGGTTAACCTTTCCGCTGGTGAGTTACGGTGGCTCAAGTTTGGTTATTATGGCGATAAGTATCGCAATTCTATTACGGATTGATCATGAAAACCGCCTTATGCGCGGCGGGCATGCTCGATTAAAAGATGATTAAGGATATTACGTGGCACAACGAAAAAAATTGTTAGTGATGGCCGGCGGTACGGGCGGTCATGTTTTTCCGGCAATTGCAGTTGCTCAATATTTACAAAAACAGGGTTGGGATATTTGCTGGCTGGGGACTAAGGATAGAATGGAAGCCCAGTTAGTGCCAAAACACGGTATTCCTATTGAGTTTATTCGAATTTCGGGGTTGCGCGGTAAAGGTATCAAGGCGTTATTGGGCGCACCTTTTGCTATTTGTCGTGCTATAATGCAGGCACGCAAGATTATTTTACGGCAAAAACCCGATGCGGTACTCGGTATGGGCGGATATGTTTCCGGTCCGGGCGGCGTAGCGGCAAAACTTTGCGGCGTACCCGTTATTTTGCACGAGCAAAATGCGGTGGCGGGGTTAACCAATGTTTGGCTGTCAAAAATTGCGAAACGTGTTTTGCAGGCTTTTCCGACGGCGTTTCCGAATGCCGAAGTGGTGGGTAATCCGGTTCGGCAGGATTTATTTTCCATGCCGGATCCCGAACAGCGTTTTGCCGAGCGTACAGGGAAACTTCGCGTATTGGTGGTGGGAGGCAGTCAAGGTGCCCGAGTATTAAATTTAACCGTGCCGGAAATGGCTGCTCGATTGACTGATAAGTTAGAAATTCGTCATCAGGTCGGTGCCGGTTCCGTAGAAAAAATTACCGCACTTTATGAAGAAAAAGGTGCGTTAAGTGCGGATGTAAAAATCACCGAATTTATTGATAATATGGCGGAAGCCTATGCTTGGGCGGATATTGTCATTTGTCGTTCGGGTGCATTAACGGTGTGCGAACTTGCCGCCGTGGGTACGCCGGCGATTTTTGTTCCGTTCCGGCATAAGGATCAGCAACAATATTTAAATGCGAAATATTTAGCGGATGTGGGTGCGGCAAAAATCGTGCAACAAGCAGAATTAAACGCCGACGTATTAGTGGATTTGTTAACTAATTTAGATCGTGAACAATTATTAGCGATGGCAATTAAAGCGAAACAAATGTCGGCGCCTTTTGCCGCGCAACAGGTGGCTGAAGTAATCATTGAAAATGCAAATTAAAAAATAGAGATATAAATAATGATTAATGCTAAAAAAGAATTTCAACAACGTGTCCGGAATATGATTCCGGGTATGCGTCGCGTACATCAAATTCATTTTGTTGGAATTGGCGGTGCCGGTATGGGCGGTATTGCCGAAGTTTTATTAAATGAAGGATATGCGGTAACCGGTTCTGATATTGCCGAAAGTGCGGTTACAAATCGCTTAATTTCTTTAGGAGCGAAAATTCATTTTTCTCACGCGGCGTCAAATGTGGATAATGCAAGCGTTGTGGTGGTTTCCAGTGCTATTAAAGCGGATAACGTCGAAGTAGTGGCGGCTCATGAAAAACGTATCCCGGTTATTCAACGGGCGCAAATGTTAGCTGAGATTATGCGTTTTCGTCATGGTATTGCGGTTGCCGGCACTCACGGGAAAACGACAACAACTGCAATGATTTCAATGATTTATGCACAAGCCGGGCTTGATCCGACATTTGTCAACGGCGGATTGGTTAAATCGGCGGGGACAAATGCTCATTTAGGCTGCAGTCGTTATTTGATTGCCGAAGCGGATGAAAGCGACGCTTCATTCCTGCATTTACAGCCAATGGTTTCCGTAGTAACCAATATCGAACCGGATCATATGGATACTTATCACGGCGATTTTGATGAGATGAAACGCACTTATGTGAATTTTTTACATAATTTGCCTTTCTACGGTTTATCAGTGATGTGTGCCGATGATCCGGTATTGTTGGAGCTTATTCCTCAAGTCGGTCGCCCGGTTATTACCTATGGTTTCAGTGAAGAAGCCGATTATCGCATTGAAAATTATGAACAAACCGGCTTTCAGGGACATTACAGCGTGATTACACCAGCCGGCGAACGGATTGATGTGTTACTTAACGTACCCGGCAAACATAATGCCTTGAACGCTACCGCTGCGTTAGCCGTTGCCAAAGAAGAAGGTATTGAAAATGAAGCGATTCTTGCCGCATTAGCGGACTTCCAGGGAGCAGGACGCCGTTTTGATCAATTGGGGTCATTTATCCGACCTAACGGCAAAGTGATGCTGGTTGACGATTACGGGCATCACCCGACTGAAGTAAACGTAACTATTCAGGCAGCACGTAAAGGCTGGGAAAATAAGCGTATCGTTATGATTTTCCAACCTCATCGCTATAGCCGTACCCGTGACTTATTCGACGATTTCGTAAGGGTTCTGTCGCAAGTTGATCTACTGATTATGTTAGACGTTTATCCTGCCGGCGAATCACCGATTGCCGGTGCGGACAGTCGTTCTTTATGCCGTTCGATTCGTAATTTAGGTCAGGTAGATCCTATTTTGGTTACGGATACCGCCGAATTGCCTGAAATAATGGACAGAGTTTTGCAAGACGGCGATTTGGTACTTGCACAAGGTGCGGGTAACGTCAGCAAATTGTCCCGTCAGCTGGTCGAGCTTTGGACAAAAGCATAATTTAAAAATTTCGGTTTTTTTGACCGCACTTTTACGGTCGGAAAGGGTAGATAATAGAGCCAAGGCTCAATGTATAGATGAAAATAAAATGAAACCATTAAAAGAACAAAAAATCGCAGTTTTATTAGGCGGAACCTCTGCCGAACGTGAAGTTTCTCTTACTTCGGGAAATGCCGTACTTACGGCATTGCGCAACCAAGGTTATGATGCCCACCCGATCGATCCGAAAGAATATCCTGTAGCTCAACTCAAAGAGCAGGGATTTGAGCGGGCGTTTAATATTCTTCACGGACGAGGCGGGGAAGACGGCGTTATTCAAGGCGTCTTAGAACAAATCGGGCTGCCTTATACCGGCTGCGGCGTAATGACTTCCGCATTAACTATGGATAAAATGCGTACTAAAATGCTTTGGAAAGGGTTCGGCTTACCTATTGCGGACATGGAAATCGTTACTCGCGATACAGTGGACGAACTTAATCCCCTTGAGGTTGTCGAACGTCTCGGGTTACCGTTAATGGTAAAACCTTCCAGGGAAGGGTCAAGTGTCGGTTTGACAAAAGTTAATGCCGTCGAAGAATTAAAAAACGCGGTGGATTTAGCCTTAACCCATGATGACACTGTACTTATTGAAGAATGGTTGAGTGGCATTGAAATGACGGTGCCCGTATTGGATGATCAAGTATTACCTGCGGTACAGATTATTCCTGAAGGCGAATTTTATGACTATGATGCAAAATATATTTCGGATAATACCCGGTATATTTGTCCGGCTCCGATGAGCGAGGAAAGCTTACAGGAATTACAAAAATTAGTAAAACGCGCTTATGATGTAGTGGGGTGCCGCGGCTGGAGCCGTATTGATGTGATGACCGATGCAAACGGTAATTTCCGTCTTGTTGAAGTAAATACAACACCGGGTATGACAAGTCATAGCTTATTTCCGAAATCTGCCGCAGCAGTAGGTTATTCATTTGAACAACTTGTGGTAAAAATTTTGGAGCTTAGCGCTTAATGTCTGTGGTAAAACGCAAAACGACACAAAAAAAAATAAAGCTTGCAGAACCGAAAACAAGAGTTTTCTTACAAGTTAAACCTTTGCTTGTGCTATGTTGTGTCGGGTTGCTTTATTTTGCTTATATTAACTGGCAAACATTGCTGGACAAACTTGATAGCAAACCTATTAGTTCTTTTGCGTTAGTCGGCACGCCGCAATATACAACAAATGCGGATGTTCGTGATATGATTCTGAAAATGGGAGAGCTAAAAGGCTTTTTCGGGCAGGATGTTGATGTCATTAGAGAACAAATTGAATCAATGCCTTGGATTAAAGGTGCGGTTGTGCGCAAAATTTGGCCCGATAGATTAAGCATTTGGGTGGCGGAATATGCACCGGTTGCTTTTTGGAATTCCGAAGATTTTGTTTCTCTTGATGGTGTAGTTTTTAAACTGCCCAAGGATAGATTAAAAAATGATAATTTACCCCGGTTATACGGACCCGATTATCAAAGTTTAGCCGTATTGGATGCGTGGAAACAAATTTTCAACGAACTTAAATCTAAAGGGATTACACTTAAAGCGGTGTCTATTGATGAGCGGGGTTCTTGGGAGATCGTAGTAGAAAATGATATAACCTTGAAATTAGGTCGCGGAGAATGGAAGTCTAAGATAGACAGGTTTATGACAATTTATCCGCAAGTGGAAATCCCGGAAAATAAAAAAATTGCATATATTGATTTAAGATATAAAGTAGGTGCTGCGGTCAGTTTTGCTGATATAAATTAATGCAATAGTAGCAGAATGAATAATAATTAATACAGTGAAGTTACAAAAATGGCAAAAATTGTGGAATCAAAAACTATTGTTGGATTAGAAGTCGGTACTTCTAAAGTCGTCGCTGTTGTAGGTGAAGTGTTACCTGACGGCGTGGTTAATGTTTTGGGCGTCGGCAGTTGTCCGTCCAAAGGAATTGATAAAGGAAGTATAACGGATTTAGCTGCGGTAGTGAATTCCATTCAGCGCGCTATTGAAGCTGCGGAGTCGGTTGCGGATTGCCAGATTATGTCAGTAACTCTTGCCATTACCGGTGAGCATATTCAAAGTTTGAACGAAAGCGGTTTTGTGCCTATTGCCGATGGTGAAGTAACACAGGATGAAATCGACCAGGCTATGCATACGGCAAGTTCGGTGAAATTGCCGGAAGGTCTTTCGCTGCTTCATGTTATTCCGCAAGAATATGCGGTAGACAAACAACAAAATATTAAAAATCCTTTAGGATTGCAAGGTGTGCGATTAAAAGCGCAGGCACACTTAATTGCCGGACACCAGGCTTGGGTAAATAATTTACAAAAAGCGGTAGAAACCTGCGGATTAAAAGTGGATCAGGTTGTTTTTTCCGGTTTAGCGTCCACATATTCCGTATTAACCGAAGATGAAAAAGATTTAGGTGTTTGCCTCATTGATTTTGGCGGCGGTTCCATGGATATTATGGTCTATACCAACGGCGCATTACGTTATAGTAAAGTTGTACCTTACGGCGGTAATACTATTACGGATTTTGTTGCTCAAAGCCTGACAACTTCCCGTAATGAAGCGGAAAGTATTAAAATTAATTACGGTAGTGCATTTATGCCGTCGGCAGAGCTCCTCGAGCAGTTTGCTAAGAAAAAAATTGAGGTGGCGGGATTAGGCGGTGGCGCACCAAGAACTTTTACCAAAGCTCAAGTGGTTGAAGTAACGTCTCGTTGCTACCATGACTTGCTACAGGTAGTTGAAAACGAACTGACACAATTACGTAACGAATTGGCTATGCGGGGGATTAAACAAGAGTTAATCGCAGGTTTTGTGTTAACCGGTGGCAGTTCTCAAATGACGGATATTGCTAAATGTGCAACGGATATTTTTGAATCTCATGTCCGTGTGGGTTATCCGTTGAATATTACGGGCTTGACAGATTATGTAAATAAACCGCAATATGCTACAGTGTTAGGATTATTGCAATATAGCCATCATAACGAAGAAGAAAGCACGCAAATGTTTGGTGGAAGCGCTTCGGAAAGTAGTTTTTTAGGCTCAATTTTTGAAAAATGCAAAAAAATTGCAAATAAAGTGAAGTCAGAATTTTGATAATTTGCATTTTTCATCTACAATAGAAAGAATTTAGAATTAATTTACGTGTTAGAGTATCTAGCATAGACGGAGAATACAAATGTTTGAACCTGTTGAATATGGATTTGACGATGAAATCGGTCGTACACTGATTAAAGTTGTTGGTGTCGGCGGCGGTGGCGGCAATGCTGTGAATCATATGGTTAATAATATGATTCATAATGGCGGGACCCTCGTCGGTGAAAACTCAATGACAAGTGATGAACATGGCGAGATTATTTTCTATGCGGTGAATACTGATGCTCAAGCTTTACGTAAAAGTATTGTACAGCAAACGGTTCAAATCGGTGCCGCAACGACGAAAGGTCTTGGTGCGGGCGCAAATCCTAATGTAGGACGTAAAGCCGCCGAGGATGACCAAGAAGCGATTCGTGCTATGCTGGAAGGTGCCGATATGGTATTTATTGCAGCCGGAATGGGTGGCGGTACGGGTACGGGTGCCGCGCCGATTGTTGCTCAGGTTGCAAAAGAATTAGGTATTCTCACTGTTGCCGTGGTAACCAAACCTTTCTCTTTTGAAGGTAAAAAACGTATGGCATTTGCGGAACTTGGTATTAAAGAATTGTCTAAGCACGTAGATTCGTTAATTATTATTCCTAATGAAAAATTATTGAAAGTATTAGGCAAAACAACTACTTTAGTGCAAGCGTTCTCTGCGGTAAATGATATTTTACGCAATGCGGTAACCGGTATTTCGGATATGATTACCTCTCCCGGTTTAATTAACGTAGACTTTGCGGATGTACGTACGGTAATGTCGGAAATGGGGCGCGCAATGATGGGCGCCGGGATCGCACAAGGTGCGGCAAGTGACGGACGTGCGGAAAAAGCGGCACAAGATGCGGTGGCAAGCCCGTTATTAGAAGATGTGGATTTATCCGGTGCCAGAGGTGTACTTGTTAATATTACCGCCGGTATGGATTTAGGTTTAGACGAGTTTTACGCAGTAGGCGATACAATTCGCGCATTTGCTTCCGATGAAGCGACCGTTGTGGTGGGTACAACTTTAATTCCTGAAATGTCGGATGAAATTCGCGTAACTATTGTTGCAACCGGGATTGGCGATATTGACGAACCGGCAGCAACATTAGCACCGGTCGCTCAACGACCTGTAACCGGAGCGACTCCTAATCCAAACCAACCGGGTCAAGCGCCTCAACAACCGACAACGCAACCGGAGCAGCCGGCCAGACCGACAAGCTTCGGTAATAATAATGATTTATTTAAACCTGCGTTTTTACGCGGCGACAAATAACAGAGTTGTAAATTCGACTTTTTGCTGATGCAATAAATTGAGAAATAATTGATATGATTAAACAAAGAACATTAAAGCAAAGTATTAAAGTAACAGGCGTGGGATTACATAGCGGTAATAAAGTTACGCTGAAGTTACGCCCGGCGCCTATTAATACAGGAATTGTTTATTGTCGAACAGACTTGACTCCGCCGGTTTATTTCCCGGCAGATGCAACGGCTGTGCGCGATACTATGCTTTGTACCGCTCTAGTCAACGATCAAGGCGTGCGTATTTCAACTGTCGAACACTTAAATTCCGCATTGGCAGGTTTAGGTTTAGACAACGTGATTATTGAAGTTGACGCGCCTGAAGTGCCGATTATGGACGGTAGCGCAAGTCCGTTTGTTTATCTTTTATTAGATGCGGGCATCGAAGAGCAGGATGCCGCGAAGAAATTTATTCGTGTAAAACAAAAAATTCGCGTGGAAGACGGTGATAAATGGGCTGAAATTTCACCATACAACGGTTTCCGTTTGAATTTTACCATTGATTTTAATCATCCGGCGATTAGTAAAAATTTAAGTAATTATACTTTAGAGTTTTCGGCACAAAAATTTGTTCAACAAATCAGCCGGGCAAGAACTTTCGCCTTTATGAAAGATATTGAGTATTTACAGTCTCAAGGCTTAGCGCTGGGTGGCAGCTTGGATAATGCCATTGTGCTGGACAATTATCGCGTATTAAATGAAGATGGTTTACGCTTTAAGGATGAGCTTGTTCGCCACAAAATGTTAGATGCTATCGGTGATTTATTTATGGCGGGTTATAATATTTTAGGTGACTTCAAAGCGTATAAATCCGGGCACGGTTTAAACAATAAACTGTTACGCGCATTATTGGCGAATCAAGAGGCATGGGAATTCGTTACATTTGAAGATAAAGAAAAAGTACCGCAAGGTTATGCTATTCCGTCTCAAGTGTTGATTTAATTATCAGATAACTAACAAAAGCTATACTTTACAGAAGTATAGCTTTTTTCTTTTCCATATCCATTGCATTGCGGAATTTTCCGGCATTGAACTTAATCCCGCTTATGAAATTTTACAAAAGCGACCGCACTTGTAAAAAATGAAAAAGTAGATTTTATTCTGGCATGCGGAGGCGGTTCCGTTACTCGACGGCTGTAAATTTTTTGCCGTCGCCGCATTATACGAAGGGAATGGGCTGGAAATTTATATATGGCGCTTTGATCAAAGTGCGGTCAGTTTTTGTATATTTTTGAAATATAGTTAACGGAGAAATTTTTATGAATAGACCTTTCCGGGTTTTAAAGCTTACCGCCGCACTGAGCCTGTTCTCGGCTGCAGCAATGAGTTATCAAGCGGATAAAACCTATCAATTCACCCTGTTGCACTTTAATGATTTACACGGGCATTATTGGCATGATAAGAACGGGCAGTATGGGCTCGCCGCTCAAAAAACCGCCGTTGATCGGATTCGTAACGAAGTCGAGGCTAAAGGCGGTTCGGTAATTACTCTATTTGCCGGTGATTTAAATACCGGTGTACCGGAATCCGATTTGCAAAACGCCCATCCCGATATCGACGGACTGAATGCCATTGGTTATGATGCTATGGTGCTCGGCAACCATGAGTTCGATAATCCGTTACAATTGCTGGATATGCAGGAGAAATGGGCTAAGTTCCCCTTTTTAGCCGCAAATATTTATCATAAAAATACCAATAAAACTTTGGTTAAACCTTATATGATGTTAAAACGTAGCGGATTAAATATCGCTATCGTCGGGTTAACTACCGAAGATACGGCTAAATTAGGTAATCCGGAATATATGAAAGATTTGCGTTTTGATGACCCGACTTCAACCGCAAAAAAAGTTGTTGCTGAAATTGATAAGCAAGAAAACCCCGATGTGAAGATCGCTTTAACGCACATGGGGTATTATTATGATGGTAATTACGGTTCTAATGCCCCCGGTGACGTAACTATGGCGCGCCGCTTAGAGAAAGGTACTTTTGACGTGATTGTGGGCGGGCACAGTCATGATACTGTTTGTGTTGATGCTAAAGGTGTATTTATTCAGAATTATCAACCGACACAAGCCTGCAAACCTGATTATCAAAACGGCACCTGGATTATGTCTGCCGGCGAGTGGGGCAAATTCCTCGGACGGGCTGATTTTGAATTTAAAAACGGTGAAGTTAAGTTAGTCCGTTATGAACTCATTCCTATCAACTTAAAGAAAAAAGTGGAAACGGCTGCGGGTAAAACGGAGTATCAACTTTACGGCGAACAGATTCCCCAGGATGAAAAACTGTTGGCAACCCTCAAAACCTATCAAGATAAAGGCGATCAGCTTTTGAGCGTAAAAATCGGCGATGTTGCCGGTAAATTGGTGGGGGATCGCAATATCGTTCGATTCCATCAAACTAATTTAGGACGCTTGGTGGCGGAAGCGCAACGCCAGGCTGCCGGTGCCGATGTGGGAATTATAAATTCCGGCGGAATCAGAGACAGTATTCAGTCCGGGGTTATTACTTATCGGGATATCCTAAAGGTTCAACCTTTCGGTAATATTGTCAGTTATTTTGAATTAAGCGGTGCCGAGCTGATTGACTACTTAAATATTGTGGCATTAAAAGAAGTGGATTCCGGCGCTTATCCGCAATTTTCAGGTATTTCAATGATTATTGACAGAACAGCCAAACAGGTAAAAGAAGTAAAAATTCAAGGCTAGCCGATTAATTTAAGTAAAACTTATCGAATTTCATTGCCTAATTATAATGCGCTTGGCGGGGACGGTTATCCGGTGATGGACAAAAATCCGACTTATGTAAATACTTATAAAGTGGATGCCGAAGTGCTTAAAGCATTTATTGCGGAAAATTCTCCTATTGACGCAAATAAATTTGAGCCTAAAGGCGAGATAACTTACCGTTAGACTTGAGAATTTATTGTTATCCCCATACAATGTACAAGGGCGTGTTGAACGAGATCATCACGTCCTTGTTTGTTTTGAGGAAATATTATGGCTCTTGATTTAAGTGAAATTCGCCAACAAATCACGCAGATTGACCGTAGTTTGTTGAAATTATTATCGGAACGTCATCGTCTTGCTTTTGATGTCGTTCGTAGCAAAGAGATAACGCAAAAACCTTTACGTGATGAAAAACGGGAACAACAACTTTTACAAGAACTGATTAATTTTTCCGAAAACGAAAATTACCAGTTAGAACCTCAATATATCACTCAAATTTTCCAAAAAATTATTGAAGACTCCGTACTCACCCAACAGGTTTATTTACAAAAAAAACTGAATGAACAAAGAGAGCAGAGTATTCACATCGCTTTTTTAGGTAAACGCGGATCTTATTCACATTTAGCCGCACGAAGTTATGCAACCCGTTATCAGGAACAATTAATTGAATTAAGCTGCAGCTCTTTCGAACAGATCTTTGAAAAGGTCAGTTCCGGCGAAGCGGATTACGGTGTATTGCCTTTGGAAAACACCACATCCGGCTCAATCAACGAAGTTTATGATTTACTGCAACATACGGATCTATCGCTTGTGGGCGAACTCACATATCCGATTAAACATTGCGTATTGGTTAACGGGCAGGATGATTTGAGCAAAATCGATACCTTATACAGCCATCCGCAGGTTATTCAGCAATGCAGCCAGTTTATTCGCAGTTTAAATAAAGTACATATTGAATTTTGCGAAAGCAGTTCTCATGCAATGCAGTTGGTTTCCAGTTTAAATAAACCGAATATCGCCGCATTAGGCAATGAAGACGGCGGACATTTATATGGATTGACGGTGTTAAGAAGCAATATCGCGAATCAGGAAAACAATATTACACGCTTTATTGTTATTGCCCGCAAAGCTATTACCGTATCGTCGCAAATCCATACAAAAACTTTATTATTAATGACTACCGGACAGGAAGCCGGCTCATTAGTCGATGCGTTAACCGTGTTTAAAAAGTATCAAATTAAAATGACTAAATTAGAGTCTCGCCCGATTTACGGTAAGCCGTGGGAAGAAATGTTTTACCTGGAAATTGAAGCCAATACTAACCATCCGGATACTCAAGCGGCGCTGGAGGAACTTAGACAATACAGCACTTATTTAAAAGTATTGGGCTGTTATCCAAGTGAAATCGTCAAACCGGTGGATGTAAGATAAAAGATTCATCAATTGCAAAAAGTGCGGTCGGATTTTTGAAAGTTTTGTAAACATCACATTGAATTACAAAATTTCGCCAAAAATGACCGCACTTTTTATATTTTTAAGCATAAAAAAGCCCTTTATTGCTATAAAGGGCTTAATTCTTTTTATTTTAGATCAAATTGCAATTACGGCAAAAAGCACGATAAAGCTATAAACCGCCGCCAGACCGTAGAAGATTAATCCGCCGTTTGGAACATGCACTTTAATATCGTGCATACCGTGGTGAAGACGGTGAAGGCCAGCCCACATTGGGAAAATAGTTAATGCAAGAATAACTAATTTACCGAACCAATGATGTGAGAATGCAATAATATTATCCGGTGAAATAATTCCAAAGGGCAAAAGAATACCTAGAATTAAAATCAATACAGGGAATGCAAGACCACTCACCATACCACCGGCACTGAACATTAACCATACAGGCGGCTCATTTGAACGTTTTGGATTTTGATCAACCATTATCTTTACTCCCTAGATACAGACTAAAACTAATGCAACAACAGTTACGATAGCAAATAACACTTTTAATGCCTTTTGGATTACTTCCGATTTAAGACCGAGCGACCCCGACATTACTTCGCCTGTCATTTGGAATAAAGTAAATGCGTGTAATAGTAATAATGCAAGTGAAATTAAGTTTAAAATCACAACAACCGGATTTTGTAGGAAAGGAATAAATTTCTCCACAAAACCGTTTGCCGTTGTTAAACAGAATACACCGTAAAGTAATACAAGGCAGAACCAAACTGTTGGAATCGCACTTGATTCACGTAACATATAGAATTTATAGAAACTCCAGCTTTTCCACCAAGTAGGAGTTACTTCGCGAACATATTTATTGCGTTTACTTTCAGTTGTCATAACTTCTCCTACGCTTTCGGTTTAAGCATTGAAATTAGATAGTCTTTAGCACTTTCTAATTTACCTTGGTTAATTGCTGCTGCAGGGTTTACATGTTTCGGACAAACTTCCGAACATGCACCGACGAATGTACAAGTCCAAACCCCGTTTTCGCCGTTAATAATCGGCATACGCTCCGCTTTACCGTGGTCACGGTTATCGAGATTGTAACGATGAGCCATTGTTAATGCCGCAGGACCGACGAATTCAGGGTTTAAACCGAATTGCGGGCAGGCTGCATAACATAAGCCGCAGTTAATACACATAGAGAATTGACGATATTTCTCTAACTGTGCCGGAGTTTGTTTGGTACGGCTTTTCGCCAATTCGGCGGAAGGATGCGGCTGACCGTCTAATGCCGGCATTTCATTACCGATAATATAAGGTTTGATAGCTTCCAGACTTTCAATGAAGTGGCTTAAATCAACGATTAAGTCGCGCTCAATCGGGAAGTTAGCCAACGGTTCAATACGCATATGACCGCTATAGTCGCGTAAGAAAGTTTTACATGCCAATTTAGGAATATTGTTTACCATCATACCGCATGAACCGCAAATCGCCATACGGCAAGACCAACGGTATGCAAGTTCCGGATCCAGTCTGTCTTTAATATAACCTAACGCGTCTAACAAAGAGGTTTGGTTATCGTAAGGCACTTGGTAAGTACGTAAGTATGGTTCTTTATCCACTTCAGGGTTATAACGCAATACTTCAACGTTCATCATTGCTTGATTAGCCATTTGCGTTCTCCTTAGCTTTAGCTGCTGCTTCGGCTGCATCAGCTTCCGCACCGTATACACGTTTAGCAGGTTGAGATTTAGTAATTTTCACCGGACTATAATCAATGCGAGGTGCACCGTTTTCATTATAGAATGCAAGAGTATGTTTTAAATAATTCGTATCGTCACGTTCTACGTAGTCTAAACGTTGGTGTGCACCGCGAGACTCTTTACGTTCTAACGCCGAGTTTGCGATAGCTTGCGCAACATCAAGGATGTAGCCTAATTCAACGGTATATAACACATTAGTGTTGAACACGCTTGAACGGTCTTGAATACGAATACGTTTATAACGTTCTTTCAATTCTGCAATTTTATCAACCGCAGTTTGCATACTTGCCTGATCACGATAGATACCGCAACCTTCTTCCATTGCCGTACCCATTTCTTCACGGATATCAGCCCAGTTTTCAGTACCTTCCTGATTGAATAGATCTTCCAGACGACGAACGACATCTTGCGCTTGCGCATCAACGGCTGTTTGGTTTGCCGCAGTCGCTTCAACCGCACGTTGTGCCGCATATTCACCTGCTACACGACCTAAAACAAGCAATTCGGCAAGTGAGTTAGAACCTAAACGGTTTGCACCGTGTAAGCCTGAAGACGCACATTCACCCACAGCGAATAAACCTTTAATGCGGGTTTCACTGTTGAAATCAACTTCAATACCACCCATGGTATAGTGAACGACCGGACGTACCGGAATCGGTTCGTTTACAGGGTTCACGCCTTCATAAGCCTGAGATAATTCACAGATAAACGGTAAACGTTCATGTAGATATTTTTCACCTAAGTGACGTAAGTCAAGATGGACGACATCTACGCCTTTTGCCGTTTTTAAGGTTCTGCCTTTTTTCCATTCTTGCCAGAAGGCTTGTGAAACTTTATCGCGAGGACCAAGTTCCATATATTTGTTTTCAGGTTTGCCGACCGGTGTTTCTGGGCCCAGACCGTAGTCTTGAAGATAACGGTAACCGTCTTTATTCACCAAGATACCACCTTCGCCGCGGCAACCTTCGGTCATCAAAATACCTGTGTTCGGTAAACCTGTCGGGTGATATTGAACAAATTCCATATCACGCAAAGGCACGCCGTGACGATAAGCCATTGATAAGCCGTCACCGGTCACGATACCGCCGTTGGTATTAAATTTAAACGAACGACAACCGCCGCCGGTTGCAATAACAACCGCATTCGCATTGATTTGTACCAGTTTACCTTCCATCATATCCATCGCAACAACACCGCGGGCATGACCGTCGTCAACCAACACATCTAATACGAAATGTTCGTCAAAACGTTGTATTTGAGGGAATTGGATTGAAGTTTGGAATAACGTGTGTAACAGGTGGAAACCCGTTTTATCCGCAGCAAACCATGTACGCTCAATTTTCATACCGCCGAAACGACGAACGTTAACATCACCGTCTTGTTTACGAGACCAAGGACAGCCCCAGCGTTCCATTTGAGTCATTTCAACAGGCGAATGTTGAACGAAATATTCAACTACGTCTTGCTCACATAACCAGTCACCACCAGCAACAGTGTCTTGGAAGTGTTTATCATATGAGTCTTCTTCTTTAATTACAGCCGCTGCACCGCCTTCTGCCGCAACAGTATGGCTACGCATTGGATAGACCTTAGACACTAATGCAATTTTTAAGTTTGGATTAGCTTCAGCTGCTGCGATTGCAGCGCGTAAACCACCGCCACCAGCGCCTACGATTGCGATATCGACATTAACAGTTTGCACGATATTCTCCCCAGTAGAGTTGATAAAAGTAAATAATTCAGGCAGTTAAAATTGCCCTTCCGCTATATTTTGCCATTAATCGGCATTATTACTAACTCTTTTTTATTATTTTATACAGAAGAATAGCTCTTTTGTGATCTACCTCAAAAAAGTGATTTTAATAAGTGTACGCTTATGTGTGAGATTGCATATTTTGTACTTCTCAAATTGATATTTTGAAATAAAACATATAAATCTTAACTTTAAATGAATTACTTAATTACTGCTTATTTTCACCGCTAATAGATAAATTCAGCACAATATAAAATCTATTGATAATAATTTCATTGGGAATATAAGCCCGTTTATTTATAATAGACGGGATTATTTTTTTATTTTGAAGTATTTTTATGTTTGAACAAGAACTATGGCAGCCAAGCGCGCCGATAAAAACTCTTTTTACCCGTGCAAAAATTATCAGAGAAATCCGTAAGTTTTTTACCGAGCGAGGTTTGTTGGAAGTGGAAACACCGGTGTTAAGCGAGTTCGGCGTTACCGATGTGCATTTATCCACATTTAATACGGAATTTATCGCGCCGATTGGTGAAAATTCAAAGACCTTATGGTTGATGACCAGCCCGGAATATCATATGAAACGTCTGCTTGCTGCAGGTAGCGGTGCGATTTTCCAGATTTGCCGTGTGTTTCGTAATGAAGAGGCGGGTAGTCGTCATAATCCGGAATTTACTATGTTGGAATGGTATCGTCCGCATTTTGATATGTATCGCTTAATCAACGAAGTGGACGATTTATTGCAACAGATTTTAGATTGCGAACCGGCGGAAAGTTTCAGTTACCAATTCGTTTTTCAGCAATATGTGGGGCTGGATCCGCTTTCCGCACCGCGAGCGGAGCTGGTAGCGAAAGCGCGCGAACATCATTTTATGTGCGATGAAAATGAAGAACGGGATACTTTGTTAGAATTTCTTTTCAGCACGGTTGTTGAACCGCAAATCGGGCAAACCCGTCCGGCGGTTATTTATCATTTTCCTGCCAGTCAAGCGGCTTTAGCACAAATCAGTTCTGAAGATCATCGGGTGGCGGAGCGTTTTGAATTTTATTTCAAAGGGTTGGAGCTGGCTAACGGTTTTAACGAATTAACGGATGCGAACGAGCAAATCATTCGTTTTGAACGGGATAACCGCCAACGTGAAAAAACGGGTCTGCCGCAACGGGCTATTGATAAGCGTTTATTGGCGGCTCTGGAAGCCGGTATGCCGAATTGTGCGGGCGTTGCGTTAGGTGTTGACCGTTTACTGATGGCGGCGTTAAATGCTAATCGCATTGAAGAAGTGATGGCGTTTGGTGTGAATAATGCTTAGTTAAACGATATAGAACAAATTGTATAAAATAAAAAAAGTGCGGTGAAATTTTTAAAATTTTCACCGCACTTTTGTTTGTAAGGATTTATTTCACTTCACGAAACATAATTTCGCTCGGAATAACGGCACCCTGGAAATAAAGTTCGTAGCCGATTTTTTCCGCTAATTGCATGAAAGCATCGCGGATTTCCTGATTTGAATTTGAAACGACCGTCGGCGTGCCTTTATCTAAATCTTCACGCAAACAAATGTGTAACGGTAATTGTCCCAGCATTTCAACATGGTATTTTTGTGCGATTCGTTCGGCGCCGCCTGTGCCGAAAATCGCTTCATGATGACCGCAGTTTGAACAAATATGCATAGACATATTTTCCACAATGCCTAATACGGGCACGGAAACTCGGTTAAACATGGAAATGCCTTTAACAGCGTCAAGCAATGCGATATCCTGCGGAGTTGTCACTACTACCGCACCGGTTACCGGGATTTGTTGCGATAAAGTAAGCTGAATGTCCCCGGTACCCGGCGGCATGTCGATCACTAAATAATCCAAATCCGGCCATAAGGTTTCGTTTAATAACTGGCTCAATGCACTGCTTGCCATCGGACCGCGCCAAACCGTGGCATTTTCTTCATCCATCAGAAAACCGATAGAGTTGGCGAATAATCCGTGAGCCTGGATCGGCGTGATATGTTGGTTGTCCGGCGAAGTCGGACGTTGATCCGGCGCGCCTAACATATGGGGAATTGAAGGGCCGTAAATATCCGCGTCCAAAATACCGACACGGGCGCCTTGGGCTTGCAATGCCAGTGCCAGGTTTACGCTAACGGTCGATTTACCAACCCCGCCTTTGCCCGAAGTAACGGCAATAATATTTTTAACCCCTTTCACCGCAGGTTGGTTGTTTGCGCGTTTTAAGGTAGCGATTTGATAGGTTAATTGCCATTTGATATTTTTGCTTTCCGTGGCGGACAACAATTTATCCGACAAATCCGCTTTTAATTGTTCAAAAGCGCTATTCCAGGGAAAGGGCATCGAAAGTTCAATGCGTAACGTATCGCCGCCTTTTTCTGCTTTTTTCACCGCACTTAACGCAATGAGATCTTTTTTTAAGCTGGGATGCCGATACTGTTGAAATAAGGTTTGTATTTGAGCTTGCTGCCCGGCGCTGAGATTATCGGTATATATAATAGACATTATAGAATCCTATAGTAGAGATAAATTCTCGGATATTTAACCACGACATTGAGATTCTGTTAAGCGAAATATAGTTCAAGTAGAAAAAATACCGCAGTTAAGGTAAAATCCTGATAATTTTTTTATCAAAGATAAGTCGTAATAGGATTATTTTAATGTCAAATCAACATCGTCAAATTTTAGTGACCTGCGCATTGCCTTATGCTAACGGTCCGATTCATTTAGGTCATATGCTTGAGCATATTCAGGCGGATATTTGGGTGCGGTTTCAGCGTATGCGCGGTAATGAGATCCATTTTGTATGCGCCGATGATGCGCACGGTACGCCGATTATGTTAAAAGCCGACCAAATGGGCATTACGCCGGAACAATTAATTGCGGATGTTAAAGAAAAGCATTATGCGGATTTCTGCGGATTTAACATTAGCTTTGATAATTATCATTCCACCCATTCGGAAGAAAACCGAGAATTATCCGAATTAATTTATAGCCGCTTAAAAGAAAACGGTTTTATTAAAAGCCGCACAATTTCTCAATTGTTTGACCCGGAAAAATCCATGTTTCTGCCGGATCGTTTTGTGAAAGGGACTTGCCCGAAATGCAAGGCGGAAGATCAATACGGCGATAACTGCGAAGTGTGTTCGGCTACTTACAGCCCGACGGAATTAATTAACCCTCGTTCCGCTGTTTCCGGCGCAACACCCGTAATTAAAGAAAGCGAACATTTCTTCTTTGATTTGCCGAGTTTTGAGTCCATGTTAAAAGAATGGAACCGTTCCGGTGCGTTGCAATCGGAGGTGGCAAACAAAATGCAGGAATGGTTTGATGCGGGCTTGCAGCAATGGGATATTTCCCGCGATGCGCCGTATTTCGGTTTTAAAATCCCGGGCACGGAAAACAAATATTTCTATGTTTGGTTGGATGCGCCAATCGGTTATATGGCGTCGTTTAAAAATTTATGTAAACGGGAAAATCTGGATTTTGACCGTTTTTGGAATAAAGATAGCAATACGGAACTTTATCATTTTATCGGTAAAGATATTATGTATTTCCACAGTCTGTTTTGGCCTGCCATGTTAGACGGCGCGAATTATCGTAAACCGACAAATATTTTCGTGCACGGTTATGTGACCGTAAACGGCGAAAAAATGTCCAAGTCCCGCGGTACTTTTATTCAGGCGGCAACTTATCTGAAACATTTGGATCCGGAATGCCTGCGTTATTACTATGCGGCAAAACTCAGTAACCGTATTGACGATTTAGACTTAAATCTGGACGATTTTGTACAACGCGTTAATACCGATTTAGTTAATAAACTGGTTAACTTGGCTTCGCGCAATGCCGGATTTATTCAAAAACGTTTTGATGGTAAATTGGCGGATAAATTAGAAGATGAACCGCTATTCGCCGAATTTATCGCGCAATCGGAGCAAATCGCCGCTTATTATGAAAACCGTGAATTCGGTAAAGCTATCCGTGAAATTATGGCGTTAACGGATAAAGCGAATAAATACGTGGATGATAAAGCGCCTTGGGTGATTGCCAAAGAAGAAGGACGTGAAGCGGAATTGCAGGCGGTTTGTTCCATGGGTATTCAACTTTTCCGGGTGTTAATGGGCTATCTGAAACCGGTATTGCCTAAATTGGCGGAACGTTCGGAGGCTTTCCTACAGGCGGAATTAACCTGGGATAATTTAGCGCAACCATTGTTAAACCATGGTATTGCGCCGTTTAAAGCCTTATTCAGCCGTTTAGACGTTAAACAAATCGATGCCATGATCGAAGCGTCAAAAGCGGAAAATGCCACCGTTAATGCAACAGTTAAGAAAGAAGAAAAAAATTCGAAAAAATCCACCGCACTTTTAACGGATTTTGAGCCGATTGAACCTGAAATCAGCATTGATGATTTTGCCAAAATCGATTTACGGGTGGCAAAAGTAATTAAATGCGAAGAAGTGCCGGAAAGCAAAAAATTATTGAAATTTCAGCTGGATTTGGGCTTTGAGCAACGTCAGGTATTGTCCGGCATTAAAGGCGCCTACAATAACCCCGAAGAACTTGAAGGTCGTTTTGTGATTGTGGTGGCAAATCTTGCACCGCGCAAAATGAAATTCGGCGTGTCTGAAGGTATGATTTTATCGGCGGGCACCGGCGGTGAAGATTTATATTTGCTTGATGTAGATGCTGGCGTTAAAGCGGGTAGTCGCGTAATGTAATTCAAGACGGTAAAAAATAAAGGGCCGATTCCCGCAAGATACGGAAATCGGCCCTTTTGTTTGGAATATACTTCCGGGCTTAATTTTTTCCTTTTACATCAATGATAAATATTTCGGATTGCGACCCCAGGCGCATTGGAATTCCCCAAAAACCATAACCCGAAGTAACAAAAAAATGCCCGTCAGCTATTTTTTCATAGCCGTATCCTAAGCGATACATAGCCTTAATAATCAGATTCGCCGGGAAGATCTGCCCGTTGTGAGTATGTCCGGAAACCTGCACATCAATAGGCAGCGCCGAATGTTCCGTGACTTCGGTAGGTCGATGATCCATCAGAAAAACAGGCAGGTTGGTATCCACATTTTGCAATAACCGCTTTGTCGTCGGACGCGCTTTATTCAGATCGTCATTGCGTCCGACTATAACAAATTCATTATTGATAGTCACTGCTTCGTCCCACAATACTTTTATGCCTGTTTTATTTATTTCATCGGCAATCGCCTGTTGCTGCCCAAAAAAATCGTGATTACCGAGCGTCGCATAAACGCCCAACGGCGCCTTTAATTTTGCAAGATGGCTTGACATTTGCTCCGCAAGATAAGCATTGAGATTATCGTCCATAATATCACCGGGCAATAATACGAGATCCGCTTTTTCCCGCTCAATAATTCGGGCTAGTTTGTCGATTTGTTCGCTGCCGAATAATTTGCCTAAGTGAAAATCGCTGGCAACGGCAATGCGCATGGCTTTCAGCGGTTTATCAAGTTCGATCTGATAATGAATCACTTTCGGCGTATAGGCGTTATAAATGCTTAAACCCACTAAAATCAACATGCCGATAGGGTAAACCGCTCGCAAAGTGCGGTTCAAAATTGAAGAATTTATAAAAGATTTCAACAACTTATAAGTTAAAGCTAATCCTACGCTGATAAATGCCGAAAAAAGTAATAAAATCAAAATTAGCGCACTTAGGCGAAACAGCGGTTGAATGCGGAAAATAGTCAGAAAAATAATGCCGTTTGCGGTCAAAAAGGTAAAAGAGCCGATAAAATAGCGCAATCGGTGAGTTAATTTACCGCTAAAAAGCCAAAATAAAGTGCGGTTGAAAATATACAAAAAAAGCTGCAGGAGAAGGGTTGCAACGGCAAAAATAATATAATGACGAAGTTCCAAAGTATAATCCTTTAAAAATAATCATAAAAAGTTCGAAAAATTATACCGCACTTTACTTATTAAATTAAGTTTCGCCATTTTTTCGCTTCAGAAATGCTAGAATAGATTTATTATTTCCCAGCAATGACAAGGTTTACAATGAAGAAAAATATAAAAATTATTTTGCTTATTCTCTATATTCTGTCACCAATTGATCTTGTGCCGGAAGCCTTTGTCGGTTTGCTTGGTTTGAGTGACGATTTGATTGCGTTAATTTTATTAATCAAACAGATTTTGAAAAAGTAGGGTAATTGATAAAATTATTCGGGCGGAAGGCAAATTTCAGGTATAAAAAAAGACGCTCATGCGTCTATCTTTTCTTTTAATTTTACCACTCAAAATGGTGCCCGAGGGCGGACTTGAACCGCCACGACTCGAAAGTCGAGGGATTTTAAATCCCTTGTGTCTACCGATTTCACCACTCGGGCAGAGTGCGTTTTTACTGACTAACGGCTATTTAATGGAGGCGTGTCCCGGAGTCGAACCGAGCTACATGGATTTGCAATCCAGTGCATAACCGCTTTGCTAACACGCCTTAGCGTAATTGGAGCGGGAAACGAGGCTCGAACTCGCGACCCCGACCTTGGCAAGGTCGTGCTCTACCAACTGAGCTATTCCCGCTTTCGCTAACACATTCGCTGTCAGTGGCGTGCATTTTACGGAAATCTGATTCGGTGTCAACAGTGAATTTAAAAAATATTTAAAAATTTTTGTTGTCAGCCGAAAAAAAATACAATTCAATTAAAAAGCATACAAAAGAAAGCTAAAAATCAGGCAAAGATTTTTAAGTATAAAATCTGCTTTTAACCAATCGTAGTTTATGACAAAATTAAAAAATTCAATTTTTCCGAATACGCTTTGTTTTTAAAGAGAAATTAAGATGTTTAAATGAAAAGTGCGGTTGATTTTTTTCGTATTTTTAATAAATATCCGGTTATAAAAGATAAACAGGGCCTAATACAATAATTTTATTTTTTACAGGTAAGATGTTATGACACAAAATTATTCTATTGAAACTATTCTCGCGCAAGCGGGCAATAAGTCGGATGCCCGCACGGGTGCGGTATCCACACCTATTTTCCTTTCCACCGCTTATGGTCACCGAGGTATCGGAGAAAGTACGGGCTTTGATTACACCCGCACTAAAAATCCGACCCGCTTGGTATTGGAAGAGACAATCGCTAAATTGGAAAACGGCGATCAGGGTTTCGCCTTTTCTTCCGGTATGGCGGCAATTCAAGTGCTAATGACCTTATTTACGGCGCCGGACGAGTGGATTGTTTCCAGTGATGTTTATGGCGGAACCTATCGTCTGCTGGATTTCGCCTATAAAAATAACAACAGCGTGAAACCGGTTTATGTCAATACGGCTTCAGTGGAGGCGATTGAAGCAGCGATTACGCCGAACACTAAGGCAATTTTTGTGGAAACCCCGTCAAATCCGTTGATGGAAGAATGTAATGTGACGGAAATCGCTAAAATTGCCAAAAAATATAATTTATTATTAATTGTAGATAACACATTCTTAACGCCGGTATTTTCCCGGCCGTTGGATTTAGGCGCCGATATTGTGATTCATAGTGCGACGAAATACCTTGCCGGTCATAACGATACTCTAGCCGGTTTAGTGGTAGCAAAAGGGCAGGCGCTTTGCGAGCGTATCTTTTATATTCAAAACGGTGCGGGCGCCGTATTATCGCCCTTTGATTCATGGCTAACCATTCGCGGTTTGAAAACATTAGCGTTGCGTATGGAACGTCATCAGGCGAATGCGGCGGCGATTGCGGAATTTCTGAAAGCGCAGCCGCAGGTCAAAGACGTACTTTATCCGAATAAAGGCGGTATGTTGTCATTCCGGTTACAGGATGAAAACTGGGTAAATCCGTTTTTGAAAGCCATTAATTTAATTACGTTTGCCGAAAGCCTTGGCGGCACGGAAAGTTTTATTACTTATCCGACCACTCAAACCCATATGGATATCCCAGCAGAAGAACGAATTGCGCGCGGTGTGACCAATGATTTGCTGCGTTTTTCCGTCGGTTTAGAGAACGTCGAAGATATTAAAGCGGATTTGGCGCAGGCTTTCGCTCAATTTAAATAGGCAAATGGTAAAAGTGCGGTCGAAATTCGGCGATTTTTTACCGCACTTTGGTTTTTATCTTTGATTTTAACGATTAAAACAATAGTTTTACATCTAAAATCCTTATGTTATTATCGCTAAAAATTCCGGGCGCAAGAGCTTGAATTTGCCCGATTTGCTCCCATATAAAATGAACAGTTTCGTTAAAAAGGAAAGATTATGTCAGAAGTATTACACGCAACAGACGCTTCATTTGAAGCCGACGTATTAAGATCAGATGTACCCGTATTGGTTGACTTATGGGCGCCATGGTGCGGTCCTTGCCGTATGGTTGCGCCAATTTTAGACGATTTAGCCGCAGAATTAGCAGGCAAAGTAAAAATCGTTAAAATTAATATTGATGAAAACCAAGGTACGCCGGCTCAGTTTGGCGTTCGCAGTATCCCGACATTATTAATGTTTAAAGACGGTCAATTAGTCGGTACACAAGTCGGTGCATTGCCAAAAAATCAATTAGCGGCTTTTGTTGAGAAAAACCTTTAATTGTAAAATAAAGAAGACCCTGTTTCGGCAGGGTTTTTTTATGGAGAAATGGTATGCGAAATTCTGAACCAAATAAAAATTCGCGCTTTTTCGCCGCACTTTGGATTGGCATTGTGCTGGCATTAGGGATTTTTGCTTACGGCGTTTACAGTTATTTTGATATTCTTGCCTGGGAGCAAAGCGGGCAAATGCCGCATATCGGCGCGTTTTCCGCGTTAATTTATAATTTGTTCGGCGCCGTAGGTATTTTGCTGGGCTACGGTTTGCTTGCGTTAATTGTATTTGTGCAGGGGTGGCGAGCGTATAAACGTAACAGATAAATTGAAAATAAGGACGATGTCGTCCTTATAAAATCCGGCAAGATTTTGTAATCGCAGCTGGGTTAATACCTCTTGGTGCTCAGTTGACCAAGTAAACGGTCAAAATTTTTTATTTTTTGACCGCACTTTTATTGCCCGCATTACGCTTTGTTTTCCCGCAGCTTTTTTAAAATACCTTTCATATTTTCGTCTAAAGGCGCCGTTAAACGCAATTCTTCACCGCTTTTCGGATGTTCGAATTTTATCGAATATGCGTGTAAGAATAGCCGGTTTAAGCCTAATTTCTGCATTTGTTGATCAAATTCCTTATCGCCGTATTTATCGTCAAGGGCAATCGGGTGACCGGCGTATTGCGTGTGTACGCGAATTTGGTGAGTTCTACCCGTTACCGGCGAAGCCCTAACCAATGTTGCTGTCGGGTAACGTTCTTCGATTGCAAAACGGGTTTCCGAAGGTTTGCCCTGTTCATTAACCCGAACGATACGCTCGCCGCCGGATAATTCATTTTTCAGCAAAGGTGCCCGAATAACTTTAACGTGCGATTGCCATTGACCGCGCACGAGCGCTAAATAATCTTTTTTAACGGTTTTAATACGCAGTTGTTCGTGCAGATTGCGCAACGCGGAACGTTTTTTGGCGACTAACAAAATGCCGGAAGTATCCCGGTCAATACGATGTACCAATTCCAAAAAACGCGCTTCCGGACGCAATGATCTGAGCGCTTCAATTACCCCGAAACTTAACCCGCTTCCGCCGTGAACGGCTATGCCTGAGGGTTTGTTTAACACTAACAAACAATCGTCTTCAAAAATAATCTGTTTTTCAAGCGCGGCGACTTTGTTCAGTTTATTGGAAATAGGCGCTTGTTCTTTTTCCGCTACGCGAACCGGCGGAATACGTACCGTATCGCCTGTCTGTAATTTATATTCCGGTTTAATTCTTCCTTTGTTTACCCGCACTTCGCCTTTGCGCACAATTCGATAAATCAAACTTTTAGGCACGCCTTTAAGCTTGGCAAGCAGATAATTATCAATGCGTTGACCGCTTTCATCTTCGCTGATTTGCAGCATTTTTACCGTTGCGTTGATGATTTTTTCATTTAAGGGATTCGTTGTCATAAATAATATTTTAATTAAAAGATTTTAACCGGATTTGAAAATTTCAAACGCCATAGAAGCGGCAAATTCTATCATATTCGCAAGGGGATTTAAATTGCTGAAATGCCTTGATAAATTTAACTACACAAGCGATAATACCTTACATTTTTGTGTATGGAAATACATAAAAATTTTTATTTGTCGTTAATTAAAATATCTGTGCAGTGTATGGCATAAGACACTGATATTTAACGGTTTTATGTGGTTAATTCGAATAGTTTACTTGCAAAATTCAATTTTTAAAATCCAATTTTGTTTTATTCGTGCCAATGATTGTCGGCATATTAAAGCCTGCGATTAGTCGATAACCTGTTTCGGGTTTCAAATTTGGCGGAATAACGCAGTCAATGCACCCAGCCTTTGACAGTCGGGAGAATGACATTAGGCGACAGACACGAGGTCGATTGCGAAGTTTATCTAACTATATTTGAGCGCCTTAACTTAAAAGTGCGGTTCGTTTTAGCTGAAAATTAAAAAATAATATAAGAGAAAATTTAAATGAAACGTATGTTAATCAATGCGACTCAACAAGAAGAGTTGCGTGTTGCGTTGGTCGATGGCCAGCGCCTGTTTGATCTGGATATCGAAAGCCCCGGTCACGAACAAAAAAAAGCCAATATCTACAAAGGAAAAATCACCCGCGTAGAACCAAGTCTTGAAGCGGCATTTGTTGATTATGGTGCCGAACGTCACGGTTTCCTGCCGTTAAAAGAAATTGCCCGCGAATATTTCCCCGATGATTACGTTTATCAAGGTCGTCCGAATATTAAAGACATAATCAAAGAAGGGCAGGAAGTTATTGTTCAGGTGAATAAAGAGGAACGTGGCAACAAAGGTGCCGCGTTAACCACTTTTGTTTCTTTAGCCGGTAGTTACTTGGTTATTATGCCGAATAATCCTCGTGCGGGCGGTATTTCGCGCCGTATCGAAGGGGATGAACGGCTTGAATTAAAAGATGCGTTAAGTTCTTTAGATGTGCCTGAAGGTGTGGGCTTAATCGTTCGTACCGCCGGTGTGGGCAAATCTTCGGAAGAATTGCAATGGGACTTAAAAGTTTTATTACATCATTGGGAAGCAATCAAACAGGCTTCGCAAAGCCGTCCTGCACCGTTTTTGATTCATCAGGAAAGTGACGTTATAGTTCGTGCTATCCGCGATTATCTGCGTCGCGACATCGGTGAGATTTTAATCGATAGCCCGAAAGTTTACGAAAAAGCCAAAGCCCATATTAAATTAGTGCGCCCCGATTTTATTAGCCGTATTAAATTATACCAAGGCGAAGTGCCGCTATTCAGCCATTATCA
This sequence comes from Basfia succiniciproducens, assembly GCF_011455875.1. NCBI lineage: Bacteria > Pseudomonadati > Pseudomonadota > Gammaproteobacteria > Pasteurellales > Pasteurellaceae > Basfia > Basfia succiniciproducens. Next base: position 1,246,866 of record NZ_CP015031.1, on the reverse strand, counting down.
AATTGAATCGCAAATTGAATCGGCGTTTCAACGGGAAGTACGTTTGCCGTCCGGCGGTTCGATCGTTATCGACGTAACGGAAGCCTTAACCGCAATTGACATTAACTCGGCACGCTCAACCCGTGGCGGCGATATTGAAGAAACGGCGTTAAATACCAACTTAGAAGCCGCCGATGAAATCGCTCGCCAGTTACGTTTACGTGACTTAGGCGGTTTGATTGTTATCGACTTTATTGATATGACCCCGGTTCGCCACCAACGCGAAGTGGAAAACCGTATGCGTGAAGCGGTACGTCAGGATCGTGCGCGTATCCAAATCAGCCGTATTTCCCGTTTCGGTTTATTGGAAATGTCCCGTCAGCGTATCAGCCCGTCTTTAGGTGAGTCTTCGCATCATATTTGTCCTCGTTGTCAGGGAACCGGTAAGGTGCGTGATAACGAATCGCTTTCATTATCTATTTTGCGTTTGCTTGAAGAAGAGGCACTGAAAGAAAATACTAAACAGGTTCATACGGTGGTGCCGGTGAATATTGCTTCGTATTTACTGAATGAAAAACGTAAAGCGATTCATGACATTGAAAAACGTCACAACGTTGAAATTCTGGTTGTGCCGAATAAAGAAATGGAAACTCCGCATTTTAGCGTGTTCCGTGTACGTGACGGTGAAGAAACCAATACCTTAAGTTATAACTTAGTCAAAGTATATGAAGAGCAGGAAACGACCTTTATTGCCGATGAACCCTTCACCACTCGTGTGACGGAAACAGCGGCTGTAACCACTGAAAACGTGTTAGAAAGCGCAGCGTTATCCATGACGATTTCCGAACCTGCACCGACAATTGAGGTAAAAAAAGAAGAACAGCCTTCGTTATTTGTTCGTATTGTCGCGGCGATTAAAGGATTATTTGCTTCCGAACCTAAGGTTGAAGAAAAAGTCGAGGAAGCGCCACAGCCGAATACCCGTAACCGTCGTAACAATCAGGAACGTCGTAATTCCCGTCGTAATCGTAATGAACGAAATAATAGAGGAAATAACGAAGAGCCGACAGATAAAGTCCAGTCTGAAAAAAGTGCTGAAAAAGCCGAGCGTCCGGCACGTTCCGAACGTACCCGTCGTAATAACCGCAATCGTAACGCGGCGGCTGATGACAGCTTAAATAATGAATCGGTGATCGAAGCGGTAACCAATGAAACGACCGATGATGAAGCTAAAGCGCCGCAACAACGTCGTCAACGTCGTGATTTGCGTAAACGTGTGCGCGTAACGGAAGAGCAGGTAACTGAAACGGTAGCTGTCGCAGCAGGACCTGTTGATAAACCGTCTTTAGCGGAAAGCGTGCCGGTTGAACCTGTTGTTGAGGAAAATGTTTACCAAGAACGTGATCGCCAAGACAACCGTCGCCGTTTGCCTCGTCATTTGAGAGTTAATAACCAACGTCGCCGCCGTAATGCGGAACAGGTTTCGGCTATGCCGTTGTTTGCGGCAGTCGCATCACCTGAATTAGCAAGCGGTAAAGTTTGGATTGAGTCACCGACTGCACCTACGAAACCGAAAGAAAGCGCGTTCTTATCTGTAGATGAGTTATTAGAGCAGCAAAGCGAAGTAAAACAGCCTAGTGTTACAACACCGGCACCTGCTACCCAGGTTATTTTTGATAAAGCAGATAATGATATTGCCCCATTGGCAAGTTTTGTGACTCAGCCCGCTAATGAATCGGTACAGAAAAAAGTGCAAGAGTCTTTAGACCGTTTAGAACAAACAAACGGGCAACAAACTGAAGTTAAAGAGGATGATAATGCTTCGAATATGACGCTTTCTGACGTTACTGCGACAGAAAGTGCGGTCGAAAAAACGGAAGTTTTAAATTTGCCGAGTTATCAGTTTAGCGGACGTTTAGGTACAATTTCTGCAGTTAAACATACCAAAGCGGAAATGACCCTTGCTAAAGCTGCGGATGAAGTTTTACCGCCTTTTGAAATCGTTCAATGGCAAGATTCCCGCTATTACTTCCATGGTAAAGGCTCTGCAGGGCATAACAGCGCGGTGAGCCATGTGTTTACCGCCGCTACTCAAGCTAAAGCCGAGTAATTTTTTTATTCAACATTAAATCCGCAGCCTGAAAACTGCGGATTTTTTTATATTAGCAAACGGCTAAAAATATTCGTTTAAGTTCAATCATTGCTGATTAATTTATAGTAGAAGTTAACATAAAAAAACCGCACAAAAGTGCGGTTAGTTTTTTTAATTTTTGCCAATTATGCAGTGAACGGATCTTGAAGAATCATTGTTTCGACTCGATCCGGACCGGTTGAAAGAATCGCCACAGGCACGCCTGTTACTTCTTCAATACGCTTGATATAGTTAAGACAGTTTACCGGGAGTTGATCTACATCGGTTACGCGGAAGGTATTTTCTTTCCAACCCGGCATAGTTTCATAAACCGGTTCGACACCCTCCCAGTCTTTTGCCGCTAGTGGTGCGTAATCGACTACCTCGCCGTTTGGAAGTTTATAACCTACACAGATTTTTACTTCGTCAAAGCCGTCTAAAACGTCTAATTTTGTCATACAGAAACCAGTGATACTGTTCACTTGGATCGCACGACGGATTGCCACCGCATCAAACCAACCGCAACGACGAGGACGCCCTGTTACCGCACCGAATTCGTTACCTTTGCGGGCAATTTCCTGACCTACTTCGTCAAATAATTCGGTAGTAAACGGGCCGCCGCCTACACGGGTACAATATGCTTTAATAATACCCAATACATAATCAATATTACGCGGCCCTAAGCCTGAACCCGTTGCCACGCCGCCGGCCGTTGTATTTGAGCTGGTTACATAAGGGTAAGTACCGTGGTCGATATCCAACATTGCGCCTTGCGCACCTTCAAATAAGATATTGTCGCCATTTTTGCGAGCGGTATTTAAAATTGCGCCGATGTCCGCCACCATACCGGTAATGATATCGGCAACGGCCATAACATCATCTAAGGTTTTTTGATAATCAACGGCTTCGACTTTATAATAATTCACCAATTGGAAATTATAGTAATTAAGAATATTTTTAAGTTTTTCGGCAAATTGTTCTTTATCGAATAAATCACCTACACGCAAACCGCGACGAGCCACTTTATCTTCATAAGCCGGTCCGATACCGCGCCCGGTAGTACCGATAGCTTTTTTCCCTAATGCCGCTTCACGAGCGTGATCCATAGCAACATGGTAAGGTAAAATTAATGGGCAAGCTTCAGAGATTAACAGACGTTCACGCACATTAATACCGCGACTTTCCAATTCACCCATTTCCTGCATTAATGCCGATGGCGAAAGTACAACGCCGTTACCAATCAGGCAAGTGACGTTAGCGCGTAAAATACCGCTTGGGATCAAACGTAAAACCGTTTTTTCTCCGTTAATAATTAATGTGTGACCCGCATTATGGCCGCCTTGATAACGCACTACATATTTTGCGCGATCGGTGAGTAAGTCAACGATTTTGCCTTTACCTTCATCGCCCCATTGAGCGCCTAAGACAACAACACTTTTTCCCATAAATTTTTCCGCCTTTTAAAAGCTGAGTTTGTAACGAATTTAGGGATTCACTTTACTATTTTCTTACTGAAATCTCAATGTAAATTCAGGAAAGTTGTTATTAAATAGCGAAAAATCAAATTTCGGTTAGATTTTATTTAATGAAAAGGTAATCGTTTGCGTGTATGTATAAAAAAAGGACGTCTTAGACGTCCTTATGGAAAATTATTTTTTAGGCGGTTGCATAAAGCGGAAGAAATCGCTGTCCGGTTTTAAAATCATCATGTTGTCAGAACCGGCAAAACTGTTTTCATAGGCTTTTAGGCTGCGCACGAAACTATAAAACTGCGGTTCGCCGGAAAAGGCTTCGGTATAAAGTTTTGCCGCTGTGGCATCACCTTCACCGCGTAATTCCTCGGCGGTTTTATTGGCGTTGGCAAGAATCAACGTTACTTTTCGATCTACGTCTGCTTGAATGAACGCCGCTTTTTCTTTACCTTGCGAACGGTGCTGGCGAGCTACCGCATCACGTTCCGCACGCATACGCTGGTAAATTGACGATGAAACCTCATCCGGCAGATTGATTTGTTTGACCCGCACATCAACCACTTCGATACCTAATTCCGCCGTACTGTCTTGCCCCGTATTTAAGGCTTTGCGAGCGCCGTCCATTAATTCGCCGCGAGTACCGGATACAATATCCTTAATAGTTCTTGTACCGATTTCCGAACGCAAACGGTCGTTAACTTTACGCCGTAATAAATTAGACGCTTGGTTATAGTCACCGCCGCCGGTAGAGGTGTAAAATCTGCCGAAATCGCTGATTTTCCATTTTACATAAGAGTCTACCAACAGATCTTTTTTCTCAACGGTCACAAAGCGGTCGGCTTGACCGTCAAGGGTTCTGATTCGTGCGTCTAACGGTTTTAAATTGTCAATAAACGGGATTTTAAAATGTAATCCTGGCGTATAAACCACCACTTTGTTATCCGAATCGCGTTGTACTTTGCCAAAACGCAGCATAATGCCTCGCGTCCCCTCATTTACAATTACAATACTTGAGTAAAGGATTGCCGCCAGGACGACTAAGACAGGTAATAAAAATTTACGCATTAATTAAATCTCCCTTGACGGCTGATTGAACGATCATCCGTTTGTGTTTGTCCATGAGAATTTTGGCCGTTTTTGACCGCACTTTTTAGCTCGTTAGACGATAATGTGCCTTGATTTGCAGAAGGTTCGGCCGCCGGTTGTGTATTTTTATTACGTAGAATTTGATCCACCGGCAATACATTTAGATTATTGCCGTTTCCATCAAGCATAATTTTCGGTGTTTTAGACATAATTTGTTCCATGGACTGAATATATAAACGCTCGCGTAATAAATCCGGAGATGCTTTAAATTCAGGCAACAGACGTTGTAAACGTTCCACTTCGCCTTTTGCATTCAGCACTACTTTATCTTTATAGGCGGTAGCGCCTTCCACAATGCGTTGTGCGTCACCGCGGGCAATAGGTTCCTGCTCGCGGGCATAGGCTTCGGCTTCACGAATATAGCGTTGTTCGTCTTCCTGAGCTTTAATCGCATCGTCAAAGGCATCTTTCACTTCTTCCGGCGGGCGGGCGGACTGGAAGTTCACGTCAATTACCTCAACACCCATATCATAAGGTTTGATAACATTATTTAATGTTTTCCAGGTTTGTTCACGCACAACGGCACGACCGGTAGTTAAAATATCATCCATTGTCATATGTCCGATAACATAACGTAAAGCGCTGTCGGTAGCCTGATTCAGGCTATCGTCGGCATTGGTTACGCTGAACAGATATTTCGCCGGATCCTGCACGCGATATTGCACGGTCATTTCCACTTTTACCATATTTTCGTCTTGTGTCAGCATCGCGCCTTGCGTTCTTAATTCTTTTACCTGTTCTACATTGACGGGAATCACTTCATCAATAAAGTTCGGTTTCCAGTTTAAACCGGGCTGCACGATAGAATGAAGTTGACCGAAACGCGTTACTACGCCGCGTTCCGCTTCTTTTACGGTGTATAAACCGCTTAATCCCCAAAGCACCACGGCAAGAGCGATTGCCGCGGGTGCAAGTTTATTCAGGTTTTTCGGTAAATTCGTATTGTTACCGTTATTTGATTGGCCGCCGTTACCGCCTAATTTTTTTAATAAGTTCCCGAATATTTCTTCAATATCCGGCGGTGATTGTTCTTTATTATCTTGTCGGTCAGACCAACCTGATTTGTTATCCGGCTTATTCGATGGGTTCTCAGGTTGCTTCGGGTCGTTTTGCCCAGGTTTTGCCCAAGGATCTTGATCGTTTAATGACATTGCGTTGCGTTCTCCATTTTGTCAAAATATGCGGACTTTTGAAGGTTTTAGCCAGCTTCAAAAGCCTGCAGACAAGTCTAAACAAAATTTAAAATTAAGTCTAATTAAACTCGGTAAATCCGTGAAATTTTGAACAAAAATTTAACAAATGAGCAGGCTTGATTTTTTCTTATCTCATTATCTGTTGAGGATTCCAAAAGAATTTAATGAATAAAAAATTTCGATTTTTTTGACCGCACTTTTTTATTCATTCATAATGCAGCCTAAATTTTTAATTAACGGGAATTTTATGATTATTCTTTATGCCTTAACTCAATCCCGCGCTTATCGTATCGCTTGGTTGTTGGAGATTCTTAACCTGCCTTATAAACTGGAAATTATTGAACGGGACGGCGAAACCAATCTTGCGCCGGATGCGTTGCGTTCGATTCATCCTTTGGGAAAATCGCCGATTATTAAGGACGGCGATTTGGTACTGACGGAAAGCGGTGCGATCGTTGAGTATTTAATCAACCGTTATGGCGGCGGCAAATTAAAACCGGAAATGAACAGCACCGATTATTGGCAGTATTTACATTGGATACATTATGCCGAAGGGTCGTTAATGCCACTGTTAGTGATTAAACTGATCTTTCGTAAAATTGACGATGCGGATATGCCTTTTATCGCCAAACCGATTGCCAATAAAATTACGGAAAAAGTCAAACAGGGGGTTATCCGGCCTCAGTTAAAACTGCATTTGGATTACATTGAAAGCCAATTAGCGGAAAAATTCTGGCTGGTGGGCGACGAATTAACGGGTGCGGATATTATGATGAGTTTTCCTTTGCAAGCGGCGGTTAGCTATTTTGAAACTAACCAATATCCGCATATTAGCGCTTATGTTAGCCGTTTGAATCATACGGAAAGTTTTAAACGCGCAGAACAAAAACTGGGTCCATTAACTTTTTTTTAACGTGAATAAATTTATGTCAGAAGAACAAAATTCTAAATTTCTTACCGCACTTTTTTCTATTATGCCGGTCGTTTTATTATTGGGCATTGATATTTACACTATGTTTTTACAGACTGAAGCGAAAGCAATTTCCCATTTCAATTTAGGTGTGCTGGCGGCTCAATTTATTTGTTCGCTGGTGTTTTTGAAAGGGCGGATTTGTAGCGGGCAGCGCGGTCGATTGACTCAAGCCGTTATGTATTTTGCCGTATATTGGCTTGTTTGGTTGCTGCTTAGTTTGTTTTCCAGCTATCATTTTATTTTAACGGATATGTTAAGCGTTGCCGGCTTGTTGATGTTATTTTCCATGTGGAGACAACCCCTTGAGCCTGGCTCTCGCCGTTTAATGTTAAACATGGGGGCTTTAGCCGGGTTGCTTGGCGTGATTTGTTTTTTTGTGCAGTTGGCGGAAATTCCGGTTCTTCATTGGGTGCAATACAATTTCTTCGGACAAGCGCTGGCAGGCGTAATTTTAGCTAACCTGTTATTGGTGATTTCACGTAACCGTTTACAGAGTTTTATTGCCTTATTGCCTTTGGTGATGAGCGTTCTTTTAGTGCTTAATAGTATTCTCACTTTGGCAGTACTGGCTTACGGGCAGTTAGGAAGTGCGGTAGTTTTTGCCAATAATTTTGCCTTCGTCTTATATTTTCTGTTACATCTTGTGATGATTGCGATTTTGGCTTTTCATATTTTCCGCAAAGCGAAATTATCTTACAACACGCTCATGTTGCTGCTTGTTATTTCTTTATCTCTGCCTTTATGGGCAAGCTTTGCTTATCTCGAGTAATTCCGATTTTAGATAAAAAACCCCCGGCTTAGGGTCTGTTTATAAAAGATAAACAGGCCCTAAATTTCAGGAGTGTTTTTATCGGTGTTAATCTTCTTTAAACTGATGCATAAAGTCTTGTGCTTTTTCAACCATTTGTTTAGAACCTACAAAAAGAGGAACCCGTTGGTGTAATTGACTCGGCTGAATATCCAGCACCCGATTATAACCGTCAGAGGCGATACCGCCGGCTTGTTCCGCTAAAAATGCGATAGGGTTGCCTTCATAAAGTAAACGGAGTTTTCCCTGCGGATAATTTGTCGCATGAGGATAAATATAAATGCCGCCTTTTAACAGATTGCGGTGAAAATCCGCTACTAACGAGCCGATATAACGGGAAGTATAAGGGCGATTGGTTGCCGCATCTTCTTCCTGGCAATATTTAATGTATTTTTTTACGCCCATCGGGAATTTTAAATATTGTCCTTCGTTAATGGAATAAATTTTGCCGGTGGCGGGAATCTGCATATTTTCATGAGATAAACAGAATGTGCCTAAAGACGGATCGTAAGTAAATCCGTTTACACCGTTTCCGGTGGTATAAACCAGCATGGTGGAAGAACCGTAAACCACATAGCCTGCGGCAACTTGTCGGTTTCCCGGCTGCATAAAGTCTTCTAAGGTAACGGGCGAACCAATAGGCGAAACTCGACGGTAAATAGAGAAGATGGTTCCCACAGAGACGTTAACATCAATATTTGATGAACCGTCTAAAGGATCGGTTAAGATTACATATCTGGCATTACGACCGCGCTCCGTATCGAAAGCAACGAAATTTTCTTCTTCTTCGGAAGCAAATCCCGCCACTTCTTCCCGCGCCATTAAGGCTTGCTTCATCATATTATGGGCAAATAAATCCAATTTCATTTGATGCTCGCCCTGTACATTGTCTATGCCGGAAAAACCCAGAATGTTATTTGTGAGACCTGCACGATTTATGTCGCGATGAATGACTTTGGCGACAAGCCGGATAGAAGAGAGAATCCCCGTTAACGCACCTTTGGCATTGGGGTATTCGGCTTGTCTGTCTACAATGAATTCATCTAATGTTTTCATATTGTTTCCTATTGTGTTAGACCTATCATTTACTCAATTGCTGAGTTGGATTATTATAGGTAGCTAATTTGTGCACGGATATAACATTGTCTTAACAATGTGATCTCACGCACATTTTTGTTTAAAGTTTATTAATTAAATATAAAAAAGAGTTACTAATAATGAAACATATTCATATCCTCGGCGTATGCGGGACTTTTATGGGTGGTTTAGCCATTATCGCTAAACAAATGGGCTATCGGGTAACGGGGTCGGATACGAATGTTTATCCGCCGATGTCTACCTTCCTGCAGGAACACAATATTGAGATTATTCCTCATTTTGAAGTGTCTCAATTACAGCCCGCACCGGATATGGTGATTATCGGTAACGCCATGAAACGTGGTAATCCCTGTGTTGAATATGTGTTAGAAAATCAGTTGCCTTATATGTCCGGTCCTCAATGGTTGCATGATAACTTGCTTTGTAACCGCTGGGTACTTGCGGTATCGGGGACCCACGGTAAAACCACCACCACAGGTATGCTGACTTGGATTTTAGAACAAAACGGGTTAAATCCGGGATTTTTAATCGGCGGTATTGCGGGGAATTTCGGTATGTCGTCCCGTTTTACCGACAGTCCTTATTTCGTGATTGAAGCGGATGAATATGACACCGCGTTTTTTGATAAGCGGTCTAAATTCGTTCATTACAATCCTAAAACTCTCATTATTAACAATATCGGCTTTGACCATGCTGATATTTTTGATGATTTGAAAGCAATCCAGCGACAATTCCACCATATGATTCGTACTATTCCCGCAAGCGGAAGAATTCTTTCCGTGGCGACGGAACAAAGCGTGAAAGAAACACTGGATATGGGATGTTGGTCTGAAAAACAATTTTTAGGCAAAGAACAGGAATGGAACGCGGAACGCATTACCAACGATTGCAGCCGGTTTGCGGTTTTCCATTTGGGCGAAAAAGTAGCGGAAGTGCATTGGGATATAGTAGGGCAGCATAATATGCACAACGCTCTGATGGCGATTGCCGCAGCATATCATGGGGGCGTTAAAATTGAAGACGCCTGCCGTGCCTTAGCCACCTTTGTGAATGCAAAACGTCGTTTAGAAGTCAAAGGCGAAGTAGGCGGCGTAACTGTTTATGATGATTTTGCTCACCATCCGGCAGAAATTCAGGCAACTTTGACCGCTCTTCGCGATAAAGTGGGTGGCGGCGTGCGGATTTTAGCCGTGCTGGAACCGCGTTCAAATACTATGAAAATGGGGGTGCATAAAGATGAAATTGCACCTGCGTTAGTTCGTTCCGATTATGTCTTTTTACTACAACCGGATAATATTCCCTGGGAAGTGGTGGAAATTGCCAACAAATGCGTACAACCGACAAAATGGACGGCGGATTTAGATAAGCTGGTGGATTTTGTGGTGCAGGAAGCGCAACCGACGGATCATATTTTAGTGATGTCGAACGGTAGTTTTGGCGGAATCCATCAAAAAATATTAGATAAATTAGCGAATAAATAAAATTTTTATAAAAATAGTAAAAAATTTTTTAATTTATTGAGATTTTGTTTGACAAATTATAGTTAAGTCGTTATTTCTATTGAAACACAACATTATTTATCTTTTATTATATTGAGGATGTATTTATGGCTAATCTTTCAGTCGCTAAATTTGGTGGCACAAGTGTGGCAAATTATGCCGCCATGACAGCTTGTGCAAAAATTGTGATCGCCGATCCGAATACAAGAGTGGTCGTTCTTTCGGCTTCTGCGGGAGTAACAAATTTATTAGTCGCTTTAGCAAATGGTTGCGAAGCAACGCAACGAGCTAAATTATTAGCCGAAGTGCGTCAAATCCAGGAAAATATTTTAAACGAACTAAAGGATGCCGGCACCGTTCGTCTTGAAATTGAAGAATTACTGACTAATATCGAATATTTGGCGGAAGCGGCAAGTTTAGCTACATCATCAGCCTTAACCGACGAATTAATCAGCCACGGCGAAATGATGTCGACTAAAATTTTTGTTCAAGTGTTACGTGAATTAAACGCACAGGCAACTTGGGTTGACGTGCGTACCGTCGTTGCAACAAACAGCAATTTCGGTAAAGCGGCGCCTGATGACGAACAAACTCAAAAAAATAGCGACAATGTGTTAAAACCGTTGATTGACCGCGGTGAATTGGTAATTACCCAAGGTTTTATCGGGCGCGATCCTAACGGTAAAACAACCACTTTAGGACGCGGCGGTTCGGATTATTCCGCCGCATTAATTGCCGAAGTATTAAATGCCAAAGACGTATTAATCTGGACCGATGTGGCGGGTATTTATTCAACGGATCCCCGTATTGTTCCGAATGCGCAACGCATTGATACCATGAGTTTTGCGGAAGCGGCGGAAATGGCGACTTTTGGCGCGAAAGTGCTACACCCGGCAACATTATTACCGGCGGTGCGCAGTAACATTCCGGTTTATGTGGGCTCAAGTAAGGCACCGGAACAAGGCGGTACATGGGTAACCCGCGATCCTCAACCTCGCCCGACGTTCCGCGCTATCGCTTTGCGCCGCGATCAGACGTTATTAACCTTATCAAGTTTAAATATGTTGCATGCGCAAGGTTTTTTAGCCAATGTATTCAACATCTTGGCAAAACATAAAATTTCAGTGGATACGATCACTACTTCGGAAGTCAGTGTTGCGTTAACCTTGGATAAAACCGGTTCGGCTTCTTCCGGTGCGGAATTGTTATCAAGCGATTTATTAAATGAACTCAGCGAAGTTTGTACGGTAAAAGTGGACACTGGTTTGGCGCTGGTGGCATTAATAGGTAATGATCTGCATTTATCGGCGGGCATTGCGAAACGTATTTTCGGTACAATCGAAGAATACAATATTCGCATGATTAGCTACGGAGCAAGCACAAATAATATCTGTACTTTAGTACATAGCGCCCATGCAGACGACGTCGTCCGTGCATTGCATAAAGAATTATTCGAATAATTGATATTTGAATAAACAAAAAGTGCGGTCAAAAAATTAAAAATTTTGACCGCACTTTTTAATGTATGTAATCGATTAATAATTTTTAGATTCTTCTTTGTCCACCACCACAGGATCCACGTAATATACCGGCGGAATTTCCTGTTTGTTGATTTGTTTCAACGCATGCTCAATAGCGATGGCCACTTGTTTTTTAGGCAATTGGTCAATCGTGTTTTGCATTTTGCCTTGTTTCACATATTCAATCGCCAAAGGAATACCGTCGTAACCGGAAACCAGTACTTTGCCGGCAAGTCCCGCGTTTTCCACAGCGGTAACGGCGCCGATGGCCATGTTATCGTTAGCGGCGAAAATCCCGTTGATATTCGGGTTAGCGGTTAAAATGTTGGTGGTGACGTTAAGCGCCTGCTCCGTTTCCCAGTTGGCGGATTGAGACGCCACGATTTTGATATCCGGATATTCGGCAAAGGCTTTTAAGGCGCCGCCTTTACGTTGTTCGCCGTTATCCACGCCGGGAATTCCTTCCAGGATTGCTACGTTACCTTTTTTACCGATGGCTTCCGCCAGATTTTTCGCTTCCAGATAACCGCCGTTGAAATTATCCACACCTACATAATTGAATTTTAACCCGGCGGCCTCAGCGGCTTTGGCATCAAGACGTACGTCTAAATCGATGATCGGAATGCCCGCTTTTTCGGCTTTCTGGAAAGCGGGAATAAAGGCGATGGAATCATTCGGAGTGACGATGATCGCATCGACTTTTTTAGCGATCATATTTTCTACCAGGCCGACCAATTGTTCGGTGGAGTCCTCTTTTTCCGCTACTTGAACGATTAAGTCGATATTTTTCTCTTTTGCCGTTTCCTCAGCACCTTGACGCATGGAAATAAAATATTCGTTACTTAAGGTTTTCATTAACAGCGCAATTTGCGGTTTATCAGCAGCAAACGCCAAAGCCGGAAGTGCGCTGATTAATGCACTGAATTTAAAAATATTTTTTAATAACTTAGATGCCATAGAAGACTCTCCTTGATTTTGACGTAAACAAATTTGTTTCCGCTGAAACGGGATCAGTGTACCCGGATTTAATTTCTAAAACTGTGACCGTTACCCCATTTTTAACAGAAAAAATAATTTATTCTATATTTTATGATTTAACCGGAAGTTAGCGGAGTGAAAATGACTGATACCAATATTCTGACGCTGAAAAACATTTCAAAAAGTTTTTTCGACGTAACGGTTTTGGAAGATATCAATCTGGATATCAGATGCGGCGAGGTGCTTTGTCTGATTGGGGAAAACGGCGCAGGAAAATCCACCCTGTGTAAGATTATCGCGGGGATCTACAGTCGTGATACGGGCGAAATGCTTTATCAGGGGCAACCCTATTCCCCCACTACGGTAAAAGAAGCGCAGGAAGCGGGCATCGGCTTTATCCATCAGGAATTAATGCTGGTACCGAAATTCACGGTGATGGAAAATATTTTTCTCGGTGCGGAAAAAACCTTATCCTTCGGTCGTATGAACTGGTCGGAAATGCGTGAAAAAACCCAGCATATTATCGACGAACTGGAACTGGATATTAAACCCGACGATTTAATCGCCGATCTTTCCATTGCCCAGCAACAAATGGTGGAAATCGCCAAAGCCGTTTTCAGCGAATATAAAATCATTATTTTCGACGAACCGACATCCTCTATTTCCCGCAAAAACACGGAAGTGTTGTTCAAAATCATTCATCAGCTGAAAGCCAAAAACGTGGCGATGATTTATATTTCTCACCGTCTGGAAGAATTCAAATATATTGCCGATCGCGTTACCGTACTGCGGGACGGACGTATTACCGGTACCATGCGTTACGAAGAAACTTCACCGGAAGACATTGTACGTTTAATGGTGGGACGCAAAGTGGATTTCAGCCGTTATCGCCGCGATACCGTATTTACCCAAGAAAAACTACGGGTGGAAAATATTCAAAGCAAGCATATCAGCCCGATTTCCTTTCAAGTAAACAAAGGTGAAATTTTAGGCTTTGCCGGTCTGGTAGGTGCCGGCCGGACCGAAGTTTTACGCGCCGTTTACGGGGCGGACGAAGCAACCGGCAAGATTTATATCGATCAAAAAGAAATCAGCATTCATTCACCGGAAGATGCGGTTAAACACAAAATCGGCTTTATTACCGAAGATCGCAAATCCCAAGGGTTGGTGCTCGGTATGAGTATCCGTGAAAATATCACCTTACCGATCTTGAAACGCTTCTGGAACGGTTGGCAGTTGGATAAAAAGAAAGAGCGAGAAGTGGTGGAAGCCAACCGCAGCAAGTTGCATATCGTATCCAAGGATCAGGAACAGCAGACTAAAACCCTGTCTGGCGGTAATCAACAAAAAGTGATTTTAGCCCGTTGGCTGGAAAGCGGCGTGGATATTCTGTTTTTTGACGAACCGACGCGCGGTATCGATATCGGCGCCAAGTCGGAAATCTATGACTTAATGCGGCAGTTTACCGAAAACGGCGGAACCATTGTGATGGTATCGTCTGATTTGCCGGAACTCATCACCATTTCCGATCGCGTCATCGTGATGCGTAACGGCGAAAAAGTAAAAGAAATCGCCAATCGCGACGACATTACGGAAGAAAATTTAATGCATGCCATGATCGGTATTTAAAATAAGGATAATTTTATGTTTTCATTTAAAAAATTAATATCCAAACTGGGAATCGGATTAGTCTTGTTATTTATGATTATAGGCATGTCTCTGACCTCTCAGGCGTTTTTATCCACCAATAATATTTTCAATATTTTATTGCAGGTTTCCGTCATTTGCGTGATTTCCGTGGGTATGACCTACGTTATTCTCACCGGCGGAATCGATTTGTCCGTAGGTTCCATCGTGGCATTAAGTGCGGTTTGTCTGGGGCTGTTTACCCATTGGGGGGTGGCATGGCTTGGCGAAAATCCGTCACAAAGCGCATTGCTGGCTGTGGTGTTACTGTCCATTGTTGGAGCCGTTCTGGTCGGTGCCTTATGCGGCTATGTGAACGGCGTGGTGATTGTATACGGCAAAGTTACCTCGTTTATCACCACCCTCGGTATGATGGGGATCGCACGTGGCCTGGCGTTAACCTTATCCAACGGTAAAACCATTTACAATTTCCCCGAACAACTGCGTTTTTTCGGTAACGGACGTCTTGCGGTGACGGAAAATTTCAGTATTCCGATTCCGGTGATTATCGCCCTTATCGTCGTCTTAATCAGTTTCTATGTGTTAACTCAAACCGTGTTCGGTCGCCAGATTTACGCTCTCGGCGGTAATCGCGAAGCGGTGCGGCTGTCCGGGATTAACGTGAATAAGCTGGAAATTAAAACCTATGTGATTAACGGCGCCTTGGCGGCCGTCGGCGCGGTTATTCTGGTGGGGCGTTTAAACGCCGCACAACCTATTGCCGGTACGGGTTATGAGCTGGATGCCATTGCCGCAACGGTAATCGGCGGTACCAGTCTGATGGGCGGTGTGGGTTCGGTGGTCAGCACCTCTATCGGGGCGCTGATTATGGGGGTACTGCAAAACGGTTTGACCCTATTGAACGTAACCTCTTATCTGCAACGCTTGATTATCGGTATGGTAATTATTCTTGCGGTATTCCTCGACCAATTACGACGCGGCGAAGTATCTACCGGTGGCCTGAGACGTATTTTCTTCAGAGAATAACAGCATGAACTATTATTTAGGCATTGACTGCGGCGGAACCTTTATCAAGGCCGCGCTATTTGACGAAAACGGCAATATCCGGGCCTGCGAGCGCGAAAACGTCGCTGTTATCAGTGAGCAATCGGGCTATGCCGAGCGGGATATGCCCGAATTATGGCAAGCCTGTGCCGAAGTTATCCGACGTACCGTAAAATCGAGCGAAATTCCGCCGCACTTGATCAAAAGCGTCGGCATTTCGGCGCAGGGTAAAGGCGCTTTTTTGCTGGATAAAGATAAGCGGCCGCTGGGCCGGGCTATTTTATCTTCCGATCAGCGTTCGCTGCCAATCGTTAAACGCTGGCAGGCGAAAGGATTGGAACAACAAATCTATCCTATATCCCGTCAAAGTTTGTGGACGGGTCACCCCGTTTCCATTTTACGCTGGTTGAAGGAAAACGACGTTCCTCGCTATGATCAAATCCGCCACCTGCTGATGTCTCACGATTATCTGCGTTTTTGCCTGACCGGCGAACTATATTGCGAAGAAAGCAATATTTCTGAAAGCAATCTGTACAACATGGCGACGGGGCAATACGAGCCGCAATTGGCGCGCCTGCTCGGTATTGAAGAAATTATGGATAAATTGCCGCCCATCGTCAAAGCCAACCAAATCGCCGGTTTTGTTACGGAACAGGCTGCGCAGGCATGCGGTTTAACGGCGGGAACGCCGGTAGTGGGCGGCGTATTTGATGTCACGGCGATGACCTTGTGCCTTGCCGATAATCAACCGTATAAACTCAATGTAGTCTTGGGTACTTGGTCCATTGTTACGGGTATTTCCAATGAAATTGACGATAAACAGGCGTTACCTTTCGCCCACGGTCGTTACGTGGAAGCGGGCAAATTTCTGATACAGGAAGCAAGTCCCACTTCCGCCGGCAATCTGGAATGGTTCGTTAAACAGTGGAAGCTGGATTATCAACAGATAAATCAAATGGTCGCCGCCCTTCCGCCGGCACAAAGTGCGGTCATTTTTTTACCGTTTTTGTACGGTACCAATGCCAAATTAGGCATGACCGCCGGATTCTACGGCATGCAGGCACATCACAGTCAAGCCCATTTGTTACAGGCGGTTTACGAAGGAGTGTTGTTCAGTCTGATGATCCATCTGGAACGTATGTATCAACGTTTCCCGCAGGTGCAAACGCTGCGCGTCACCGGCGGACCGGCAAAATCCGCCGTCTGGCTGCAAATGCTGGCGGATCTGACAGGTAAAACCCTGGAAATACCGGAAGTGGAAGAAATCGGTTGTCTGGGTGCCGCATTAATGGCGGCGGAAGGAGTTAACGGCGACAGCCTTGCGCTAAAACAACATCAGGCGTTGCGCGTCATTCAGCCGAATCCCGCCAATTTCGACGCTTATCAACACAAATACCGACAATATCGGAAACTGACGAAGTTACTGGAACAAATGGCGTAATGGCATGAAATATTAAAGATAACCGCACTAAAAAGTGCGGTTGTTTTTTTGAAGTGTTTAAAAATTTTGTGATTTTTGACCGCACTTTTTACTATTTGTTTTCCTGTTGTAATTTCAAATCGCCTGCGGCTTTTGCCTCGGCTAGTACGGTTTGTAAATCGTCTCCGGTAGAAGCGGAAACGGCGGCGGCTAATGCGCCTTCGACAAGAGGCGCATAGCTTATTGCCACTTTTTCGGCAATTTCCGGATCCAGCAAATCTAATGCGGTTTCTGCACTTAAAATGGCGCTGCCCAAGTCAACCAGAATGACTACGCCGTCGGCGCTGAATACCTCTTCGATTGCGCTCATGATTTTTACCGCATCGGTGCCGATGGGGTTTTCTTCATCGTCGATACCGGCGGCTACGGCGATTTTGCAACCGCCGGTTACCATTTGACCCGCCAATTCGGCAACGCCGTCGGCCAGTTTTTTGCTATGTGAAACAATAACCAGATTAACCATAATCTCTCCTATTTCACCGCATTATATAAGGCTTCGAGCATATAAGTGGTGGACGTGGCGCCCGGATCCTGATGCCCGGCGCTACGTTCCGCCAAATAGCTGGCACGCCCTTTTTTAGCGATAAGCGGAATAGTCGCCTGCAAGGAAATATTGGCTTTTTCGACCGCACTTTTCAATAGCGCATCAAGAGGTTGATTACCGTCCTCCTGTTCCAGCTGGTTGACAACCGGCAGCCATACATCGCACATGGTTTTGTCGCCGAGTTCGGCATGCCCGCGCGAAACAATACCGGCAACGCCGTCTTTTAGCACTTGAACGAGTTCTTCAAAAGAAATTTCTTCTTTTCCGACCGCACTTTGCGCCCCCTTAATGAAAAAAGTACCGTAAAGCGGACCGCTTGCGCCGCCCACTTGCGAAAGCAAAGTCATACCGACGTTTTTTAAAATCGTCCCGATATCTTTATCTTTGATAGTCGGAAGTTTATCCATTACTTTACTGAAACCCCGTTGCATATTCAGCCCGTGGTCGCCGTCGCCGATTGCCGTGTCTAATTCGGTCAGATAATCCCGCCGTTCGTTGAATGTCCGATTGCAATTTTCCAGCCATTGTAAAATTTGTTGTTTGGTTAAAGCCATATACTTCTCCTTGCTTTAAACTATTTTCCCCAACGCAATGCCGGCGTATTTACCGGTGCGTCCCAAAGCGAAAGAATTTCATCGTCCACTTTCAATAGGGTGACGGACATGCCCTGCATATCTAATGAGGTACAGTAAGAGCCGATTAGATTGCGTTCAATGGTCAAGCCGAATTTTTCACAACATTCGGTTAATTTGTTATATACGCCGTATAATTCGGAAAGCGGAACGGATCCTAAATTATTCACCAAGGCAATAACGCGATCGCCCGGTTGCAGGGCTTGTTTTTGTTCGGTTACTTCATTCCATTGATTGGCTTGGCAATCCCAGCGGCGCATTTTGCGCTCGTAGTTGCCGTTTTCAATTATGGTGTCGAACATTTGTTGAACGGTTTTATCCAGATTTTCGAAAGGACGGCGTTCAATGCCAGGTTCGCCGTGAATACCTACGCCGAATTCCATTTCGTTTTCGGCTAAGGTAAATGAAGGTTTACCGGCCGCCGGTACGGTGCAGGCGCCTAATGCGATGCCGAGAGAATGCCCTTGATTATTGAGTTTGTAACCAAGTTCCGCCAGTTGGCTGAGGTTGTAGCCTTTATCGGCGGCGGCACCTAATAATTTTTCCATAATAACGGTGTTGGCGACGCCGCGACGACCGGCGGTGTATAAACTGTCTTTTACCGCCACATCATCATCAACTAAAACCGTTGCCACCTGATTGCCCATATCCGCTAACAGTTCCGTAGCCGTTTCGAAATTTAATACGTCGCCGGTATAATTTTTTATCAGCAACAAAACGCCTTCGCCGCTGTCAACCGCCATGGCGCATTCCATCATTTGATCCGGTGTCGGCGAGGTGAAAATTGCCCCCGGGCAAGCGCCGTCTAACATACCTTCACCCACAAAACCTGCGTGCATCGGTTCATGGCCGCTACCGCCGCCGGAAATAATTGCGACTTTACCCGCTACCGGCGCATCGGCACGGCGAACATAAACGGGTTCGGTATTTAATACTAATTGAGGATGAGACTTTGCCAATCCTTGTAATTGTTCGTCAAGGACGGTTTCAACGGAGTTAATGAGTTTTTTCATACCATATCTTCCTTCATTACTGGTTTAAGATGAAGAGACTATAAGCGAAAGAGAAAAATAATTCTGTTAGCGGTATCACAAAATAAGAAAATGAGCGAAAAGGAAAATAAAATGGCGATATTACAGACAATTTGTCGTTTCTAATTAGCGCCTTTTAATTTTATGAATACGGTTTAAATTATTGTGTTTTAACGCTACATAATACGTCGTATTTCAGCTAGAATGTGTTTCTCTTTTTCCGCTTAAAAATAAAAAAATTATGTTATTAGAGGTTCTTTTTTATATCGGGCTTATCGTCGAAGCGATGACCGGCGCGCTTTCTGCCGGACGGGAGAAAATGGATATTTTCGGGGTGATCGTGATTGCATTTATGCCGGCGTTAGGGGGCGGTTTAATGCGGGATATTATTCTCGGCAATTACCCGGTAAATTTTATCGCCAACCCTCATTGGGTGTTAATTGTGGCTATTACGGCACTCGCCACTATATTTATTGCACCTTTAATTACTCACTTTAACCGCTCGTTTCGGACGGTTTTTCTTGTGTTAGACGGGCTGGGGCTGATTTTATTTTCTATTTTTGGTACGCAAATTGCGTTAGATATGGGGTTTGGTTTGACAGTCGCTTCCATTTCGGCGATTTTAACCGGTGCCTTTGGCGGTGTATTGCGAGATATTTTATGTAACCGGATTCCGTTAATTTTCCAAAAAGAACTTTATGCCTTTATTGCCTTTTTTACCGCTTGTCTCTATATTGGATTACAGCATTTAGGGTTATCAATTAATTTAACCGTAATGATTACGCTGACGGTCGGATTTATTTTCCGCTTGCTCGCCATTTATTTCAGTTGGGGATTCCCGGTATTTGATTATCATGAAGAAGAAATGTCGCCGAAAGAAATAATGCCGAGATTACCGAAAAGACGTAAATATAAAGAAAAATAGAGGTTTTTATGACAGATTTAATTCAAATGGGAAAGCGGGCTAAACAAGCGGCTTTTGCGCTTTCTCAACTTTCCCAACAAGAGAAAAACCACGCTTTGGCATTAATCGCTGAACGGTTGGAAGCTCAACAGGAACGCATTTTAGCGGAAAACGCCAAGGATATTCAGGCGGCCCGGGAAAACGGTTTATCCGAATCCATTATTGATCGTCTGCTGTTAACAAAAGAGCGTTTGACCGGCATTGCCGATGATGTCCGCCATGTGATTTCCTTAGCGGATCCGGTCGGTAAAATTATTGACGGCGGCGTGTTGGACAGCGGTTTGAAGTTAGAACGAATCCGTACTCCGCTGGGTGTTATCGGCACGATTTATGAAGCCCGTCCGAATGTGACTATTGATGTGGCGAGTCTCTGCCTGAAAACCGGTAATGCGGTGATCCTGCGCGGCGGAAAGGAAACGCAGCATTCCAATAAAATTTTAGTGGAAGTGGTACAAAATGCCTTGCAACAGGCAGGGCTACCAGAAATGGCGGTACAGGCGATTACCGATCCTGATCGCGCACTGGTTATGGAATTGCTGCATTTAGATAAATATGTGGACATGATTATTCCCCGCGGCGGTGCCGGATTACAGGCGCTTTGCCGGGATAACTCCAGCATTCCGGTGATTGTCGGCGGCATCGGTGTTTGTCATATTTTTGTGGAACAAAGTGCGGATCAAGACCGATCGCTGGCGGTGATTGAAAACGCGAAAACGCAACGCCCAAGTACTTGTAATACGGTTGAAACCTTATTGGTGCAAGAAAGTATCGCCGAAGAATTTTTGCCGAAACTTGCCCGCCGATTGAAAACAAAAGAGGTAAAATTTCATGCGGATTCTACCGCACTTTCTATTTTGCAAGGCGTAAGTGCCGATGTTAAGCCGGTAACCGAGCAACAGTTACGTAACGAATGGCTGACTTATGATTTGAACGTGGTTATCGTAAAAGGCATTGAGGAAGCGGTTGAACATATTCGGGAATACGGCAGCGAGCATTCGGAGAGTATTTTAACGGAGTCGCAAAAACTCGCTAATCAGTTTGTAGCGCAAGTGGATGCAGCGGCGGTTTATGTGAATGCCAGCACCAGATTTACCGACGGCGGTCAGTTCGGACTTGGCGCCGAAGTCGCCGTGAGTACGCAAAAATTGCATGCGAGAGGCCCGATGGGGTTGGAAGCATTAACTACTTATAAATGGGTTTGCGTGGGGGATTACACTTCAAGAGCCTAAGGAGTTATTTTTCCCCCCTCAGTCACTACGTGACAGCTCCCCCCAAAGGTGGGAGCGAAACCTAATTCTATTTACACAAATAAGATGGCGGTGTGGCAGTTCCCTGCCCCATAAGGGCGGGAGCGAAACCTAATTTTATTTACGCAGATAAGATGGCGGCGTGGCAGTTCCCCGCCCCATAAAGGTGGGAGCGAAACCAAATTCTATTTACGCAGATAAGAGGATGGCATGGCAGCTCTCATTAAAGATAAGAGCGAAATTCAAGCCTATTTGCGCAGATAAGGCGGTGATAGCTTCCATAAAGGCGGGCGCAAAATCCGAGGTGATATTTAATTCATTTTTTATATGTTACTAAATCGAATTTCGCCAAATTTCTACCGCACTTTATAAAAATATCGTTCTCGGATAGCGCGTGTTTCCGACGTGTTCTCACGTATCAAACTTATTAGAAAACCGTGCTATCGTATAGCACACTTATTGACAGAATAATTAACTCAATTGGCATATCAAATTCGCTCCCACCTTTATGGGGGGAGCTGTCACGTAGTGACTGAGGGGGGCTTATTCATCAACGGAATAATAAACCGTACCGATTTCGATTTTGCCCAAACCTCTGGACTCCCGCCATTTATTGGTATCCCGTAATGAATATACGCAACCGCAGTATTCCTGCTTATAAAAACGTTCTTCTTTTCGCAGTTTGTCGGAACGTGCGGAACCGCCGTCTTTACGCCAGTTGAAATCCCAGAAAATTACGTCTTCATATCGGGCGGCGGCACGTCTACCGCAATCATAAACCTGTTCCTGATTTTTCCAGCGTGAAATGCCGAGGCTGGTGGCGATCACCGGAAATCCGTTTTCATGGGCATAAAGTGCGGTACGTTCCAGTCGCATATCGAAACATTTGGTGCATCGGGCGCCGCGTTCCGGTTCATGTTCCAGTCCTTTGGTACGTTTGAACCATTCGTCGCGATCATAATCCGCATCAATAAAAGGAATATTATTTTTATCCGCAAAGCGTTTGTTTTCATCTTTTCGGATTAAATATTCGCGATGAGGGTGAATATTCGGGTTGTAGAAGAAGATTGTAAATTGCACGTCAGAAGCTTTCACCGCAGCGATTATTTCGCCGGAACAAGGCGCGCAGCAAGTGTGCAGCAAAAGTTTATTGTGCCCTTCGGGCAGTTCAAGTTTAGGACGCACATAAGGGGCGTTCGGATCTTTCCGCGCGTTTTGTTTTTTTTGTGAAATTCGCTGAAAATTTACCGCACTTTTCACAATTTCATTAATATCGTCTGTCATAAGGTTTCACTAAATAGCTAAAATAGAAAAGGACACAAATTGTGTCCTACGGATAAAAAATTAGTAGGCTCGATCGACCGAAAGATAAGCAAGGGAAATCATTGCTCGTTTGTAAATGTTGTCAGGTAACGGCGCAAGGGCGTCAACCGCTTTTTGCGCTTCCTGTTTGGCATGTTCCATTGCATAATCCAGAGATTTATGTTCGTGCATAATTGTCAGGACTTCATCTAAGGCATCACGATTACCTCCTTGCAAAATGATATTGCGGATAAGCTCGGCTTGTTGCGGGTTACCGTGGCGCATTGCGTGTAGCAACGGCAGTGTCGGTTTACCTTCGGCTAAATCGTCACCGATGTTTTTACCTAAGGTTGCCGCATTGGCGCTGTAATCCAGAATATCATCCACTAACTGAAACGCCGTGCCTAAATAACGGCCGTAATTTTGCAATCCTTCTTCAATTGCGGCGCCGGCATCGGCCAAAATCGCCACCGTTTGAGTGGAAACTTCAAATAAGCGGGCTGTTTTGCTGTAAATGACCTTCATATAGTTTTGCTCGGTGGTATCGGGATCACGTACGTTCATTAACTGTTGGACTTCGCCTTCCGCAATTACATTGGTCGCCGCAGACATCACTTGCAAAATGCGCAAAGAACCGAGTTCGGTCATCATTTGGAAAGAACGGGTATGCATATAATCGCCCACTAGCACACTGGCGGCATTACCGAATTCGGCATTCGCGGTAGGATTGCCGCGGCGCATATCGGATTCGTCCACCACATCATCGTGCAAAAGAGTCGCCGTATGTAAAAATTCAATAAAAGCGGCGCAGGTAATATGCTTGTTATCCTGATAATTTAAGGCTTTTGCCGCAAGGTTGGCGATCATCGGGCGAATGCGTTTTCCGCCGCTGTGAATAATATAATAGCCGAGTTGATTAATTAACGGGACGTCCGAATTGAGTTGTGCTAGAATTTCTTCGTTGACTTTTTGCATATCGTCGCTAACGAGCGCTTGGATGGTTTTTATATCCATTAAATTGTTTGTGGTGGTCATTATGCAATTCTTTATGTAATTAAATAGGAAAAGTGCGGTTGATTTTACCCGATTTTCTTTCAATTCTGAAAGCAAACAATGCAATTTTGCTCAAATAAAGAATTTTTTCATATTATTGCAAATTAGAGCTTGCTATCAAGGGAGTTTTTCCGTAGAATTTGCGACCTATTTAAATGATTTTTAATGCGCATAAAATGCAGAGACATTATAAGCGCAAGGTATAGCGGAGTATTTATGTACGCAGTTTTCCAAAGTGGCGGTAAACAACACCGTGTAAGCGAAGGTCAAGTTGTTCGTTTAGAGAAACTTGAAAAAGCAACCGGTGAAACGGTTGAATTCGATTCAGTGTTGATGGTCGTTAACGGTGAAGATGTTAAAATTGGTGCACCAGTAGTTACTGGCGCGAAAGTAGTGGCTGAAGTTGTGGCGCAAGGTCGTGGCGATAAAATCAAAATCGTTAAATTCCGTCGTCGTAAACACAGTCGTAAACAGCAAGGTCATCGTCAGTGGTTCACAGAAGTGAAAATCACTGGGATTCAAGCATAATTTCAGAGGAGATCAAGTAGATGGCAACTAAAAAAGCTGGTGGTTCAACTCGTAACGGTCGTGATTCTGAAGCTAAACGCCTTGGTGTTAAACGTTTCGGTGGCGAATCCGTGTTAGCAGGTAGCATTATCGTTCGTCAACGTGGTACTAAATTCCATGCCGGTAGCAATGTAGGTATGGGTCGTGACCATACTTTATTTGCAACTGCAGACGGTAAAGTAAAATTTGAAGTGAAAGGCGAAAAAAGCCGTAAATACGTAAGCATCGTTACTGAATAATTAACGCGACGTATTAATTTCAAATAGATGAAATTTAAAATGCCCCACAAGTATGTGGGGCATTTTTATTGTTGACTAAAAAACACCTTCTAAAAGAGTGGATTTTTACTTATAAATTAAACAGTTAACTGAAGAATTCTTCGTGAATATATGAAACAGCAACCCTTATTAGGTTTTCTATTCGGGCTGATTGCCGCCTGTATGTGGAGTTCATTACCTCTTTTTGTGCAACAGGTAGTGAAGGTTATGGATATTCAAACTTCCGTTTGGTACAGGTTTGTTTTATCTGCGATTGGCGTACTCTTATTGCTTTGTTTTAGCGGCAAATTTTTTACTTTTAAACGGATTTCGCCTAAAAATACTTTGTTACTCCTGCTTGCCATAGCGGGATTATCCGTTAATTTTTATTTGTATAATTTAGCTTTAAAGTATATTCCGCCGACAACCAGCCAAGTACTCAGCCCGTTATCTTCTTTTATGATGTTATTCGCCGGTGTATTGATTTTTAAAGAAAAAATGGCGCGTCATCAAAAGATTGGACTCGCCGTATTATCACTCGGATTAATCTTATTCTTTAATGAGCGTTTAGACGA
Organism: Basfia succiniciproducens; assembly: GCF_011455875.1. NCBI lineage: Bacteria > Pseudomonadati > Pseudomonadota > Gammaproteobacteria > Pasteurellales > Pasteurellaceae > Basfia > Basfia succiniciproducens. Next base: position 1,221,726 of record NZ_CP015031.1, on the reverse strand, counting down.
TTTTTTACAGTTGAATACTTATTTTAAAGGTGTGGTGATGGTTATTGCATCAAGTTTTGTTTGGGTGATTTATGCGATAGTACAGAAAGTATTGCTTTCTCATTTAAGTTCTCAACAAATTTTATTGATGATATATATCGGCTGTACTCTTGTTTTCTTCCCAAATGCGGACATCAAGCAAATATATCAATTAGACGGTTTTCAGCTTGTATGTCTTGTTTTTTCCGGTGTGAATACGATCATTGCCTATGGTTGCTATGCCGAAGCGTTAGATCGTTGGGAAGTGTCTAAAGTAAGCGCTATTTTAACCCAAATTCCGATTTTCACTTTATTGTTTTCCCATTTGGCGGTGATGATTGCGCCAAATTATTTTGTGGCGGTCGAACTGAATTGGATTAGCTATTTAGGGGCGTTTTGTGTTGTATCCGGGGCGATGCTATCCGCTCTTGGACATAAGCTGAAAATGTTAAAAGAGAGAGATTAATGAATCAACAACCCGTCTTAGGTTTTATTTTTGCCTTAATTACCGCAATGGCATGGGGATCTTTGCCGATTGCATTACAACATGTACTGACGGTGATGGGGGCGGAGAGTATCGTTTGGTATCGATTTTTTGTCGCCTCGCTGGCATTATTTTTATTATTAGCCTGGAAGAAAAAACTGCCGGCTTTATCGCAGTTTACGTCTCGTTATTGGAAATTGTCTCTGATCGGCGTACTAGGTTTGGCGGGCAATTTCTTCTTATTTAATTCTTCATTAAATTATATTGAACCGGCGATAACACAAATTTTTATCCATTTATCTTCATTTATGATGTTGATCTGCGGCGTGTTTGTATTTAAAGAAAAACTTGGCGCTCATCAAAAAGCGGGATTGCTCATCCTGATTTTAGGATTGGGTTTATTCTTTAACGATAAATTTGACATGCTGTTCGGTTTGAATATGTATTCTACCGGAATTCTGTTAAGCGTTAGCGCCGCTGTGGTTTGGGTGGCTTACGGTATGGCCCAAAAACTTATGTCGCGGCAATTTACCGCACAACAGATTTTGCTCATTATGTACACGGGTTGCGTAATTGTATTATGTCCTTTTGCGCAATTTTCGCAGATTCAGGGGTTAAGCGGTTTTGCGTTGGGTTGTTTTATTTATTGTTGTCTAAATACGCTTATCGGTTATGGCGCTTATGCCGAAGCGTTAAATCGTTGGGATGTTTCAAAAGTCAGCGTAGTGGTTACCTTAGTGCCGCTATTTACAATCTTATTTTCCAGAATTTTACATGGGCTGGATCCCGCGCATTTTGCGATGCCCCATTTAAATACTGTTAGTTATATCGGGGCATTTGTTGTAGTATTAGGAGCAATTATCTCAGCGGTGGGATATAAATTATTTAAGTATAAAAGGTAAGAAAAGATGAAATTTATTGATGAAGCTTTAATTCGTATTGAAGCTGGTGACGGCGGTAACGGTTGCGTGAGTTTCCGCCGCGAAAAATATATCCCGAAAGGTGGGCCTGACGGCGGCGATGGTGGCGACGGCGGCGACGTTTATTTGATTGCCGATGAAAACCTCAACACCTTGATTGACTATCGTTTTGAAAAACGTTTTGCGGCGGAACGCGGAGAAAACGGGCGCAGTTCAAATTGTACCGGTCATCGCGGTAAAGATATTACGTTGCGCGTGCCGGTGGGGACGAGAGCGATTGATAACGATACGAAAGAGATTATCGGCGATTTAACTAAAAACGGTGCTAAATTATTAGTAGCGAAAGGCGGTTATCACGGTTTGGGTAATACGCGTTTTAAATCTTCCGTAAATCGCGCCCCTCGTCAAAAAACCATGGGCACGCCGGGTGAGAAACGCGATTTACAACTCGAACTGATGTTGTTAGCTGATGTAGGGATGCTGGGTTTGCCGAATGCGGGTAAATCAACTTTTATCCGTGCGGTTTCGGCTGCAAAACCGAAAGTGGCCGATTACCCGTTCACCACATTGGTGCCGAGTTTAGGGGTTGCCCGCGTTGACGCCAATCGCAGTTTCGTGGTGGCGGATATTCCCGGTTTGATTGAAGGCGCTTCCGAAGGCGCCGGCTTAGGAATTCGTTTCTTAAAACATTTAGAGCGTTGCCGCGTATTGATTCATTTAGTGGATATTGCACCGATTGATGAAAGCGATCCGGCGGACAATATCGGTATTATTGAAAGCGAATTGTTTCAATACAGCGAAAAACTGGCGGATAAGCCGCGTTGGTTGGTATTCAATAAAATCGATACCATAAGCGATGAAGAAGCGGCTGAGCGGGCAAAAGACATTACCGAACGATTGGGCTGGGAAGAGGACTATTACCTTATTTCGGCGGCGACCGGTAAAAATATCCCGCAGTTAATTCGTGACATTATGGATTTCATCGAAGCGAATCCTCGTGAAGTTGAAGAGGAAGAAAAAGCGGCGGAAGAAGTGAAATTCAAATGGGATGACTATCATAACGAACAATTATCCGAACGTGGTTTTGATGACGAAGAAGATTGGGACGATGATTGGTCGGAAGAAGATGACGAAGGTGTCGAGTTCATCTATAAGCCATAGCGCTAAAAGTGCGGTGAAAATTTCAGGATTTTTCACCGCACTTTTTTATCGATAAAGATTGTTAAAATTGCCATACCAATATGAGTTGAGTTTAATATGAAAATTTTAGTAACAGGCGGAGCGGGGTTTATCGGTTCCGCATTGATTCGATACATTATTAATCAGCGGCAGGATGAGGTGATTAATCTGGATAAGCTGACTTATGCCGCAAATTTGGATTCCTTAGAGACCGTTTCTTTAAATCCGCGTTATAGTTTTGAACGGGCGGATATTTGTGATCGTGCCGCCTTAGATCGCATTTTTGCCGATCATCAGCCCGATGCAGTCATGCATTTGGCGGCGGAAAGCCATGTGGATCGATCCATTGACGGCGCCGGAATTTTTATTCAAACCAATATTGTCGGCACCTATAGGCTGCTTGAAGCCGCTCGTCATTATTGGAACCGGCTGGATACCGAAAGAAAAAAAACTTTTCGTTTTCATCATATTTCCACCGATGAAGTTTATGGCGATTTAGCCGATAAAAACGCTTTATTTACGGAAGAAACGCCTTATTCGCCTTCAAGCCCTTATTCGGCCTCGAAAGCGTCCGCCGATCATTTAGTGCGGGCGTGGCATCGCACTTATGGTTTGCCGACGATTGTGAGCAATTGCTCAAATAATTACGGCCCGTTTCAGTTTCCGGAAAAACTGATTCCTTTAATGATTTTAAATGCGCTGGAAGGCAAACCTTTACCTGTTTATGGTAAGGGTTTACAAATTCGCGATTGGCTGTTTGTGGAAGATCATGTGCGGGCTTTGTATAAAATACTGACCGAGGGGAGAGTGGGCGAGACTTATAATATTGGCGGCAATAACGAGAAAAGCAATATAGAGGTGGTGAAAACCCTTTGTACTTTATTGGAAGAACTGGTGCCGAATAAACCCGCAGGTGTAATGAAGTATGAAGATCTGATTTGCTATGTTGCCGATCGCCCGGGGCATGATCTTCGTTATGCCATTGATTCAAGCAAAATCAACCGTGAATTAGACTGGCGAGCCGAAGAAAGTTTCGAATCCGGTATGCGGAAAACTTTGCAATGGTATTTGACGAATAAATCTTGGTGGCGGCGCATTTTAAACGGTTCTTATCATTTGGAACGTTTGGGGTTAAATAACTAAGCTTGCGGATTTTTGCACCGCAAGCCTAGCATTAAGATTGGGGTAAGTTATTTTACCGGCGTGCCTTTCAATAGTTTCCGCATCCAGCTGCGGTTCGGATTCAGACAATGCAGAATATCTTCGCTTAAAGGAATCGGTTCTCCATAAATCATAGACGCCAAAATTTCGCCGAGCAACGGCGCGGAAGTTAAACCCCTTGAACCTAAAGCGCCTACCAAATAGAGATTTTCAAATACCGCCGCCTGCGGGATAAACTGTTTGCGGCGGCGCAAATTAAAAATGTTACGGTACTCATCCGCTTGCCGCTCAAAGTCCGGTACATTGCCGACCAGCGGAATCCGATCGCGAACGGCACAGCGAATGCCGGTGCGGGCAAGATTATCGGCGGTGTTCACTTCTTTCGTCCAGTCTTCCGCAATATTCAGCTGAATTTTAGCCTGATTTTCTTGCTGTTCCTGCAGGCTGAAATCGCGGTCTTCACAATCCCGCACATGGCTTGCTCCGATACAGTGAAATTGTTTCGCCTGATCCGCCGGTGTGAGATAACCGTCATAACAAAGCACGGATTTTAATTTTAGCAATTGGCTTGAAGTGGGAATTTGGCTCACTTGACCGCGTACCGAATAAACGGGAATGCGGGAGGTTTGGGTGAATTGTTTGAGTTTATGCCCGTTGGCAATAATTACCGTCTCATGATGAAATTGCTCGTTTTTATCGTTATGCAGAATCCAGCCCTTTTCACTTTGTGAAAGTGCGGTAATTTTTTCAAAAGTTTTTAATTTCAGACCGCACTTTTGCGCAAAGGCAAAGCCGTTTTGTACAAATTGACGGGGCGCTAACCAAGCGCCTTGCGGAATAAAGCCGCCGCCGCACGGCAATGGCAACCCCGCTTTTTCGCTTAATTCCTGTTGATTTAAAGGTTGATATAAACTGGTATCCCAATCGTAGTCAGAAATTTTCGCTAATTTGACCGCACTTTTTTCATCATAAGCGCAAAGTGCTACGCCGCAAAATTCATGTTCAAATTCAATGCCTTGTTGAATCGCCCAACGTAATTGTTGTTGCCCGTAGGCAAAAGCATGAATATAAAAACGGATATTATGAATATCGTCGTCGCTTAATTGAGGATAAAACGCCCCTTGTTTATTGCCCGAAGCGTTGAGCGCAGGCTGTTGGTCTTCGCAATAAAGCGTAACATTTGCACCCCGCTGCAACAGCGAAATTGCGCTAAAAAGTGAGGAAATTCCGCCGCCGATAATGGCAATATCGGTATTTTCAGATAAGGTTGCGCTTCGCGAAAGCAACCAAGGCGTATGTACCACCGGATTTTGTTCGGCATTCAAGGGTTTGAAGCCCTGTAAACATTCCCGTTTTTTGCCGAACCCCTTTCTTTTCTGCAAGCTGAAACCGGCAGATTCTAAACCTTTTTTCACCGCACTTGCCGCCGTAAAGGTAGCGAACGTGCCTGCCGGTTTGGTATAGCGGAACATTTGTTTATATAAATTCTCGTTCCACATTTCAGGATTTTTGCTCGGTGCAAAACCGTCTAAAAACCAGGCGTCTATTTTATTTACCATGTAATCGCCGAGTTGGGGCAGATTGTCCGCAATATCACCGAACCATAGATCCAATGCGGTTTCTTCAAAATGAAAACGATAACAGCCGACAATGGGTTGTAACCAGTTTTGTCGCAGTTGTTCGGCAAGGGAATTAAATTGCGGATAAGCCTGATGAGCCGATCTTAAATCGGCACAACTCATCGGATATTTTTCAAATGAAATAAAAAACAACCGTTTTAACGGGCTGTCGGGATATTGCGTCCGGAATTCTCTGAATAATGCGGTAACCGCCAAAAAGTTTAATCCGGTGCCGAATCCAGTTTCCGCGATAACAAAATGATTTTCGCCGAATTGTAACCAGCGTCGCCATAAATTATTGCCTTCCTGAAAAACATAGCGGCTTTCTTCAAGTCCGTCTGCGGTTGAAAAATAAATATCATCAAATTGCTCCGAAACGGGCGTATTGTCCCGATTAAAATGAATATGGGCGGCGGTAACTTTCAACATAGAGACAAATTTCCTTTATTTCTTACTTCATAAGCTCTTATGATACGCTTAAATCGGAATGAATACCAAAATGGCGCGAATTAGCGATTTTTTGTTTACTGGTCGTATGTTAAAATTAATACTTGCAATATTTTATATTCATAGTAAATTAGCTTTCAGCTAACAAATGTAAGTTGAAATATTTCAATGTTTCTCTTGAACAGATAAGGAAAAAATAATGAAAAGAGCAGTGATTACAGGTTTTGGTGTAATTTCAAGCATCGGTAATAATAAAGAAGAAGTTTTAGCTTCTTTAAAAGCAGGTAAATCAGGAATTGAAATCGTACCGAGTTTTGTAGAAATGGGTATGCGTAGCCATGTCGCCGGAACAGTTAAGTTAAATCCTGCCGAATTAATTGATCGTAAAATTTATCGTTTTATGGGTGATGCCGCCGCTTATGCCTACCTGTCAATGAAAGAAGCTATTGAAGATGCAGGTCTTAGCGAAGATCAGGTTTCTAATGAGCGTACAGGTCTTGTTATCGGTGCCGGTATCGGTTCGGCGCATTATCAGGTGAAAGCGGCCGATGCGGCACGCGGTTCCCGTGGTGTTAAAGCAATTGGTCCTTATGCGGTAACTAAAACCATGTCTTCAAGTGTTTCCGCTTGTTTGGCAACTCCGTTCAAAATTAAAGGCGTTAACTATTCTATCAGTTCCGCTTGTGCAACTTCGGCACATTGTATCGGTAATGCCTTTGAGTTAATTCAATTAGGTAAACAAGATATTGTTTTCGCAGGCGGTGCGGAAGAATTATCCTGGGAAGGAGCGGCACAATTCGATGCAATGGGTGCCGTTTCAACCAAATATAATGAAACCCCGGAAAAAGCGTCTCGCGCTTATGATGCGGATCGTGACGGTTTCGTTATTGCCGGCGGCGGTGCGGTTGTTGTTGTTGAAGAATTAGAACACGCTCTTGCCCGCGGTGCAAAAATTTATGCGGAAATCGTAGGCTACGGCGCGACTTCAGACGGTTACGACATGGTAGCGCCAAGCGGCGAAGGTGCGGAACGTTGCATGAAACAAGCGATGGCGAATATTGATACGCCGATCGACTATATCAACGTTCACGGTACTTCAACACCGGTTGGTGACGTGAAAGAATTAGGCGCAATCAGAAATGTATTTGGTGAAGCCAAACCGGCAATTTCTTCAACAAAATCCATGACAGGTCACTCGTTAGGTGCGGCTGGTGCGCACGAAGCGATTTATACGTTATTAATGTTACACAACGACTTTATCGCCCCAAGCATTAACATCGAAACATTAGACGAGCAGGCCGAAGGTTTAAATATCGTTACCGAAACAAAAGAAAATGCAGGTTTACAAACCGTGATGTCAAACAGCTTTGGTTTCGGCGGTACGAACGCTACATTAGTGTTCAAACGTTACGCTAAATAATCTCAGGCTTTACTAATAAAAAAACTGCGGTAAGAAATACCGCAGTTTTTTTAGGTACGTTATAAATATAACGCCATTACAATGGCATTTTCCCTGCCGCCGTCGGGTGTAGGGTAATAATTTTTACGAATATCCACTTCATTAAAACCTAATCGGTCATAAAGTCGTTTAGCCGTTTGATTTGACTCCCGTACTTCCAACCACAAAGTCGCCACATTTTTTTCCCGTAACCGCTTAATCAGCTCACTTAATAGGGCTTTGCCGATTCCTTGCCCCTGACAAACGGGGTCAATAGCAATATTAAATAAAGTCGCCTCATCCAACACGGTTTGGCATATAGCAAAGCCCGCAATATGATTTTGAACGGAGCTCTTAAGATTAAGATAGCGTTCCCCCTGATTGTTTTGCAGCGTACCCATTGACCATGGCACTAAATGCGCCGCTTGTTCGATTTCAAACAGGCGATCGAAATCCTCTGCCTGAATTGGTGAAATTTCAGTCATAATTTATAACGAAGTTTGAATTTGTTTCCAAAGGGCTTGTTTTGCGCGCCGATCCAGCTTTAATCGCGGCAAATCCGGCGTTTGCCAAAGAGAATTTTGTAACGTACAAAATGTCAAAGTTTGCTCGATTATCCCTTGTTCATCAGATAATAACCAATAATTAACGGGATGCTGCACCGTCAAATGCGCCGCCTGCGAAAAAGTCAAAAATAAACAATCTTGTAGCTTGATTTCGGCGCTACGTAGCACATCTTGAATAAAAAAATCACGGGCACTTAATGTGCATTCGGCAATAACCAGCAGGCGAATATGTTCTTCCACGGCGATATTTATCGCCCCTTTCAATACGTCAGGACGACGTAATTGCCATTGAGTAATCCCCAATTCCTGTAAAAGATGATCCCGTCGATTCACTTTTTTTCCCGTAAAATTAAATTGTGGTTATTAGTCGGATTATCGGCGATATGTTATCAATCCAATCCGAACCTTGAGAATAAGTTTAAACCGGCATAATAAACTCTTCGTTTTGTTTAAGGGTTGATTTCTTATATAATGAAGCTCTTTTATTTTAACTTATCTGCTAGGAATTTTCCAAAATGATTTCTCTTGAAAGCCAGGTGCTGGAACGTCATTTGCCGCTTTTTGCCGATAAAAGCGTTTTATTGGCTGGTGGGGTGAATGACGATTTTCCGCAAAAAATTCAATCTCAATGCCGGTCGGTGAAAATATGGTCATGGTATTTTGATTATGTGAATCAGATTCAGGGAAAAAGTGCGGTGGATTTTTCCGTAATTTTTACAGGAAGGGCCGATTTAATCGTTTATTATTGGACGAAAAATAAGCAGGAAGTGCAGTTCCAGTTAATGCAGTTGCTGGCAAACGCCCCCGTCGGACAGGAAGTGCTGATCATCGGCGAGAACCGAAGCGGTGTGCGGTCGGCGGAAAAAATGCTGGCTCATTTTGGTGATATCGGCAAAATTGACAGCGCTCGCCGATGCGGGTTATATCATTTTACTTTGCAAAAGCAGCCGAACTTTGAGCTTGAAAATTTTTGGAAAACTTACCGCAGTCCGCAATTAGGCGAGTTAATCGTTTATAGTTTGCCGGGCGTATTCAGCGCAAATGAGTTGGATGTCGGCACTCAGCTACTGCTTTCCACAGTAAAGGATAATATTCGCGGGAATGTGCTGGATTTAGGCTGTGGCGCCGGGGTTATCGGCTCTATGATTAAATTGAAAAATCCGCAAACTAAGGTAACTATGACCGATATTCATGCAATGGCGCTTGCTTCGGCGGAGCGAACAATGCTTGAAAACAAGTTGAGCGGGCAGGTTCTGGCAAGCGACGTCTTTTCTCATGTGGAAGGTAAATTTGATTTAATTATTTCCAATCCGCCGTTTCATGACGGTATTGATACCGCTTATCGTGCGGTCCGGGAGTTGATTAGTAATGCAAAATGGCATTTAGTGCCCGGTGGCGAATTGCGTATTGTTGCCAATGCTTTCCTGCCTTATCCCGATTTATTGGATGAGTATTTCGGCGGGCATAAGGTATTGGCGCAAACCAATAAATTCAAAGTTTATTCTGTGATTGGCTAAGGCTTTTGGATATAAAAAAGTGCGGTGATTTTTTCAAAAGTTTTGAAATTTTCACCGCACTTTTTATTTTAGAATTAGGTTATTCTTTTTTGAGTAAGAATACGCCGTGGGAGGACAAGTGTACATAAGCCTGTTTTTGTTCCGGATTGAATACTTCCGGGTTGGCGTTAATGAGCAAATCTTGACCCGCCCAGTCCGCTACAATTTCCCAATGGTTGCCCATGTAAACGGCGGTTTTAATTGAACATTGTTGAGACGGCTCGCCGGTTTCTTTTAAGGTTACCGCTTCCGGACGAATCCCCACCAGGCAATCGCCGTTCGGCAGGTTGAATTGCTGCGCATTCGGTAGTGTAAATTGATAGCCGTTTAAGGTTACCTGGTTTCCTTGCAATTGACCGTTGAAAATACTGCTTTCACCCATGAAATTCGCAAGGAACAGCGAATTCGGTTGTTGATACAATTCTTTCGCCGGCGCTTTTTGCACGATTTTCCCTTTATTCATTACAATAACTTCATCGGATACGGCAAAGGCTTCGGTTTGGTCGTGGGTAACGTAAAGTGAAGTAATACTTAGACTTTGTTGTAATTCGCGAATTTTCTCACGCATTGAACGGCGCAGGTTAGCATCCAGGTTACTTAAAGGTTCGTCGAATAATAAGACTTTTGGTTTGAGCACTAAAGCGCGTGCCAAGGCAACACGTTGTTGTTGACCGCCTGAAATCTGATCGACAAAGCGGTCCTCAAAACCGGCTAAGTCCACTAGTTCGAGAGCTTCTCTAATGCGTTGTTTACGTTCTTCTTTAGCAATATTTTGCATGCGTAAACCGTAACCTACGTTATCGCCGATAGACATATGCGGAAATAAGGCGTAGGACTGGAACACGATACAGATGTCGCGATTTTGGATGGACGATTTGGTGACGTCTTCGCCGTCAATAAAAATCTGACCGGACGTCGGATTTTCAAGACCGGCGACCAAACGCAAAATGGTGGTTTTACCACAACCGGAAGGCCCTAACAGCGTGACCATGGTTCCGCGTTTGATAACAAGATCTAAATCATCAATAACCACGGATTTGCCAAAGGTTTTGTTGATGTTTTTTAATACTAAAAAATTGTCGTTTTGATTTGTCATAATATTGTACTGCCTATATAGGGTGGGATAAGCCCCACCATTTTTATTTTTGTGGTGAGATAACATCCCACCCTACGAAATTTATGTTTTTTGACCGCACTTTTAATTCATTTTTTTCGCTTTGGAGCGGGAAATACGGGTGTCGCCCACAATCCAGTCGAAGAACAGGATGATAGCCATCATCACGATGATGAGGACTGAACCGTAAGCGATAGCGACACCGTATTCACCGTCTTCTACGCGATTCAGAATATAGGCGGTTGCAACGCGGGTATCCGCCGTTACCAAGAAGATAATTGCGCTTACGGTTGTCATGGCACGCACGAAACTGGTTACTAATGCGGATAACAACGCCGGTTTCAACAATGGGAAAACGATATACCAAATGGTTTTAAAGGAACTGCCTTTCAGTGAGAGAGAGGCCTCGTCAAGAGATTTATCCAGTTGCCCTAAACCTGCGATAGCGGCGCGCATACCGATTGGCAAATCGCGCATTACCATAGAAATAATGATAATGACGCCGGTACCGGTAATGTACATCGGGGCGTTGTTAAAGGCTAGAATGTAGGATACCCCGGCAACCGTACCCGGCACGGCAAAACAGAGCATGGTCAAAAATTCTAATGTTTTTTTTCCTTGGAAATCTTTGCGTACCACGATGTACGCAATCAGCAAGCCGAAAAGTGCGGTTAACGGTGCGGCAATACCGGCGTAAAGCATGGTGTTCAGCAATGATGGCCATGCACCGTCGCTAAAGCCTTGTCCGAACATAAGCTGATAGTTGCGAGTAGTTAAGGTGTAATCCACCCCCCAGTTCACGGTGAAACTACCGTAGAAAATACTACCGTACAGCGCCAGGTTGAAAATTACCCAGAATGCGAGCATACCGATAATAGTCCATTTTAAACCGCCCGGCAGATCCTGTACGTCGCCGCGGTAAGATTTGCCCGAAACCGTCACATAAGAACGGTTACCTATCCACATATACTGTACGATGAAAATCAGCAATGAGAAGATCAGCAACATTGAACCTAATGTACTTGCCGATGCGTAATCAAGCTGTGAACCTGCAATATAGAAATAGATTTGGGTCGCGATTACGTCGAAGCTGCCGCCTAAAACCAATGGGTTACTGAAGTCTGCAAGCGATTGTACAAATACGATTAAAAACGAATTTGCCAGAGCAGGGCGGAGCAGCGGGAAAATGATGTTATAGAAAGTTTGATAACGGTTTGCACGCAAGGTGTAAGACGCTTCTTCAATAGACGGATGAATGGATTTCAATGCGCCGTCTAAAATCATAAATGAAATCGGTGCAAAAGCGAGAATTTGCGCAATAGCGATACCGTTAAAACCGTAGAGCCAGTTTTGGTTGGTAAAACCGAAATTATCGGATAAAAATTCCGTTACATAACCTGAGCGACCAAGCATTAAAGTTACCCCTAAACCGACAACAAACGGCGGTGTAACGATAGGTAAAATCGAGAAAATTTTACCGATAAATGCGGTACGTTTTGCAATTCGGGTGGTGTAAAGCGCAAATGCCAAGCCGAAAATGGTGGAAACAACTCCAACAAAGCCGGATAACGCAAGCGAGTTGGTGATAACGCGGATAATGTAGCTTTGACTTAAAATGCGTAACACTTGCTGCGGTGTGAAGGTGTCGCCGTCGTAGAACATGGAGATTAAAATCGCTACGGTCGGGTACACAATAAAGAAGAAAATCAACAGGATAATGGCTAACAGTGAGGCGATAATAAATTTATCGCCCTGCATTATTTTCAGTTTTGCCAGAGCAAAGGTGGCAAGCGCGGTCAGCGACGCTAACAGAATGATCACCGAATAACCCATGGACACTTTATAAACGGTGGCGCTGACAAAAGCGAATAATGTGGTGAAAGCCACTAAGCCTAATTCGGCTTTAGCTTGCGCGGTAGCGGATAAACCGAGTCGCGGCGTAAGCAAAAAACCGAGTAACGGCAGAAACCATAAAATGGTCAGGTTAAGGGAAGACCAGCCCATAGCATCGTAAAATTCGTCGGCGGTACTTTCCAACAAACCGTAGTCAAGTGCCTGAGAAGGCAGAATTAAAAAGGCAAGTGCGGATAACAATATCCAGAAATTTGCCGTCTGTATAAAAGGAATTTTTGCGGAATTCATACAACCTCTCGCAATTTTTAGGGTAATAATGGGGCGCATTGCTACGCCCGAGATAGTGTAAAGTGCGGTCGAAATCAGGCTTATTTTGCCAATTTCACGTCATCCACCCATTTGGTAATCAAACGTTTACGCAAGTCACTTGAGCCGTATTTATCAAAATCATAGTTGATTAAATTGATGGATTTAAAATCCAGTGCATAAGGCGATTGTTTTGCCTGGCTATTGGTTAAAATCTGGTGAGTTTCACCTTTTTGCCAGGAAAGTTCCTGCGCTTCTTTAGATAATGCCCAATCCACGAATTTCTTCGCATTTTCAAGGTTACGCGCACCTTTAATAATGCTTACGCCGCCAATTTCATAACCTGTACCTTCGCAAGGTACGATAAGTTCAACAGGCGCGCCTTTCTCTTTTTCCAGAGAATGTTCATGTAAGAAACCGATACCTATTGACGCTTCGCCGCGCGCGGTGTTACGTGTTGCAGTGTTACCTGACTTGGTGTATTGCGACACGTTTTTGTGTAATTCTTTCAAGTACACATAAGCTTGCTCTTCTCCCCAAAGTTGTATGAAAGTAGCCAACGCGGTGTAGGCGGTGCCGGAACTTTGCGGATCTGCCGCTTGGATTTCATTTTTTAAACGCGGATCGGTTAAGTCTTTCCAGCATTTCGGCACCGGGATTTTGAGTTTTGCCAAACGTTCGGTATTCACGCCAAAGCCTAATACCCCTAAATAAATAGCTGATGAATAATTGCCTTTCACTTTGGCGGGGTCTTTCAGCTCATTGGGAATATATTGTAAATTCGGTGATTTATAGGGTACGAGCAGGCCCATTTCGCCGGCTTGGCTATGGGGATCAAGCGTACCGCCATACCACACATCGCCTTGCGGATTGGCTTTTTCAGCATCAATTTTAGCTAAAATAGAACCTGTACCGCCACGGATAAAACTGGTTTTTATGCCTGTTTTTTTCTCGAAAGCCAAGGTTTCCTGCTCACACATCGTATTTTGGGCGGAACAATAAACCACTAAACGCCCGGTATCGGCGGCTACATTTTGACTGAACATCAAACTTCCTAATAACACCGTAGAAAGCGATAACGCAATTTTTGAGATTTTCATAGGGTTTCCTTTTAAAATAAAGGGAAATTAAACCGCACTTTAGATAAAAGTGCGGTCAGAAAATAAAATATTTTGTAATTATTTATTTGGCGAGTTTCACTTCTTGGACCCATTTTTCGATTAAGCGTTTGCGTTCGTCGCTTGCGCCGTATTTTTCGAAGTCGTAATTAATTAAATTTAATTTTGTCGGATCAAAGGCGGTTGGTGATTGTTCCGCTTTGATATTGGTTAAGGTTTGGTGAGAGTTACCTTTTCTCCAGGCAACTTCCTGACCTTCTTTAGATAATACGTAGTCAACGAATAGTTTCGCATTATCCATGTTACGGGCACCTTTAATAATACTTAAACCGCCTAATTCATAGCCTGTACCTTCGCAAGGCACGATCATCTCAATCGGTGCACCGGCGGCTTTTTGAACTGCGTAATCATGTAAGAAACCGATACCGACGGTCGCTTCGCCGCGAGCGGTACTGTTAGACGGCGTAATACCGGATTTGGTGTATTGTGAAATATTCGGATGTAATTTTTTGAAGAATTCAAAGGTTTGATCTTCGCCCCAAAGTTGAACGAAAGTGGCGATTGCCGTATAAGCCGTACCTGAACTTTGCGGGTCGGCAATTTGAATTTCGCCTTTAAGACGCGGATCCGCTAAGTCTTTCCAGCATTTCGGCACTTCATTAATGCCTAATTTTTTCAAACGTTCGGTATTCACGCCAAAACCTAAGATCCCCATGTAAATTGCAGAGGCATAGTTGCCTTTAATTTTTGCCGGATCCTGGAAGCGAGGCATAACGTCATCAATATTTTTTGAACGGTAAGGGGTTAACAATCCCATTTCGGCGGCTTGTGCCTGCGGGTCAAAAGTACCTCCGTACCAAACGTCCGCTTGCGGGTTGTTTTTTTCCGCTTCTATTTTTGCAAAGGTACTGCCGGAACCGTTACGGATAAATGCGGTTTTCACATCATATTGTTTTTCGAATGATTTGGTTACCGCTTCGCACATTTCATTTGTAGCGCTGCAATACACCACAAGGCGACCTTTGGCATTTGCTTGTGCGCTAAACATTAAACCGGCACCTAAAAGTGCGGTGGAAATAGCAAGAGAAATTTTTTTAATTTTCATTGTTAGGCCTCTTTATAATTAGATAGGAGAAATACAACATGAGGCTATCATGTTATTTAACAAGAGGAATTTTACTCCATTCGGGAGCATCATACCGTGAGATGGTTCACAAATTCCGATATTCGTAGCGTTTATCTGAGGAAAAGCTTTAAATAACTGTAAATAAAACGAAATTTTCTTTATAATTTGCACTAATTTTTATCGTGTTTTAGGAATTTTCCATGTCAGATTCAGCAAATTCATCTTGCATTATTATTGCCATTGCCGGTGCTTCCGCATCGGGTAAAAGTTTAATTGCCTCTACGGTGCATCGCGAGTTGCGAGATCAGGTGGGTAGCGACGATATCAGTATTATTTCCGAAGATTGTTATTATAAAGATCAAAGTCACTTAGATTTTGCTACCCGTACCCAAACCAATTACGACCATCCGAATTCAATGGATAGAGATTTGCTGCTTGAACATTTGCGCGCATTAAAAGCCGGTAAATCCGTGGATATTCCCCAATACAGCTATGTAGAACACACCCGCATGAAAGAAGTGACGCATTTTACTCCTAAAAAAGTCATTATTTTAGAAGGGATTTTGCTGTTAACCGATGAACGTGTACGTAATGAATTAAGCCTGTCCTTATTCGTTGACGCGCCGTTGGATATTTGTTTTATTCGTCGCTTAAAACGGGATATGGAAGAACGCGGTCGTTCTTTGGAATCCGTCATTGAACAATACCGCAAAACCGTGCGACCGATGTTTTTGCAATTTATTGAACCCTCTAAACAATATGCGGATATTATTATTCCGCGCGGCGGTAAAAACCGTATTGCAATCAATATGTTAAAAGCACAAATTCTACATTTGTTAGGCCGCAAGTAAAAGGATATTGATATGAGATTATGCGACACGGACATTGAACGTTATCTGGATGAAGGTATTATTGAAATTACGCCTCGCCCGGGTAATGAAAAAATAAACGGTGCGACTATTGATTTGCGTTTAGGTAATTCATTTCGGGTTTTTCGCGATTATTCGGCACCTTATATTGATGTAAGCGGCCCGAGAGAAGAAGTGAGTGCGCAATTGGATCGGGTAATGAGCGATGAAATCATTATTCGGGATGACGAACCCTTCTTTTTGCATCCGGGCGTATTAGCGTTGGCGACTACTTTGGAAAGTGTGAGATTACCGGATAATATTATCGGCTGGTTAGACGGTCGTTCTTCTTTAGCGCGTTTGGGGTTGATGGTTCATGTAACGGCACATCGTATTGACCCGGGTTGGGAGGGTAGAATCGTATTGGAATTTTACAATTCCGGGAAATTACCTTTAGCGTTGCGTCCGAATATGATTATCGGCGCATTGAGTTTTGAGATTTTAAGCAATCATGCCGCCCGCCCTTATAATCGTCGGCGGGACGCAAAATATAAAAATCAGCAAAGTGCGGTCGCAAGCCGTATAAATCAAGACGAGTAGGTTTGTTATGTCGAAGAAATTGAGTGTCGCCGTATTAGTAGGGATTTTTGCCTTATTGGCTTTTCTTTACGGGCAGAAAAATAAGGCTGAAACTCAATTACTTACTTTACTGCAAAAGCAAGGAATCAAGGTGAATAGCCTTGATTTCAGTTTTTTACCGCATCCGACATTAACCGCCAATAAAGTGCGTTATCTTGTTCCCGAATCGTCCCGCCTCGTTGCTTTTGAGCAGGTGGCGGCGGAATTTTCCGGCGCCTCATTGCTGTTGGGTGATTTTAAAATCAGTAATATGCGTTTTAACGACGGTGAAATTCGCTCAGAACCTCAATCTCCGCCGGTGTTGTATTCGCTCAATTTTTCCTTAAAACCCGCCGCACTCTATCTCAATCGTCTTGAGTATTTGTTGCATTTTTTAAAAACCAAAGAAGTATTAGACGGCGGAAATAATCAATGGTTATATGAGCTGAATTTAACGGCGAAAAACCGTAGTAATGATAATTTGCATTTTGCCACGACCTTTAAGTTATTAACGCAGGGAATCGCATTGAAAGACACCAATGCAAGTGTGGATTTAAATGAATTGGCTTATTCCGATAATAAACAATTTACCTTAACCGCCGATAAAATTTATCTGACAACACAACAAAGTGCGGTAGAAAATTACGAATTTTCCGCAGAAAATCTCAAACTAAATAATGAAGATTTAGGTCGGGTTCAGGGCGAGTGGCTGGCGTCCGGTGTTAACCCGCAGGGTTATTTAGTGAATTTAACCTCATCAATTTGTAATTATTGTAATTCAATGATTGATGTTCGGTCTGTTAATCCTCAAAACAGCATAATACGCTTTAAAACCGAATTTTTCCCGTTGGAAACCCTGTTAGGTATTTTAAAATTGCCGGTTTTGCTTTCAGGCAAAAGTGATGTTACCGCCGAATTGTATTTGAGTGAAGAGCAGCCGACCGTCGGGGATTTCAGCCTTAATGTATTAAACGGCAAATTGAAAGGCGTGAATTTATTATCGTTAATCGGACAATACCTTCCTATTAATTATGATGAAGGCAAGTTAAAGAATTTAGAAACGGGGTTTATTCAGTATAATGCTCAATTTCGTTGGCGAGGGCGGAATTTGCACATTGATAATATGTTACTGCAGACCGAAGATTTGATTCTAAAGGGCAGAGGATATGCGGATTTGCAAACTATGAAATGTGATGCCATGGTAAATATCGGTGTGAATGATGCGCAATATAAGCAGCTAACGTTACCAATTCGTTTTTTTGATGATTGCACTTCACCGCAATATAAAATAGAAATCAATAAAGACTTTCGTCATCAATTAAGAAATTTTATTAAGGACAAATTTAATTAAATGCTAAATAGAAAACTGGTTAATCGTGTTGAATATTTCCGTGTGATTGTTATGGCGTTTGCCGCATTCGTATTTAATACCACGGAATTTGTGCCGGTGGCATTACTTAGTGATATAGCCGATAGTTTCCAAATGCCGGTCTCAAACACAGGGCTGATGATTACTATCTATGCCTGGATTGTTTCCTTATGTTCTTTACCGTGCATGCTGATGACGGCAAAGCTGGAACGTCGCCGTTTATTAATCAGTCTGTTTATTTTATTTATTGCGAGTCATATTCTTTCCGCATTTGCTTGGAATTATGAAGTGCTGTTGATCGCTCGTGCCGGCGTAGCGTTAACGCATTCTATTTTTTGGTCGATTACAGCCGCCTTAACTATTCGTATTGCACCGAAAAATAAGAAAACCCAAGCTTTAGGTCTATTAGCGTTAGGATCCTCCCTGGCAATGGTATTGGGGCTGCCTTTAGGGCGGATTATCGGTCAGGCATTCGGCTGGCGTACAACATTCACTTTAATTGGTGTTTTTGCCGCGCTGATTTTAATTTTAATTGTTCGCTTATTGCCAAAAATTCCGAGTCAAAACGCCGGTTCATTAAAAAGTTTACCGGTACTTGCTCGCCGGCCAATGCTGATTACACTGTATATTTTCACTATTTTAGTGATTTCTGCGCATTTTACCGCTTATAGTTATATTGAACCTTTTATGATTCAAATCAGCCGGGTTTCGGCTAATACGGCAACTGCCGTGTTGTTGATTTTCGGTGTGTCCGGCGTGTTTGCCAGTGTTTTGTTCAGCCGGCTTTATCGTATTGCGCCAATTAAGTTTTTACTGAGTTCCGTAGCTATTTTAACTTTGGCATTGATTTGTTTATACGGGGTTAGTGGCATATCCGGTGCGATATTCGCATTGGTTTTCATTTGGGGCGTTGCAATTTCGGCACTCAGTCTGGCCATGCAGATGAAGGTACTGCAACTGGCTCCGGACGCTACTGATGTGGCAACAGCCATTTATTCGGGCATTTATAATATCGGTATCGGCGGCGGCGCCTTAATTGGTAATCAGGTTATGCAACATTTAGGTTTGGCAAATATCGGTTATGTGGGGGCGGTTCTCGGTGCGGTAAGTATTATTTGGTTTATTCTGATGTTTTTAAAATTCAGTCGGGTTCCTCTCAATATTGTTAATCAGTAAATAAAAATAGGCTAACAGTTCATCATTTATAATTATGACAGTAGTGCCCTCCCCCGCGAAGTCGGGAGATGGGCCTGAAAGGCGGAGTGGGAAAATACCCCCCTCAGTCGCTACGCGACAGCTCCCCCCATAAAGGTGGGAGCGAAAATAATGTTACATTTATGCGGAAACCCTAGGCTACGGCGTGACTTCAGAGGGTTGTGACATGATAGCGCCAAGCGGCAAAGTTACGAAACGTTACTTCCCTCCCCCGCGAAGTCGGGGGAGGTGCCTGAAAGGCGGAGGGGGAAAATACCCCCTCAGTCGCTACGCAACAGCTCCCCCCGTAAAGGTGGGAGCGAAAATAATGTTACATTTATGCGGAAACCCTAGGCTACGGCGTGACTTCAGAGGGTTGTGACATGATAGCGCCAAGCGGCGAAGGTGCGAAACGTTACTTTCCCTCCCCCGCGAAGTCGGGGGAGGTGCCTGAAAGGCGGAGTGGGAAAATACCCCCCTCTGTAGTGGTAGACTAATTCCGCAGTCCTCAATAAGTGATAAAATAACATCACAAATGAGGAAATATTATGAGAAGAACATTTAGCGCAGAATATAAAGCTGAAGCAGTAAAATTAGTGACTGAACGAGGATATTCAGTTTCTCAAGCTTGCCGAGAGTTAGGTGTGGGTGAAACAGCACTTCGTCGCTGGATAAGTCAAGTTCAAGCGGAGCAACAAGGTTACGTTTTAGCTGGTTCAAAGCCAATTAGCCCAGAACAACAACGAATTCGAGAACTTGAAAATCGTATTAAAGAACTTGAAGAAGATAAGGCCATTTTAAAAAAGGCTACAGCGATTTTAATGTCACTCGAAAACAAAAATACCAAGTCATTACGACGTTAAAATCGCGAGGAATCAACCGGTTATGTGAGCTATTTAGCGTGTCTGAAAGTGCTTACTACGCCCATTTGCGCACAGCCAAAAAGCCAGCGAAACACACAGCTTTAGCCGTTGAAATCAAGGCAATTTTTGATGCAAGCCGAAGTTCAGCAGGCAAACGAACGATTCAATCGCATTTGAAAGAGAAAGGTATTTTTGTGGGGTTGTATTTAATTCGTAAGTTAATGAATAAGCAAGGATTATTTAGTAAGCAACCGCAAAAATGGCGCAATCCTAGTAAAGGAAACAGTCAAGTTTTTGAGAATATACTAAGTCGAGAATTTACGCCTGATAGCCAAACGACCGTGCTATGTGGTGACACGACCTATATAAAAATCAATGGGATATGGTGCTATTTAGCAGTGGTAATTAATTTATTAAATCGTCAAGTCGTCGGTTGGAAGCTAAGTCGCTATCATGATAGTGAGCTGGTTAAAGATGCACTGAATCATGCGATGCTGAATATTGAACGCACGGAGCGAATGTTGTTCCATTCAGACCAAGGTAGTATTTATGGCAGTGAAATCTTTACTGATTCAGTTAAGAAACATGGGCTTACACAAAGTATGAGCCGTCGTGGTAACTGTTGGGACAATGCGCCGGTGGAGCGTTGGTTTCGAAGTTTTAAATATGAATGGATGCTGAAAGGTGGTTATAGTGATTTTGAAAGTGCTGTAAATGATGTGAGAGAATATGTGATGTATTATAATCACATTCGCCCACATAGCTATAATCAAGGTCTATCTCCGATTTTAGCAAAAACAACTTATCGGAGACTGTTAAATTAGTTGACCACTACACTCAGTCGCTACGCAACAGCTCCTTCCGTAAAGGTGGGCGCGAAAATAATGTTATATTTATGCGGAAATCGTAGGCTACGGCGTGACTTCAGAGGGTTGCACATGGTAGCGACAAGGCGATTATCGGCAAACAATGTTTTCCAATACGCTTAGTTTTTCAATCACATTGCTTTTTGCCACTTTTTCGCCGTGAGAGCTAACTTCCCGCTGAATTTGTTCCTGCAATTTTTTATTATCAATATTAAAGCTCGGCGAATAGGTGAATTTTCGGATTTCTCCGTTTTTTCGGCTGGCTTGGGCACCGACGAGTGTTGCCAAGTAGTTTTCCCCGCCGGAATCCAGGTAATAGGTGGTAGCGATTTTCACATCTACGCCGGATTTCGCTTTATAATCCCGGCAAATAGCGGATTTAGCGGAGAATTGGCTATGGGCGATACGTGCTTTACCGAATTCGTAAAAATCAAAGGATTTTTCTTTCGCAAGCTGCGCCATATCATCCGCTTTGTGCGGGCTAAAGGATTTTCCCCGGCTTGGAATAACAAAAATTACATTCATCGGGTTTGCTTGCGCATCGTAAATAGTATAAATATCGCCTATTTTTTGATGGGTATCCAAATTGCCGAATTTGGCTTTTTGTAATGCTTCTCCGCTAATTGAGGTTTTCGGATCAGCGTTGTTCTCTGTTGATAACGTTTTTAAAAAAGCAACTTGCTGCGTTTTGCCGTCTAGATCTTGATAAGCAATGTATTTTAAGTCGTTTCCACTTTTTGAACTTGAGCCACAAGCGGTTAAGAATACGCCGCTAATCGCGGTTAAAAGCCATTTTTTCATCATACGCCCTGTTTTTATACCGTTGCAATGGCGGAAAACTCATCGAAAAAGGTCGGGAATGTTTTTGCCGTACATTTTGGATCGCAAATAGTAACCGCGGTGTTTGAAAGCGCGACTAAAGCAAAACACATCGCCATACGGTGATCATTATAAGTCTCGATTTCCGCATGCTTGAACTGATCCGACGCCGGAGGTTGAATTCGAATAAAATCTTCACCTTCTTCAACTTCGGCGCCTACTTTACGCAATTCCGTTGCCATGGCGCTCAAACGATCCGTTTCTTTTACCCGCCAGTTGTAAATATTGCGGATTATCGTTTCGCCTTGGGCGAAAAGGGCGGTAGTGGCAATCGTCATGGCGGCGTCAGGAATATGGTTCATATCCATGTCAATACCGTTCAATTCACCTCGTTCGGCTTCGATATAATCTTCGCCCCAGGTGATTTTAGCCCCCATTTTTTCCAAGACTTCAGCAAATAAGCGGTCGCCCTGAATGCTGTTTTTGCCGACACCGGTAACTCTGACTTTGCCTTTAATCGCCCCGGCCGCCAGGAAATAAGACGCCGATGAGGCATCGCCTTCTACCAGGAAGTTATTCGGTGATTGATATTGTTGATTTCCTTTAACGACAAAACGCTGATAATTCTGATTATCTACATCTACTGCAAAAATTTTCATCATGTTCAGCGTAATATCAATATAGGGTTTTGATACAAGTTCGCCGATAATTTCAATTTCGGTATCCCGTTCCGCCATAGGCGCCGCCATTAAAAGTGCGGTCAAAAATTGCGAAGAAACGGAGCCGTCGATTTTTACTTTACCGCCTTTTAAGCCCGTATTACGGATAGCAAGCGGCGGATAGCCTTCCTGTTCAAGATACTGCACATCGGCGCCGGCTTGTAACAGGGCGTCAACTAAATGCTTTATGGGGCGCTCTTTCATGCGCGGCTCACCGGTCAGGATAATTTCCGCCGGTACCGAATCGGCATTAGCAAGGCAAAGCGCCGCAGTTAAGGGGCGCATTGCCGTACCCGCATTGCCTAAAAACAGTGCTAAACCGTTTTGCCATTCAAAAGCTTTACCTAAACCCTGAACTTCACAAACGGATTTGTCTTCGGAAAGGCTGTAATTTATACCTAATTGTTTTAAGGCGTTTAACATATGGCGGACGTCGTCGCTGTCCAACAGATTGGTGACCCGGGTTGTGCCTTTTGCCAATGCGGCTAAAAGCAGAGCACGGTTTGACAGGCTTTTTGAGCCCGGTAAATTGACAGTACCTTCTACGTGAGAAATAGGAGTAAGAGTGAGTTTTTCCATTAAATATTCTGTTTGCCTTGTTTATGGGTTTTAACAGGGGTAAATACCCCTTGTATTACTTCAGATTTAAAATTTTAATTAGCGCATCAAACAAACGCTGGTTTTCTTCAGGCAATCCGATACTGATGCGCAAGTGATTCGGCATGCCGTAGCCGGCGATTGGGCGCACGATCACGCCTTCATGCAATAAAGCGTCATAAACCGGTGCGGCGGGTTGTTGGAAATCAATGGTAATGAAATTGCCTTTGGACGGAATATATTGCAAACCGTATTTCTTGCAAAATTCTTCATAACGTTTTAGCTCTCGGCGGTTGTTTTCAGCCGCTTTTTCTACGAAATCATCATCGTTTAATACCGCTTCCGCCGCAGCCAGGGCAAGACTATTGACATTAAACGGCTGACGTACCCGGTTAAACAAGCCGGCAATCTCCGGGTTTGATACGGCAAAACCGATACGCAAACCTGCCAGCCCGTAAGCTTTGGATAAGCTCCGGGATACCACTAAATTCGGGTATTTTTTTAATAACGCCAGTGAATTTACCCGTTCTTCTTTTGCGGTAAATTCGGTATAGGCTTCATCTAACGCTACAACAATATGCGGCGGCACTTTGGCTAAAAACGAGTCGATTTCCGCTTCGGTTAAAAAGTTACCGGTAGGGTTATTCGGGTTGGCAATAAAAATTAATTTTGTTTTTTCATTAATAGCCGCTAAAAAGGCCTCTAAATCATGACCCCAATTTTTTGCCGGGATTTCGCGTGCTTTGGCGTTGATGGCTTTAGTAATCAAGGGATACACAATAAAGGCATATTGGGAAAAAATAATTTCGTCACCTTCTGCGGCGAAAGTGTGGGCAATCAGTTCGATTAGATCGTTGGAACCGTTACCCAAGGTGATTTGTTCCGGTTGCAGATTAAATTTTTCAGCAATGGCGGCTTTTAAGGAAAAACCGTTTGAATCCGGATAGCGGGTTAGGTTATCCAGTTGGTTTTGAATGGCTTTTTTAGCGCTTTCCGGAAAACCGAACGGGTTTTCGTTAGAGGCTAGTTTGATGATATTTGAAATGCCAAGTTCACGTTCCAATTCTTCAATAGGTTTGCCCGCTTGATAAGGAGAAAGAGCTTGCACGCCAGTGTTGGCTTGTTGTAAAAATGTCATATTTTCTACCGCACTTTTATGGTTATTCGGAATGGTTGTTTTGAAATTCGGGCGGACTACCAAGCCCGCCTTTAGGATATATGAAGATTAAGCGTTTTCCGCTTCGAATTTTTTCATAAATGCAATTAAGGCTTCAACACCTTCAACCGGCATCGCGTTATAAATTGAGGCGCGCATACCGCCGAATACTTTATGCCCTTTTAGCGCCTGCAAGCCCGCTTCGGTGGCTTGCGCAACAAATTTTGCATTTAATTGGTCATCGCCCGTTGTGAAGGTTACATTCATGACGGAACGGTTTTCTTTAGCAATGGTGTTGTGATAGAAAGCGGTTTGATCTAAATAGTCGTACAGCAATGCGGCTTTTTGAGCATTGCGTTTTTCAACGGTATCAATACCGCCGTTTGCCAGTAAATCTTTAAAGACTAACGAGCATAAATACCAAGCAAAAGTCGGCGGGGTGTTAATCATAGAATCCGCATTTGCCTGAACTTCATAATTCCAGATTGAGGGTGTGGCTTTGCGCGCATGACCGATTAAATCTTCGCGCACAATAACGATTACAATACCGGCCGGACCTAAATTTTTTTGTGCGCCCGCATAAATAATACCGAATTTACTGATATCCAGCTTGCGCGCCATAATATTTGACGACATATCCGCCACTAAAACGGCATTGCCGACATTTGGGATTTCATTAATTTCAACGCCGGTAATAGTTTCGTTCGGACAATAATGTACGTAGTCGTATTGTTCGGCGATATCACTGAAATCCAAACGATTGACTCGGGTTAAACCGTTAATTTGTTCGGTAATATTGAGTTCGTCCACTTCTGTAAAGTTACGGGCTTCTTTCGCCGCGGTGGCAGACCAATGACCGGTATTCAGATAGAGGGCTTTGCCTTTATTATTGGCTAAATTCATCGGAATGGCGGCAAATTGACCGCGCGCCCCGCCTTGCAAGAATAATATTTTATAGTTTTCGGGGATATTGTATAACTCACGGAAATCTTTGTCTGCCTGCGTAATTAATTCCATAAAATATTTGCCGCGATGGCTTATTTCCATCACCGACGTTCCCTGACCTTGCCAGTTTAATAATTCTTCCTGTGCTTTTTTCAGAACGGCAGGCGGCATCATTGCAGGTCCTGCACTGAAATTAAATACGTTTGACATGATTTTGCTTCCTAATTGATTTGGTTATGAGAATTGAAAAATAGTGCCCTTATTTTTATCACCTTGCACTATTCTAAGCAACGAATTTTAATGAATTCCCGAAAAAATTTGATCTGACTTACAAAAAGCCATATAACTCTTTGACGAGGGGAAGAAAACAGGCTACATTGTGACGAGATTTTAAGTCTTTAACCTAAATTATAGAGAGTAGGATTATGGAAAATGTAAACAAACAATCATTCCAAGACGTTTTAGAATATGTACGTTTATACCGTTTAAGAAATAAATTATTGCGTGATATCGGCGATAATGACCGTAAAATTCGCGATAACCAAAAACGTGTGCTTCTGTTAGACAACTTAAGTCAATATATTACCAATGATATGAGCGTTGAAGATATCCGCGCGATTATTGAAAACATGCGTGATGACTATGAAGGCCGTGTGGACGATTACATGATTCGCAATGCGGATCTTTCAAAAGAACGTCGCGAAATTAAAGAAAAAATGAAAGCGCAGAAAAAAGCCCATGCCGAGTTATTGAAAAAAGCGGACGATTAATAACAAAACCTTAAAAAATTAAAAGTGCGGTGAAAATTTTGTGATTTTTCACCGCACTTTTTGTTTAATCTTGTTTTAGTCCGGCTGATAGCCGATGTCTTCCAAGGTTGGGTTTTCCGCCCCTTGCTTTGCCAGTTGGTCGCATAGTTCGTTTTCTCGGTGCCCGGAATGGCCTTTTACCCAACGCCAGTCAATTGTATGCGCCTGGACGGCATTATCAAGCGCCATCCACAAATCCTGATTTTTAACCGGTTTGCCGTTACTGGCTTTCCAATTTTTCTTTTTCCAGTTAAAAATCCATTGAGTTATGCCGTTTTTCATATATTGGCTGTCGCTGTGCAATGTAACGGCGCAAGGCTCTTTTAATAGATTCAGCGCTTCTATCACGGCGCGCAGTTCCATTCGGTTATTGGTGGTTTTAAAATATCCCTGCGAGAGGGTTTTTTCATGCTGCTTATAGCGCAGTACGACACCAATGCCGCCGGCACCGGGATTGCCCAGGCAAGATCCGTCTGTAAAAATTTCAATTTGTTTACGCATAATTTGATACAATCTGTAAAATCATCGCAGAATAATAACCTAAAACCCCATAAATAGACAGTTTAAGAAAATGAAAGTTGAAATTGATTTAAATCGCCAAATATTGCTGGATACGGAAACCACAGGTATGAACCAATTCGGCGCCCATTATGAAGGGCATTGCATCATTGAGATTGGCGCTGTGGAAATGATTAATCGTCGATATACGGGCAGAAAACTGCATCTTTATATCAAACCGGATCGACTGGTGGACCCTGAGGCGATTAAAGTACATGGTATTACCGATGAAATGCTGGAGGACAAACCGGTTTTCACCGAAGTCGCGCAGGAATTCATTGATTTTATCAAAGGTGCCGAATTATTGATTCATAACGCGCCCTTCGACGTGGGATTTATGGATTATGAATTTCGCAAACACCATATTGACGTTAAAACGGCGGATATTTGCTCGGTTACCGATACGTTACAGCTTGCCCGTCAAATGTATCCCGGCAAACGTAACAGTTTAGACGCCCTTTGTGACCGTCTTGGTATTGATAATACCAAACGTGTTCTTCACGGCGCATTGCTGGATGCTGAGATTCTGGGTGATGTTTATTTAGTGATGACGGGCGGCCAGACAAGTTTATTTGACGACAATGAGCCCGAACTTGCCGATATTCATTCGGCTAAAGCACAGATTTTGGCGCAAAATGCGGATAAAGTAGCGCATCATTTATCCCTGTTGCAACCTACGGACGAGGAATTACAGGCACACCTTGAATACATCAAATTAATTAATAAAAAAAGCAAGGATAATTGCCTGTGGGAAAAACGCCTTGGTTCGGATTCTAATGAAGAAACGCAGCATTAGCGTTTGTAGTTGTATATTTGAAAATTAGCGGGGTTTAATTCGTTTACGATTTAAGCAAGTAAACATTTCTTTGTAAAAAGTAGTTGACGGATTCTCCTTTCACCATTATTATTTGCCTCACCTGTGCGGAGTGGTAGTTCAGCTGGTTAGAATACCTGCCTGTCACGCAGGGGGTCGCGGGTTCGAGTCCCGTCCATTCCGCCAATTATTCTAATACGGAGCGGTAGTTCAGCTGGTTAGAATACCTGCCTGTCACGCAGGGGGTCGCGGGTTCGAGTCCCGTCCGTTCCGCCATTATTCTCATCAAAGATTCTTTTTCTTAGCAAAACCATAAATTATTTTTATATTGAATAAAATTCACTATATTAGGGTCTGTTTATTACATTCAGAAAGCCGATAGAATTATTTTCAGTCCTACACTAAATCATACAAATTAACATAAAAGCCCTGTTGAGGGCTTTTTGTAATATGTAAAGTTGAGCTAAAATCTTGTCTAGTTTTCACCGCACTTTTAACTGATTAATAAGCAACTATTTTTTTAACAGATAATCGCTTTTATACAGTTTGTTTTTATAGGCGTAACTGCCCCAAAGTGCATATGCTAACGCTTCTTTTGCCATATTCTCAGGGAGGCTTGCTGCGGTTAGGTCGCCTGTTCTTTCATCGTAAATAAAGCCTGTCGCAGGTTTATTCGGCTGCAAAATCGCAACTCGGTTATCACGCATATAAGCAAGATTTTTATCAAATTGCATTAATGCCCTGTTTGGATTTTCAGCTTTGGTAAGATCAAAGCCTATCATCGGATAATCTCCGCTGATACCGATTAATGAAAGTAATGTAGGCGGTATGTCGATCTGGCTGATTAATCGGTGATCCCGTTTAGGTTCGATATCAGCCCCTAAAACGAGAGCCGGAATATGAAAATGCTTAATAGGTACCAGTTGTTGCCCGTTAACCCGGGAGTCGTGGTCTGCGATGATGATAAACACCGTGTCTTTCCAATAGTTTGCCTGTTTCGCTTTTTTGAAAAATTCGCCTAGTGCGTAATCGGCATATTTCGCCGCATTATTGCGTGTCGCCTGAGGCTGTTCATAAAGCTGGATTTTACCTTCCGGAAATTCAAAAGGATCATGATTGCTTGAGCTGAATACCAGACTAAAAAACGGTTTTCCCTGTTGATGCAGGCTTTCGAAGGTTTCGTTCGCTTTATTTAACAGATCTTCGTCACTAACTCCCCAAGTACCGGAAAATGTAGGATTAGAATAATCCGCTTGATCAATAATACGTGTAAACCCGTTGCCATAGAAAAAACTCGCCATATTATCAAAGTGTTTCTCTCCGCCGTAAATAAATGATGTGTCATAACCTTGCTGTTTGAGTAAGTCGGCAATAGTAAAGAAATTATCCTGGCTTCCCTGCAGTTTTACTACCGCACGTGCCGGTGTCGGGGTAAAACCTGTAATGATTGCTTCAATCCCCCGGACGGAACGAGTGCCGGTGGCATACAGATTATCAAATAACCATCCTTCTTTAGCCAGTTCGTCAATATTTGGCGAAAGCGGTTTGCCGCCTAAGGTACCGATAAACTGTGCACCCAGACTTTCCTGTAACAGAATAACCAGATTTTTAGGCTTGCCTTGATAGCTCGCCTGATTATGGGTTAGTGTAGGTAATTCTGCGGAAATATAAGCGGTCTCCGGGCGGGGATTGAGCCCTTTTAATGTGTTTACCACTTCTTCTAACGGCATTTTCCCGTAAATTTCAGAAGAGTTGCTTTCGTCTTTCATTTGCTGAACGGCAAAAAGAACGGAATAGCCGGAATTCAGAACGAGAGAATTCACTAAAGCATCATTGGAAAATGCCACCATAGAAGGATTCAGACTACGGTGTTCGAAAGAAGAACGTGCGCCGATAAATGCAAGGAGCCCCAGGATTAAAAATAACACAGGACGATATTTCCACTTAGAAAAATAAAGATCCCGGCTTAGTTTTTGTGCGAATTTCCAAAAAATGACGGCAAAAAGTGCGGTCAAAATTACGGTAGAAATTAATGCCGCCAAATGTCCGTGAACCAGCATGGTGAATACTTCTTTGGGGGTGTTCAGATATTCGACGAAAAGACGGTTAGGACGGTAATCGTAAGTTTTGATGAAAGCCGGCGTCGCCAGTTCCATAAAGACGAAGAATGTACTGAAAACCGTTAATCCGAGTTTGATAATCCACTGAATTATTTTGCCGAATTTATTGTTACCGCTAAATAACGTACCGAGCAAAATAAGCGGGAAGAACAACCAGCAAAGACTTGCTAAATCAACCCTCATTCCTTGAAGAAATAATTCCGCCCAGCCTTGAGTCGCATCAACCCGCTCTGATTGCCAAAGGGATAACCCCAATCGGCTTAATGATAAGACGACGAGGTTAACCGGTAAAAAAATAATAATAGGGTAACTTGCCCCTAAAAGGCGCTTCAGGTTTTTCATAATTTCCTTATAATTTTTGAATGAATGCAATTAATCCCTTTACATCCTAGTCAGTCAGAGAAACGCTATGCTATTCTCTAACAACATTCAATGCGCCGCTGCTTTGGCTGATCGGCATGATTTCAATGCGGTTGATGTTCACATGTGCGGGTTGCTGATAAATCCAAAGGATAGTATTGGCAATATCTTCAGGTTGGATAGACAACGTATTTTTATAAACGTTCGCCGCCTTTTCATCGTCACCTTTAAAACGCACGTTGGAAAATT
The DNA here is from genome assembly GCF_011455875.1 of Basfia succiniciproducens. Classification (NCBI taxonomy): domain Bacteria; kingdom Pseudomonadati; phylum Pseudomonadota; class Gammaproteobacteria; order Pasteurellales; family Pasteurellaceae; genus Basfia; species Basfia succiniciproducens. Next base: position 1,191,916 of record NZ_CP015031.1, on the reverse strand, counting down.
CCGTACCGCCGCATAACCCGGGTTCAATGTTGCTCACGCGCACGGCGGTGCCCGCTAGATCGGCACGTAAATTTAAACTGAATTGTTTAACGAATGCTTTGGTTGCGCCGTATACGTTACCGCCCGGATACGGATAAGTGCCGGCAATAGAGCCGAGGTTGATGATATGCCCCTTATTGCGTTCTACCATTTGCGGCAGAATTTGGCGGGTGAGATAAGTCAGTCCGATAATATTGGTATTAATCATGGTGAGCCAGTCGTCAAAATTGACTTTATAAGCAGGTTCAAGCCCGAGAGCGAGCCCCGCATTATTGACTAAAAGCTCAATTTCCGCCCAGTCTGCGGGAAGGCTTGCAAGTGCGCTGTCAATTTCGGCAGTTTGCGATACATCCATTTGTAGAGGATAAAAATTCTCACCAAGTTGTTGTTTTAATTCGGTTAATTTTTCTAAACGGCGCGCCGCACCGATAACTTTATAACCCGCTTTGACCAAGGTTATACAAGCCGCTTTACCAAATCCCGCCGAAGCACCGGTTATTAAAATTGCCATAATTGTTCTCCTTATGTTATGGATAATTATTTATCACAGGCTCAATTTAGCCGAAATAATGATTTTTATAATTTTTTCAGATAATTTAAGCCCAACGAATTCATTTGGCGAATAATCCATGCCTGCTTTTTTCTGACCAACAGGCTCGGTCTGTTTGCTTTATAAATAATCGGGTTCGGTAGTACTGCGGCTAATAATGCGGCTTCCGATTGGGTTAAGCGCTTGGCCGGTTTTTTAAAATAATAGCGGCTTGCCGCTTCAACGCCGAAAATACCGTTACCGAATTCGGCAATATTTAAATAAACTTCAAGAATTCTTTTTTTTGACCACAGGGTTTCGAGCATGAAGGTTACCGGCACTTCGATGCCTTTGCGGATCCAGCTTTGCCCGTGCCAAAGAAACATATTTTTTGCCGTTTGTTGGGAAATGGTGGAAGCGCCCCGTATGCGGGAAGATTTTTCATTGTATTTTATCGCACTTTTAATGGCGTTCCAGTCAAATCCGCCGTGATTAGGAAAATTTTGATCTTCCGCTGCAATGACAGCCAGCTGCATATAGGGAGAGATGTCTTCAAGGCTTATCCAATCGTAATTGACTTTATAATCAAAATCCAATTGTATTATATGGGCAAGTTTTTGTTCCGCCATATAAGCGGAAAAGGGAATAGGCACGAACCGGAAAAGAAAGGTAAGGGCAACGGTCAGGCCGATAAAGTAAGATAAAAAACGACCGCACTTTTTCTTAAAAGTGCGGGTGTTTTTTTTGTTAACAAACGGAAACTTAAGTGTTTTCAGTCTCATTAGTATGCTTTTTCACCCATTCCATAAAATCAGGAGACATTAATTTTAGCATATTTGAGCCGCGTGTAATGGTGGCGGCACTGGTATTTAAATTTTGCTGAATTTCACGTTGCGGAATTTTTTTATCTAATAATTGTGCCACAATTTGTAAGCGTAGACCAATAGCGTCCCGCTCGTCCGGCGTCAAAAGAAGAGTGAGTAGATCCTGTTCTTTCCCGTCATTAAAGGCAATCCGTAAGGTTTCGATAAATTTTGTCCATTGTTCCATATTACGGCTAATGTACATAAAAACTCCTTGCTTTCTCTATCATACTATTAAACTAGTATAATCTATTGTATTCCTCATTGGCAAAGATTTGTGCTTTTTTATTTTGCAATAATTGATAATAAGCATCATAAGCAAGGACGTTTTGTACATAACCGCGGGTTTCATAAAATGGAATTGAAGCGACAAATTCCGCCATGGTTAGTTTGCCGGCGGATTTGGCTAACCATTGATCAACCCGACTGCCGCCCGCGTTGTAAGCGGCGGAAATTAAGATGCGGTTATTGCCGTATTTATCCTGTAATTCCTGCAAATGAGCAGTTCCCAACATAATATTATTGAAGGGGTCATATAATTGATTGGCATTACTGTAAGGCAAGCCGGCTTTTTGTGCCGTTAGTTTCGCCGTGCTTGGTAATAACTGCATTAAACCCCGGGCATCGGCGGAAGACGTCACATAAGGTTTCCAGGCGCTTTCCTGACGGGCAATCGCCATAGCAAAAGTGCGGTCGATTTTTTTGTTTTTTAATAACAAATCAAACCATTGCGGATAAGCGTTCGGCAAACGCAGCGAGATATGATTCCAGGCTTTTGCTAAAATGGTGCCTTCGACCTGCAGATCAAACCATTGCTTATCCCGCGCATATTCGGTGAGGGCGATTTGCTCGTCAAAATTTGCGCGGGCGAATAAACTCCGCCATTCCGTATTCATGTTATTGGTATCTGCCAAAATACGCAGTTCTTCAATGCGACTTAATTCCGCAGCGTATTTTTGCGCCGTTAACTCTTGCGCGGAAGGTTTAGCCGGAGCTGGATTTTCCGGTTTGGATGAAGCCGTCGGTTTTGCTAGATTTTCTTCATTCCGTAAATTAATTTGGTATGTTCTTCCCAGCTCCTGTGTCGCCAGCATCGGATAAAATCCCCGTTGATTTAATAGGGAAGACAATAAGGCATTAGCCTGATTTTGTTCCGCTTTATCCGTTGAACGCTGTAAGGTTTTGGCCGTCCAATATTTCCATTCGTCAGCATTTTTAGCCTTATCGGAAAGCAATGTAAGCCAAGGCTTAATATCTTCTTTATTGCGGATTGCCATGCGGATTCGGCGCTCGGTTAATTTGTCCGCTTTCAGATTTTTTAATTCCGTATCTCGCCATTGCTGTAAAAGGGTGTTCGGACTGTCAAATAATTGGCTGATGACCGCAATTTCCCAATCGGTTGTTTCTTCCGCGGTTAAATTAAAGCGTTTTGCCCAACCGTCAAACTGTGCAAGCAACCTTTGCGGATCGCCGACTTCATTATCTTTAATCGTTCTGACAAAAGAAGGAAACAAGGCTTTTGCAATACGTTTGTTTTGCGTATTAGGTTCTAATTTATCCGGGTTAAAGGGATTTGCCGGATCTTTCAGTTTTTGCGGGGCTTTTTGTATTGCAGCCAGTGTTTTAAGCCAGTTTTGTAAGCCGGTATCCTGAGTTTGCGCGGATAAATGGGTCAACAAGCCTGAATTACCTTGCTCAAGCGCCAAAACGGCGCGCCGGCGAATCAGATCTGCCGTTAGACCGCCCGTTTGATTCCATTGGTTTAAGATTGGATCACAAGCTTTTGGCAAGCTGTTTCCTGTTAACCATAATTTTTCCAGCTCCGCCTGCGGTAACGGATGTTCGGCTTTTTCAGTTAAAATTTGGGCGGAATTGACCGCACTTTTCAGCGCATTCTGATTATTCGTATCGATCACCGGTGAGATTGGCGATTTTGCCTGTAACAGTGCGCATTGGCTGACAATATCTTTAGGCAGTTTGTCTTGATTGGCTAAAATACCTTGCCAGTCCTGATTACTTTGGTGTTGTATAACCCATTGTTTAGTCAGATTTTTAGCAAGCGGGAAATCCTTCCGGCGTTGTAGGTAGGCTTCAATTTGGGCGAAATCCGTATTAGCCAAATTACTGCTGATAAGCTTGTATTCGGCATAGGGATAAAGCGGATAGTCTTTCATTTCATCAAGCAACGCTTTGGCGATATTTTGCGTGTTTTCGCTTTGTGAGATGCTGAGTAATTGGTTGATTTTTTGATAGATTTCACGTTGTTGTGACAAAGATTGTTCCGCCGCAATGACCGGCATAACGGCGCCGAAAGAGAATAGCGCGAGTGCGTAGCGAGAAAAGTTCATAAGAGCCCTATTTGCTTGATTTGTCAGACAGTAGGATCCGCTTATAAAAGATAAACGGCCCTAATATAAAAATAAAACCCGATGTAGTATCGGGTCTTATGAAATTCCGTTAAATTAGACCGCACTTTTTGGAAAAAGTGCGGTAGATTTTTCGTGATTTTTGCTTATAAGCCTTCCTGGAAGTCTTCTTTTTCCACAACTTTTACAACCATGTGTTCACGGTCTAAACCGAAATCGAAGGCAAGGGCAATGGCAACGAAGATGGACGAATAAGTACCAAAACCGATACCGATTAACAGCGCCAGGGAGAAACTGTAAATTGACGGACCGCCGAAAAACAATAACGAAAATACCACGAACAAGGTTGTGACCGAGGTCATTAATGTTCTTGATAAGGTTTGTGTTAAAGAAATATTGATGACTTCTTCCGAGCTTAAGCGGCGGATTTTGCGGAAGTTTTCCCGCACACGGTCGAATACCACAATACTGTCGTTTAACGAGTAACCGACTACCGTTAAAATCGCCGCCACAAAGGTTAAGTCGATTTCAATCTGCAGGAAGGAGAACAATCCGATAGTCACGATAACATCGTGGGCGAGCCCCAAGATCCCGCCTAAACCCAGGCGCCATTCAAAACGCATTCCTACGTAAGCCAATAATAAAATTAAAGTGGCAAGAGTAGCATAAATTGCACCCTGGGTCAGTTCTTCGCCCACATTTGGTCCGACGAATTCAACACTGCGGATTTGGATATCTTTATCCAATGAGGTCATCATATTTTTAATATTATTACCGATATTGGCATCGCTGGCTGAAGCGGGCAAACGAATGGCAACATCATTTGCACTACCCGTCGTTTGCACCAGCGCACTTTCAATACCGCCGGTTTTTAAGGTACTGCGTACATGTTCAAGATCCGCCGGTTGGGAGAAGTGGGTATCAATAATCACGCCGCCGGTGAAGTCCAATCCCCAGTTAAAGCCTTTCGTAAAAATGGAAAATAAGCTCAGTGCAATCACTATAATTGAGAATAAATAACCGAATTTACGATATTTCATAAAGTGAACCAGGCTAAACGGTAGCCCGATTCCTTTATACTCGTGTTTTTGTTTTGTATTTGTCGTTACAGTCATGGCTATTTCCTAAATTGATAATTTCTCAACACGTTTACCGCCGTAAATCCAGTTTATCAGCATACGCGTGCCGGTAATAGCGGTAAACATTGAGATTGCCACACCTAATGCAAGGGTTACGGCAAAGCCTTTAACCGGGCCGGTACCTACCGCATAAAGGACGATAGAGGTTAAAATGGTAGTGAGGTTGGCATCGAAAATGGATGTCCAGGCTCCGTTATAACCTTCGTTAATGGCTTGTTGGATAGGACGGCCGTTGCGCAGTTCTTCTTTGATCCGCTCAAAAATCAGTACGTTGGCGTCCACCGACATCCCAACGGACAGGATAATACCCGCAATACCAGGCATGGTCAGCGTCGCGCCCGGAAGCAATGACATTAACCCGACCACAAGCACCATGTTTGCACATAAGGCTAAACTTGCCACTAAACCGAAAACTTTGTAGAAAACCAGACAGAAAACGATCACTATCGCCAACCCCCAAAGCCCCGCATTTAAGCCTTGCGCCACGTTTTGCGCACCTAAAGACGGGCCGACCGTACGTTCTTCAACAATCTGAATCGGTGCGGTTAAAGCACCGGAACGTAATAGCACGGAAAGATTTTGTGCTTCGGCGGGGCTGTCGATTCCCGTAATTTGGAACTGACTGCCGAAACGACCCTGAATGGTTGCCACGTTAATCACTTCTTCATGTTTTTCTAGGATAACTTTACCGTTTTCATCTTTTTTACCGCTGTCTTTATATTCAACATATAAAGTAGCCATCGGTTTTTTGATGTTTAAGCGGGTTGTATCAGCCATAATCTCGCCGCCTTCGCTGTCTAAGGTTACGCTAACCTGAGGACGGGAGGTTTGTTGATCAAGCCCGGAACTTGCATTGGTAATATGTTCGCCGCCGAGTACCGCGCGTTTAAATAACGCTACCGGCTGACCGTCACGCATAAATTTGACTTCGGTATCCGTCGGCACAATATTACGCGCCATAGCTTCAGGACTGACATTTTGGTTCACAAGGCGGAACTCTAAGGTGGCGGTCGCTCCTAAAATTTCTTTTGCCCGGGCGGTATCCTGAATCCCCGGCAATTCAACAACGATACGTTCCGCACCCTGGCGTTGAATAACCGCTTCGGAAACACCAAGTTCTTCCACCCGTTTACGTAAAATGCCCAGGTTTTGTTCTACAGCATTTTCACGCGCTTCGGTTAGTGCCTGTTCCGATAAAGCCAGATTTAATGTGTTATCGGCGGACTCGGTAATATTTAAATTCGGGTGCTGTTTACGTAAAAAACGGCCGGCATCGGATAATTGTTCCGGTTTTACTAAGGTTACACCGGTACCGAAGTTATCCGTATTTTTAATTGCGGAATACTGGATTTTTTCTTTGCGTAATTCCGTGCGTAAACTGTCCTGTAATTGTTCCTGACGTTTAGACAGTGCCGTATTCATATCCACTTCCATCAGAAAACGAACCCCGCCGCGTAAATCAAGCCCCCATTTCATCGGGTTGCCGCCGATGCTGCTTAACCAAGCAGGTGTTGAAGGAGCAAGATTGAGCGCAACGGAATAAGACTGACCTAATTTTTCAGTAATTTTATCTTTAGCAAGTAACTGGTCGTCGGTATTGTGAAAACGAGCAAGAATCGAACCTTCTTCTAATTTGATAGATTTAGGTTCCAGTTGATTTGATGTTAATAATGTCTGTACATCGGTTAGAGTTGTTTCGGTGGCGGTTTGTCCTCTGGTACCCGAAATTTGGACCGCCGGATCCTCACCGTAAATATTTGGAAGCGCGTATAAAACGCCAATGGCGATCACAAGGATCACCATTAGATTCTTCCATAAAGGGTAGCGATTTAACATAGCTTAACTTTCCCCTTGAGGAATAATAAAAAATTAAAGAGATTTAATTGAGCCTTTCGGTAATACGGCAACAATAAAATCACGTTTGATAGTTACTTCATTAGTTTCGTTTAATGCAATAACAACCATATCGCTGTCTGCCGTTACTTTAGTAATTTTGCCGACCAAACCGCCGGAAGTTAACACTTCGGTACCTTTCGCCAATTGTGACATTAATTGACGATGTTCTTTATTACGTTTTGCTTGCGGACGATAGATCATAAAGTAGAAGATCAAACCGAAAATTGCAAAAATAATAAGCATTGACATTGGGCTGCCTTGTTGTGCGTCCATTTTATATTCCTTATAAAGTTGAGTTGATATTTAAAGAAAACGGTGGCTAAAATACCATAAAATCAATGGAATGTGAAAATGATATTGTAAATCTCTTGAAAAATTTAACGCACTTTATTTCTTGATAGTCAGAATAAATTTGTCGGCTGAATTTTCAGTAGAAATAAGCTGATACCCCTGTTGCTCACAGAGCGAAACAAAATCAGTTACGGCACTCGTATGATTCAAAAACAATGTTAATATGGCGCCTTTTTCCAATTTATCAAGTACTTGTCTTGCCATTAACAGCGGAAGCGGGCAAATATAGCCGGTTAAATCCAATCGATATTGCATAAAGTGCGGTCGTTTTTTTAAGAATTTTTCACTTTGCGCCGTTCCGCCATAATTTTTCCCATGGCGGTTAATTGTTCCGCCGGAATATGCTTTTGTCCTAATTCGAATAAAGGTTCTTCTAAGGCAATATGGCGTTCATAGGCGGCGCGATAGTCATCCAGCAGGTTTTGCTCAATAGTCGTGCGTTTTTCATCAATCAGTTCCTGCAATTGAACGCCTAATTGTTCCCAAATTCCGTGAATGCCGATATGTTCCGCTTCAAGCTTCAGAATATCGGTTTTCGCTTCAGGTACATAGTGCAAAAGAGCGGGGAAAAAATCCGATTCTTCATCCTTATGGTGCAGAGGAGCGGCGACATTAAAGTAGGTAATGATTTGTTTAACGTCATTTTTAACCGCTTGATTTACGCCGTTTTCAGCCAAATAATCCGGCAACATACCCAGTTGACGACAGAAATTTTTTACCCGACCGTGACAGGCAAACAGCATTTCGATGGGTTGTGCCCAAGTGGCGGATTGCATGAGGGCGGATGGTTGGATGTTGATCATAACATTTCCTGTAGGGCGTATCATTACGCCCAAAAAGATCGAGAAAGAGCGTATAGGATACGCTCCTTTGGATTATATAAAATTAAGTTTTCTGCAACGGCGGTACGGGTTTATCCATTCGAGCATAGAATTCTTGTACAAAATCATCAAAACGATCTTGTTCGATAGCCGTGCGGATTTGTTCCATTAAACGTTGGTAATAACGTAAATTATGAATGGTATTCAAACGCGCGCCCAAAATTTCACCGCATTTATCCAAATGGTATAGATAAGATTTAGTGTAATGTTGACAGGTGTAGCAGTCGCAATGCGGATCTAACGGACTGGTGTCGTCTTTATATTTAGCGTTACGGATCTTCACAATACCGTCGGTGACGAATAAATGTCCGTTACGTGCGTTGCGGGTAGGCATCACGCAGTCGAACATATCAATACCGCGACGCACCCCTTCCACTAAATCTTCCGGTTTGCCGACACCCATCAAATAGCGCGGTTTATCCGCCGGCAATAACGGCGTCGTGAATTCCAAAATGCGGTGCATTTCTTCTTTCGGCTCGCCCACTGCCAAACCGCCTACCGCGTAACCGTCAAAACCGATATTGACCAGGTTTTCGGCGGAAACTTTACGCAATTCTTCAAAGGTACCGCCTTGCACGATACCGAATAATGCGTTTTTATTACCTAATTCATCGAAACGGTCACGGCTGCGTTTTGCCCAGCGTAAAGACATTTCCATTGATTTCTTGGCATAATCAAAAGTTGCGGGATAAGGCGTGCATTCGTCGAAGATCATCACAATGTCCGAACCCAAATCATACTGAATTTCCATAGATTTTTCAGGTGAAAGGAAAATACGTTCGCCGTTAATCGGATTTTGGAATTTCACCCCTTCTTCCGTGATTTTGCGTAATTTCCCCAAGCTGAACACCTGGAAACCGCCGGAGTCCGTTAAAATCGGGCGGTGCCATTGCATAAAATCATGTAAGTCACCATGTTTACGCATCACTTCCTGTCCCGGACGTAGCCATAAATGGAAGGTGTTACCGAGCAGGATTTCCGCTCCGGTGGCGCGTACTTCTTCCGGCGTCATACCTTTCACCGTGCCGTAAGTTCCGACCGGCATAAATGCCGGAGTTTGTACGCTAAATTCCCCTTGCGGGCGACTGAAGGTTAATTCGCCGCGACGGGCCGCACCGCTGGTGGTTTTTAGTTTGAATTTCATAAATATTGTTTTCCTTTTCGAATAAACAGTCCCTAAGGTAAAAATTAATCAAGTCCCTTTACATGATTATTTTTAGTAATAAACATGGCATCGCCGTAACTGAAAAACCTATAGCGGTTTTCCACCGCACTTTTATAAGCATTCATTGTATTTTTATAGCCGGCAAAGGCGGAAACCAACATAATCAACGTGCTTTCCGGCAGGTGGAAATTGGTAATCAGACAATCCACCACGCGGAACTGTTTGCCCGGATAGATAAAAATTGAGGTATCGGAGAAAAACGGCTCAATAATTTGTGCGGAACCTTTTTCTTGTGCCGCAAGCGCTGCGCTTTCCACCGAACGCACGGATGTGGTACCCACCGCAATAACCCGTTTGCCTGCGGCTTTGGTAGCGACAATAGCATCCACCACCTGCTGCGGTACTTCCACATATTCCGCGTGCATATGGTGTTCTTCAATATTATTCACGCGCACCGGCTGGAAAGTCCCCGCGCCCACATGCAGAGTCACAAAAGCAAAATTAACCCCCTTCGCTTTTAATTTTGCCAATAATTCTTCGTCAAAATGCAGCCCGGCGGTTGGCGCCGCTACCGCGCCCGGGATTTTGCTGTAAACCGTTTGATAACGTTCCTGGTCCGCATCTTCATCGGGGCGGTCGATATAAGGCGGCAACGGCATATGTCCGATTTTTTGTAATATATCCAAAAGTGCGGTGGATTTTTCGGTAATTTCTAACTCAAATAAGGCGTCTTGGCGACCAATCATCACCGCTTTTACGCCCTTGCCTTCGCCCAGTTTATCTTCGCCTAAAATCAGTTCGGTGCCGGCTTTAGGCGCTTTGGAAGAGCGGACATGCGCTAAAAAGCGGCTTTCGGTCAGCACCCGCTCAATCAACACTTCAATTTTTCCGCCGCTGGCTTTGCGCCCGTACATGCGAGCGGGAATTACCCGGGTATTGTTAAAAATTAATAAATCCCCTTCGTTGATTAAATCATAAACATCGGAAAAAGTGCGGTGAGAAATATCGCCGTTTTCGCCGCTAAGCCGTAGCAGACGGCTTGAACTGCGTTCCGGTTTGGGATAACGAGCAATCAGCTCGTCAGGTAAATCAAAATAAAAGTCGGAAAGATGCATGGTTTTAATTCTTATAAATAGCTTGAAAAAAATCAGTTGGTAAGTCTAGTGCGAAACTAATGCTTATACAAGCAAAAAACTTTATCTTTTAAGCATTTTTCGCTAGAATTCTCCGGCTATCTTTTTTACTGAAAAAAATGAATTCAAAATGCCGAAACAAGCCCAATTTTATTTAATCGAAAAGACACAAGCCGATAACGCGCTTTCTGCGACGGAAGCGTTAGCTTGTAATTTAGCTGCGGATGCTTGGCGTTTGGGTAAAAAGGTGTTAATTGCCTGTGAAACGGAAGAGCAAGCCTTAAATTTGGATGAGGCGCTATGGCAACGCGATGCGGAACAGTTCGTGCCACATAATCTTTCCGGCGAAATCACCAATTATGCGACGCCGATTGAAATTTCATGGCAGGGCAAGCGTAACGCGCAACGCCGCGATTTATTGATTTCATTGCAAAATAACGTACCCGATTATGCACAAAGTTTTAATCATGTGATCGACTTCGTCCCCGCGGAAGAAGAGCGGAAGGCTGTGGCGCGCGAACGCTACAAACTTTATCGCCAGCTCGGTTTTGAAATGGTGATGGAAAAAGCCTAAAACTTTTGAAATTTTGACCGCACTCGGGAGATTTGATAATACAATGATGATGTCGGGAATTATGCCGTCATATCATACCTAATACCCGGTGGGATAAATCCCACCCTACCGATAGAGAAAATATAATGACACAAAAACTACAAATGGCGGACCGTTTCGATGCGTCGGCCGTAGAACAGGCACTTTATAACCACTGGGAACAGAAAGGGTATTTTAAACCCTCTTATGATGCGGGGCGTCCGAGTTATTCTATTGCCATTCCGCCGCCGAACGTAACGGGGTCGTTGCATATGGGGCATGCGTTTCAACAAACTTTAATGGATACTTTGATTCGTTATCATCGTATGCAAGGCGACAACACTTTATGGCAGGCGGGAACCGACCATGCGGGTATCGCCACCCAAATGGTGGTGGAACGTAAAATTGCGGCGGAAGAAAATAAAACGCGCCACGATTACGGTCGTGAGGCATTTATTGAAAAAATCTGGGATTGGAAAGCTTATTCGGGCGGTACAATCAGTCAGCAAATGCGCCGTTTAGGGAATTCCATCGACTGGGAACGCGAACGTTTTACTATGGACGAAGGATTATCCGAAGCGGTGAAAGAGGTATTCGTACGTTTGCATGAAGAAGGCTTAATTTATCGCGGTAAACGCTTAGTGAACTGGGATCCGAAGTTACATACCGCGATTTCCGACCTTGAAGTGGAAAACAAGGAATCCAAAGGCAGTTTATGGCATTTCCGCTATCCGTTGGCAAAGGGTGCGAAAACCGCGGAAGGCTTGGATTATTTGGTAGTGGCGACCACACGTCCTGAAACCGTGTTGGGGGATACCGCCGTTGCCGTTCATCCGGAAGACGAACGTTATCAATCGCTTATCGGCAAAACAGTGATTCTGCCGCTTGCTAACCGTGAAATTCCTATTGTCGCCGACGAATATGTGGATCGCGAATTCGGTACCGGCGTGGTGAAAATCACTCCGGCTCACGATTTTAACGACTATGAAGTGGGTAAACGTCATAATTTACCGATGGTGAATGTGATGACCTTTAATGCGGATATTCGCGAAGAAGCGGAAATTATCGGTACGGACGGTCAACCGCTAACCACTTATGAAGCGGAGATTCCGCAAGATTACCGCGGTTTAGAACGTTTTGCCGCCCGTAAAAAAGTGGTAGCGGATTTCGACAGCTTAGGTTTATTGGAAAAAATCCAACCTCATGATTTAAAAGTGCCTTACGGCGATCGCGGCGGCGTGCCGATTGAGCCGATGTTGACAGACCAATGGTATGTGTCGGTCAAACCGTTGGCGGAAACGGCAATTAAAGCGGTGGAAGAGGGCGAAATTCAATTCGTGCCGAAGCAATATGAAAATCTTTATTATTCCTGGATGCGCGACATTCAGGACTGGTGTATTTCCCGCCAACTTTGGTGGGGGCACCGCATTCCAGCGTGGTATGACGAACAAGGTAATGTATATGTAGGTCGCAGCGAGGAAGATGTGCGGTCGAAAAACGGTTTGAATTCAAGCGTGGCGTTGCGCCAAGATGAAGACGTGTTAGATACGTGGTTTTCATCGGCGTTATGGACGTTCTCAACCCTCGGCTGGCCGCAACAAACCAAAGAATTGGCGATGTTCCATCCGACCAATGTGTTAATTACCGGTTTCGACATTATTTTCTTCTGGGTGGCTCGCATGATTATGATGACCATGCACTTCATCAAAGATGAAAACGGCAAACCGCAAGTACCGTTCAAAACCGTATACGTTACCGGTTTGATCCGCGATGAGCAAGGACAAAAAATGTCGAAATCCAAAGGTAACGTTATCGATCCGTTGGATATGATCGACGGTATCGACCTTGAATCCTTATTGGCAAAACGTACGGGCAATATGATGCAGCCGCAGTTAGCGGAAAAAATCGCCAAAGCCACCAAAAAAGAGTTTCCCGAAGGTATTCAGCCACATGGTACGGACGCGTTGCGTTTTACCTTATCGGCGCTGGCTTCAACCGGTCGCGATATCAACTGGGATATGAAACGTTTGGAAGGTTACCGCAATTTCTGCAACAAATTGTGGAATGCCAGCCGTTTTGTGTTAACCAACGATAAATTGGATCTCAGTACTGGCGAGCGCGAATTGTCGTTGGCGGATAAATGGATCCAGGCGGAATTCAATAAGACGGTGCAAAATTTCCGTAATGCGTTGGATCAATACCGTTTCGATTTAGCGGCGACGGAACTTTACGAATTCACCTGGAACCAATTCTGCGACTGGTATTTGGAATTAACCAAACCGGTATTTGCCAATGGTACGGACGCGCAAATACGTGCGGCAAGTTTCACTTTGGTGAATGTATTAGAAAAATTATTGCGTTTAGCTCATCCGTTGATTCCGTTTATCACCGAAGAAATCTGGCAAAAAGTGAAAGATTTTGCCGGCGTGGAAGGTGAAACCATTATGACTCAACCGTTCCCGGCGTTTGACGAGGCTTTAGTTAATGATGAGGCGGTCGCGCAAATCAGCTGGATTAAAGAAGTGATTACGGCGGTGCGTAATATTCGCGCGGAATCTAACATTGCGCCGAGCAAAGGTTTGGATTTATTGTTACGCAATCTTCCCGATACGGAACAAAAAACGTTGGAAAACAACCGCACTTTAATGCAGATTATGGCGAAATTAGACAGTGTGAAAGTGTTGGCGCAAGACGAGGAAGCGCCGCTTTCCGTAGCTAAACTGGTGGGTAGTGCGGAATTGCTGGTGCCAATGGCCGGTTTCATTAATAAGGATACGGAACTCGCCCGCTTAAATAAAGAAATCGAGAAATTGATTGGCGAGGTGAAACGTATTGAAGGTAAACTCGGTAATGAAGCTTTCGTCGCCAAAGCGCCGGAAGCGGTGATTGCCAAAGAGCGCGAAAAAATGCAGGATTATCAAGAAGGTTTAGAGAAACTCAGAGCGCAATATTTGAGTATTGAGAATCTTTAATTCTGAATAAAATTTCATCAAAAGTGCGGTCGAAAAATAAGCATTTTTTACCGCACTTTTTTTGTTTTATTAAACTTTTTCCGCCTGTTCCAATACTACAAGCTGCAATACTTTAATGCCGGCTTCAATCTCTTCCCATGAGGTAAATTCCAGCGGGTTATGACTGATGCCGTTTTTTGACGGAACGAATATCATGCCGGTCGGGCAGAAAGTCGCCATATGCATGGCATCGTGGCCTGCGCCGCTCGGCATAATTTCATAGGCATAGCCTAAATCCTGCGCCGCTCGGCTGATTTGTTGCACCATTTGATCGGGCAATAGAATCGGTTGATCTTTGGAAATCAGTTGTAATTCGATAGATAATCCCCGCTTGGCGGTAACTTGTTCGATTTGTTGTTGTAATACGGTGAAAACCGATTCTCTGGCTTCGCTATGAATGCCGCGAATATCTACCAGCAGTTCGCAATAGCCCGGCACAACATTCATTACGCCCGGTTTGGCATTGAGATTACTGACCGTTGCTACGGTAGAATGTCCGGCATCGATTGCCGCCCGTTCAATGGCCAACGCCAATTCCGCACCGCCTAACAGCGCATCGCGGCGGTAGTGCATTGCGGTCGCGCCGGAATGATCCGCCTGCCCTTGAATTTTTACTATACAGCGAATCGGCGCGGCAATTCCCGTTACTACACCGATGGTTTTCCGTTCGTTTGCCAGGCGTGGCCCCTGTTCGATGTGTAATTCAAAAAAGCATTTAAATTCTTCCGCATTGCGTTTGACCTGATCAACTTCGGTAAAGTCCAAACCGATAGTCGCCATGGCTTCTTCTAAGCTGTTTCCTTGTTTATCACGCAGCCTGCTTAAACTTTCCCGATTAGCAATTCCACACATGAGCTTGCTGCCAAGGGTGGCATAATTAAAACGGCTGGATTCTTCGCAGGTGAAAATGATCAGTTCTAACGGATAGCGGGTTTGTACGCCCTGTTCGCACAATTGAAACAGAATTTCCAGCCCGCCTACAGAACCCAAAGGACCATCAAATTTTCCCGCATTGACGACAGTATCGATATGGGAACCGAACGTTACTGCGGGCAAATGGTCTTCAATTCCCGATTTACGGATAAATAAATTGCCGACTTGATCGCGGCGAATGGAGAGATCATAGGGTTTGCACAGCTCAATCAGGTAATTATGTGCCGCTTCGTCTTCCGCACTGAATGCTAAGCGGGTTAATTCGCCCGGTACGGAGGAAATTGACGCCAATTTTTCAATAATAGTTTGAATTCGCTTCATATTAACGGACATAGCTTCTCCTTTTTCATTTATTTTGTGAGCTAGACCACAGAACTCGGATCTTTATTTTTCTCTTTCAAACATTCGATTGCATAATAATGTTTGAATCGGAGAAAATTATAATGAAAAATATGTTACTCATCAGCGGTTAAAAATACAAGGAAAGCGGTTATTTAATCCATTGTATTCCTTGGTTACAACAATTCTTATCCGCTTATCGGGGTAAAAAATTGTTTTTGTTTTTTATGCCGACATACGTCGTTCTTATAATATTAAGAAACCGTGCAAGCGGTTTTATCACCGTTAAATATGGAAATCATCTCCGGCAAAATGTTGAGACACAATGGCGAAAGTCGTGAGGAACATTTGGCGGAATTTTTAATCGTTAATCCGACCGCACTTGTACACGTACATCCTGAAAGTACGGCGTTGCATATCGAAGGCAGACAAGCTACGATTTTGGAGTAGCGGCGGTGTTACGTTTCAGTGAGAATATACAACTCACCGAGTTACCCGTTAATTCGACATTCAGATATTAAGGGAAAATTATTATGGATGAATTGAAACCTGTTATTGCCGTTGCCGGCATTATTGCGACCATTTATTTGCTGATTAAAAAATATGAAACCCGAACCGTACTGATCGGGGTCGGGTTGTTGATGTCGCTCCTTACGTTTAATCCGATGGGCGCATTGGACGCATTCGCCAAAAGTATGACTTCCGGCGGACTGATTATGGCAATCTGTTCTAGTATGGGTTTTGCCTATGTAATGAAATATACTCAATGCGATACTCATTTAGTACATTTGCTGACCAAACCACTGGGAGGATTAAAATTCTTTTTGATCCCGGTAGCGACGGTGATCACTTTCTTTATTAATATCGCGATTCCTTCTGCGGCCGGATGCGCGGCGGCGGTGGGAGCAACGTTGATTCCGATACTGAAAAGTGCCGGCGTCCGTCCGGCGACAGCCGGGGCGGCCATTCTGGCGGGGACTTTCGGTTCCATGATGAGCCCCGGTTCTTCTCACTCGGCGATGATCAGTGAAATGTCGAAACTAACGATTACTGAAGTTAACCTGACTCATGCCCCTTATACTATGGTTGCGGGCGCTATCGGTGCGGTTATGCTGACATTGTTGGCGCTGTTTTTTAAAGATTACGGCGATGAACACCGTCAAGCTTATTTAAGAGAACAGAAAGAAGCGGAAGATAAATTCGTTAAAGTTAATGTTCTGTTTGCTTTAGCGCCTTTGGTGCCGTTGGTGATTCTGGTTATTGGCGGTACATCGTTGCAACAGGTGTCCTGGTTAGGCTGGACCCAAATGGGCGTACCGCAGGCAATGTTAATCGGGGCGATTTACGGCATTTTGGTCACCCGTATTTCTCCGGTGAAAATCACCGAAGAATTCTTTAATGGAATGGGTAATTCTTATGCCAACGTACTCGGTATCATTATTGCGGCGGGCGTGTTTGTGGCCGGGTTAAAATCCACCGGCGCTATTGACTCTGCCATCGGGTTCCTCAAACATTCCAACGAATTTGTGCGCTGGGGTGCGACTATCGGACCGTTCCTGATGGGGATCATCACCGGTTCCGGCGATGCGGCGGCAATCGCCTTCAACTCCGCCGTTACACCGCATGCGGTCGAACTCGGTTATACTTATGTTAATCTCGGTATGGCGGCGGCAATTTCGGGCGCGATCGGACGTACCGCCTCGCCGATTGCAGGTGTCACCATCGTCTGTGCGGGCCTGGCAATGGTCAGCCCGATGGAAATGATCAAACGTACCGCGTTGGGAATGGTTTTGGCAATCTTATTTCTTGCTCTGTTTATGCTGTAAAAAACAGGTGAAAAAACGACCGCACTTTTAGGGCGGTCCTCAATTTGAAGCGGGACGGATTCTCGGGTAAAAACAGCCGATACAAAAATACAATCAAGAATGTGCCCCAGATATAATTTCCGTCTTACGGTGAATATACGCTTACCCGAACATCGCATATGGTAAGAACACCGTATATTTATCAATATCAAGAAGGAGCATACTATGGAATTGACTCAACAACAGCTCGTACAATGGCGCAGAGAATTTCATCGTTTTCCGGAAACGGGCTGGGCAGAGTTTTGGACAACTTCTCGTATTGCCGATTATTTAGAACAAATGGGATTTGAGATTCTTCTCGGTAATCAAATCATTAACCGTGATTTTGTACGCGGTCGTCAACAAGCCGTTGTGGAAAAAGGGTTGGCAAATGCCGTTGCATACGGCGCTAAACAAAAATGGCTGGAAAAAATGGACGGCTACACCGGCTGTGTGGCGGTATTGGATTCGGGGAAGCCGGGGAAAACCCTGGCCTTGCGTTTCGATATCGACTGCGTGAATGTGATGGAAACCAAAGCACCGGAACATATTCCGAATAAAGAGGGTTTTACTTCCCTTAACGATGGCTTTATGCATGCCTGCGGACACGACGGACATATCACTATCGGCTTAGGTACTGCGCTGTGGCTGTCGCAAAATAAGGATAAACTCAGCGGCAAAGTGAAAATTGTGTTTCAACCGGCGGAAGAAGGCGTGCGCGGCGCGGCGGCGATTGCGGCAAGCGGCGTAATTGACGATGCCGATTATTTCTCCGCTTCGCATATCGGCTTTTGTGCGGATAGCGGTACGGTGATTTCCAATCCGACAAATTTCCTTTCCACCACTAAGATCGATATCCGTTACCAAGGCAAACCGGCACATGCGGGAGCCGCTCCGCATTTAGGACGCAATGCTCTGCTTGCCGCCGCTCACGCTGTTACCCAGCTACACGGAATCAGCCGTCACGGCGAAGGAATGACGCGGATTAATGTAGGCGTGCTGAAGGCGGGCGAAGGGCGGAACGTTATTCCGAGTAAAGCGGAAATTCAGCTTGAAGTACGTGGTGAAAACAAAGCCGTCAATCAGTATATGGTTGATCAGGTCATGAGGATTGCCAACGGTATCGCCGTCAGCTTTGATGTGGAGTATGAAACGGAAATCATGGGCGAAGCGGTGGATATGATTAACGATACCGAACTGGTAGGGCTGGTGGAAGACATCGTTCTTGCCCACCCTAAAGTGCATAGCGCTAATGCAAATTATGCCTTTAACGCCAGTGAAGATGCAACGGTTTTAGGCAGACGGGTACAAGAACAAGGTGGCAAAGCGATCTATTTTGTCCTTGGCGCAGACCGTACGGCCGGCCATCATGAGGCGGAGTTTGATTTCGATGAAGACCAATTGATGAACGGCGTGAACATTTATACTGCACTGGTACAACGGCTGCTCGGTTAAAAACGGTTTTAAGAATCAAAAAGTGCGGTTGAAAATCAAAATGTTTTAACCGCACTTTTTTGTTAAAAAAATGTAAATAAATTGATAAAATTGTGATACACCTCTCATTTTTATAGATGATTTTATGTTCAAATAGCTAAACCTTAATCAAGCGGTAAACACCGCCGGTGTTGAGAGCAAGGTAAACGTAACAGTTTTTTACCGCAACGTTAGTAATAGGAGAGCGAATATGACAAAAGATCTCAATGTATTTGATAAACATTACGGTTTATTGATTAACGGCGAATGGACTGATGGTTCCGAAGGCAAAACTTTAACTGCGCATAACCCTGCAAACGGGGCGGAACTGGCGACTTTTATTGACGCAACGGATGCGGATGTAGATGCGGCGGTAACTGCTGCGCAGGAAGCTTTTAAAACCTGGAAACACACTACTGCGGCGGAACGGGCGGCAATTTTAAATAAAATAGCCGATGTGATTGATGAAAATACGGAATTATTTGCTTTGCAGGAAACCCTGGATAACGGTAAACCGATTCGTGAAACCCGGGCTGCGGATATTCCGCTGGCGGCGGATCACTTCCGTTATTTTGCAGCGGTAATTCGTTCCGAAGAAGGCAGCGCCAATCAATTGGACGACGAAGATTTGTCGTTGATTTTACGTGAACCGATCGGTGTGGTAGGGCAGATTATTCCCTGGAATTTCCCGTTCTTGATGGCAGCATGGAAAATTGCACCCGCATTGGCGGCAGGATGCACGGTGGTGATTCACCCTTCTTCTTCCACCTCTTTGAGTTTGCTTTCTCTGGCACAGAAAATTAACCATTTATTGCCGAAGGGTGTGTTTAACGTGATTACCGGTAAAGGTTCTAAGTCCGGCGAATATATGCTGCACCATACTGGTTTTAATAAACTGGCGTTTACGGGTTCTACTGAGATCGGGCGTAAAATCGGGGTGGCGGCGGCCGAGATGTTAATTCCGTCCACCTTGGAATTAGGCGGTAAATCAGCCAATATTTTCTTTGACGATATGCCTTTTGATAAAGCGCTGGAAGGGGCGCAAAAAGGTATTCTGTTTAATCAGGGGCAGGTATGTTGCGCCGGATCGCGGATTTTCGTACAGGAAAATATTTACGATAAATTTATTGCCGCGCTAAAAGAAGAATTCAAGAAAGTGAAAGTCGGCTTACCTTGGGAAGACGACACTCAGATGGGCGCACAGGTAAATTCCAACCAAATTAAGGTGATCAGCAAATACGTGGATATTGCCAGAGAAGAAGGTTGTGAGATCATTATCGGCGGCGAAAAAGCGACGGATCCTGCCTTGGCAAAAGGCGAGTTTTTCCAACCGACATTAATTCTGGCGCCGGATAATACTAAACGGGTGGCACAGGAAGAAATTTTCGGTCCGGTTGCCGTGGTTATTAAATTTAAAGAGGAAGCGGATGTGATTCACATGGCGAACGATAGCGAATACGGGCTTGGCGGTGCCGTATGGACCCACAATATCAACCGTGCGTTACGTGTTGCTCGCGCGCTGGAAACCGGCCGTGTGTGGGTGAACTGTTACAACCGCCTGCCAGCGGGCGCGCCGTTCGGTGGTTATAAGACTTCAGGTATCGGTCGTGAAACTCATAAAATGATGCTGGATGCCTATACCCAGGTGAAAAATATCTTCATCAGTACTCGGGAAGAGCGTGAAGGTATGTATTAGCGGCAAAAGTGCGGTGGAAATTTCCGTTTTTTTAGTGGGATAGCCGTCGCATAACATGTAAAGTGGCTCATGTCTTGAAATCCCACCCCCTCCGCCTTTCAGGCACCTCCCCCCAACTTTGTGGGGGAGGGAACGGACTGAAATAATGTTATCGTTATCGAAATACGCAAAAATGTTCGCTCCCCCACGAGGCCGGGGGAGCTGTCACGCAGTGACTGAGGGGGCAAGGAATTTTCCCCACCGGCTTTCAGGCACCTCCCCCAACTTTGTGGGGGAGGGAACGGACTGAAATAATGTTATCGTTATCGAAATACGCAAAAAATGTTCGCTCCCCCACGAGGCCGGGGGAGCTGTCACGCAGTGACTGAGGGGGCAAGGAATTTTCCCCACCGGCTTTCAGGCACCTCCCCCAACTTTGTGGAGGAGGGAACGGACTGAAATAATGTTATCGTTATCGAAATACGCAAAAAATGTTCGCTCCCCCACGAGGCCGGGGGAGCTGTCACGTAGTGACTGAGGGGGCAAGGAATTTTCCCCACCGGCTTTCAGGTCCCTCCCCCAACTTTGTGGGGGAGGGAACGGACTGAAATAATGTTATCGCTATCGAAATACGCAAAAAATGTTCGCTCCCCCACGAAGCCGGGGGAGCTGTCACGCAGTGACTGAGGGGGATTCCTAACCTCTAAATTTCACTTAAATTATTTCACCTGATTCAGCAAAAACTGAACCAACAATGAAACCGGGCGGCCGGTGGCACCTTTATTTTGACCTTGTAACCAGGCTGTTCCGGCAATATCTAAATGCGCCCAAGGGTAGTTTTTAGTGAAGTTGGAAAGAAATGCGCCGGCAGTGATAGCGCCTCCCCAGCGACCGCCTAAATTTGCCAAATCGGCAAATTTAGATTTTAATTGTTCTTGATATTCTTCACTTAACGGCAAACGCCAGGCCTTATCATTGGCAAGTTTCGCTGCCCGTTCGAGATCTTGCGCTAAATTGTCATCCGTTGAAACCAACCCGCTGTTGTGTTGCCCCAAAGCTACTACACAGGCACCTGTTAAGGTGGCAACATCAATAACCAGTTCAGGTTCGAAGCGTTCCACATAGGTTAAGGTATCACATAAAACTAAGCGACCTTCCGCATCGGTATTTAACACCTCAACTGTTAAACCGCTCATAGTCGTCAGAATATCGCCGGGACGATAAGCATTACCGTCCGGCAAATTTTCGCAACCCGCCATCACACCGATAACATTTAACGGCAATTGTAATTCGGCAATAGCGTTCATTACCCCGTAAACGGAAGCGGCACCGCACATGTCATATTTCATTTCATCCATATCCGCCGCGGGTTTTAATGAAATACCACCGGCATCAAAGGTCAGCCCTTTGCCCACCAGAACGATAGGTTTAGCATTCGGATTTTCATGGTTACGGTATTCCATAACAGACAGTTTCGCCTCATTTTTTGAACCGCAAGAAACCGCAAGATAAGCGTTCATGCCTAATTTTTTCATCTCTTTTTCGCCGATAACCGTAGTTTTGATTAGCGATGAGCGGTGGGCCAGCTGATTTGCCTGTTCCGCCAAATAGGCCGGATTACAGATATTCGGCGGACAGTTTGCAATATCTTTTGCCGCTTTTACACCTGAAGAAATTGCCGTTGCATGTCGAATGGCAAGTTCTGCTTGTTCATGATTTTCTTCCGTGTAGAAGGTAATTTCGGCTAATTTGCTGTTATTTTCAGATTTCTTACGTTTAAATTGCTCAAAAATATAATTATCTTCCTCAATAGTTTCTACCGCAAAACGAACATTCCAGTAAAGATCGCGATCTTTGATTTTTACTTCGGTTAAGGCGTTAATAATTGTTGTTGCAATAGTTTCTTTGGCGGTTTTAACGGCTTTTTGAATAATTTGTTTATATTGACGTTCGGTAACTTCATTTTGCTTGCCGCAACCTACTAAAATAATACGTTGAGCACCGTGGCGGAGTACTAAAATTCGCCCGATTTTACCGCTGACTTCACCGTTTTTTACCGCTTCGGTAATTTCGCCCTTTAGTTTAAGATCGAGCTTTAATGCGGCAGGTGAGAGTTCCTGATTCTCAAAAATTGCAATAAAAAGACTTTTGTTTTCCTGTTCAAGTGCGGTCTGTTTTACCGAATATTTCATTCGTTCCTTCCTAATTTTTTTACTGTTTTAAAGTCGAAAATACGTTATTATATGGCACGCTGAAAAATGGGCGGCTAAAACGTTTGAGCTACCTAAATTAACCGGTTTTATTTAAATTGCAAGAAAAAATATAGGCAATAATGTGATTTTAACGAGATATTTAACAAAAGAAGTATTTAAGAGCCAAGTGGCTATTTTATTTATTTTACTTCTGATTTTTTTCTCCCAACAGCTAGTCCGAGTTTTAGGTTCGGCAGCGAACGGGAATGTACCGGCAGACCTGGTATTATCGCTATTAGGCTTAGGTATGCCTGCGATGGCGCAATTAATGCTTCCTTTATGCTTGTTTATCGCGATTTTATTAACATTCGGTCGTTTATATGCGGAAAGTGAAATTTCGGTTATGCGAGCCTGTGGCGTGGGGCAACGTATTCTTGTTAAGGTGGCGCTGGGGCTTTCCGTGTTAACGGCGGCACTGGCGGCTTACAATGTGTTGTGGGTTTCCCCTTGGGCTATTCAAAAACAAGGACAGATTGTAGAGGATGCAAGAGCTAATCCGAATATGTCCGCATTATCGGCCGGTCAATTTATGACCTCCAATGATAGCGATTTCGTACTGTTTATAGATAATATTAAAGATAACAAAATCAGCAATATCTATTTATTCCAAACGAAAGAAAAAGGAAATTCTAAACCGTCGGTTATTGTTGCGGAGAACGGTGAATTACAATCTTTACCGAATGGCGATCAGATTTTAAGTCTGCAAAATAGTCAACGAGTGGAAGGTTCCGCTGCGTTGCCTGATTTTCGTATTACCAATTTCACCGAATATCAGGCTTATTTAGGACATCGTAATGTGGATTCCGATGAAAATGAAACAACAGAATTACCGCTTGCGAAATTGTTAACGCTGAAAACACCGGCGGCGAAAGCCGAATTAAACTGGCGTATCAGTTTGATTTTAGCCGTTCCTTTAATGGCGTTGCTAGCGGTTCCGTTAAGTAAGGTAAATCCTCGACAAGGACGTTTTGCCAAAATTTTGCCGGCATTATTGCTTTACTTAATTTATTTCTTATTGCAGAGTTCATTAAAATCGGCAGGCGGTGCCGGCAAATTAGATGCCGGATTGCTGATGCCGTTGGTTAATCTCTTTTTCTTACTCTTGGGAATTATGCTAAACAGTTGGAATAGCGCCTTTATGTATAAAATTCGTCATCTGTTCTCAAAAAAATCGGCGATTTAAGGAGACTGAAAAATGATGAATACATTAGATAGATATATCGGCAAAAGCATTTTAGGGGCGATTTTTGCTACTTTATTAACCTTAGTCGGACTTTCAGGCATTATTAAATTTGTCGAACAGTTCCGCAGTGTAGGTAAAGGCAGCTATGATAGTATGCAGGCTTTCCTTTATACCGTGCTGACAATGCCGAAAGATATCGAAACTTTTTTCCCGATGGCGGCATTATTGGGGGCGCTCATCGCATTGGGTAATCTTGCCAGTCGCAGCGAATTGGTGGTTATGCAGTCGGCGGGCTTTTCCCGTATGAAAATCGGCTTTGCCGTGATGAAAACCGCTTTGCCGTTGGTTTTATTAACTATGGTTATCGGCGAATGGGGCATTCCGCAAACGGAACAGTTTGCACGGGATATGCGTTCAAAAGCGATTTCCGGCGGTTCTATGCTATCGGTGAAAAACGGTATTTGGGCAAAAGACGGCAATGATTTCATCTATATTAAACGAGCAACGGAAGACGCTAATTTAAATAACATTTATATTTACAGTTTTAATGACAACCGCCAGTTGCAACGGGTTAGCCATGCCAATAAAGCAAGTTATGAAAACGGAAGCTGGGTGTTAAAACAGGTTAATGAATCGCAGATTTCGGCGGATGAAATTAAAACGAAAAACTATTTAAACCGTCCCTGGAAAACCTCGTTAACGCCGGATAAATTAGGAATTTTCACGGTTAAACCGACTTCGTTGTCTATTTCCGGACTATCCAGCTATATTTCTTTCCTGAAAGAAACCGGACAGGACAGCAAAAAATTCGAGCTGACCTACTGGCGCAAATTATTCCAGCCGATTTCAGTGGGCGTGATGATGATGTTGGCGTTATCCTTTATTTTCGGTCCGTTACGTAGCGTTACCGCGGGTGCAAGAATCGTTACCGGGATTTGTTTCGGCTTCTTATTTTACGTAATCAATGAAATTTTCGGCCCGTTAAGTCTGGTGTATAATGTGGCGCCTATCATCGGCGCATTAATGCCGAGCCTTTTATTCTTAGTGATTACCTGGTGGTTACTAAGCCGTAAACGGGATTAAAACCCCATGAAAAAAGAGCGCACGTTAACAAAAGTGCGGTCTTTTTTTGTAAATTTTTAGGAATTGTTGAAAATTAAATCAACTAAAAACAAATTAACAATTTATTCTTGCAACAACCGAAGAACTCCGTATAATACGCTCTGTTCACGTATTTATCAGTGAAGCCAGTGTGGCGAAATCGGTAGACGCAGCGGATTCAAAATCCGCCGCCCTTAAAAGCGTGTCGGTTCGAGTCCGACCACTGGCACCAAATTCAAGAGACCGCTTTTTAGCGGTCTTTTTTATTGCCCGGATTTCTTACTTTTCATAAACTAATTCCGGTTATTAAAGGGTTTTAGTTTATTTATGTCGGTAACTGCAAAACGATACTTTTGATAAGCAACGGCCGGAAGCTCGGGTTAAGTAAAATCCGCTGCGATTGCGGCTTGCCCGAGGCTTAATCCGCCGTCGCCCATCGGGAACTGATGGGCGCTTAGCACATTAAATTCTTGCAGATTTTCTTTTAATAACCGGCGTAAAAGCCGGTTATGCATTACACCGCCTGAAAGCACAATGGTACGGCATTGATATTTGTTTGCCTGTTGACGGGCTAATTCGGCAAATCCGGCCGCAAGCGCGAGATGGAAAGCAAAGGCTTTATCGGCTTTCTGCTCTTTATAATTGCGCCATGATTGCCAGAATTTGGCCAGATTTAGAAATGTTTTATTATTTTTATCATTCGTCCAAATAAGTTCATCGGCAAATTCCGGTAAAATTTGTCGAATTTTGACCGCACTTTTTTCAGTAAATTGCGATTGACCTGCGAGCGCTTCTAACCGGCAGGCGGCTTCGCCTTCCCAGCTCAGGTTTTCCGGCGCGATGTTAAGGGAGTAGGCTACCGCATCAAATAATCTGCCGGCGGAAGAAATTGTCGGGCAGTTGATTTTTTGTTCTATTGCGCGGCTTAGTGGCTGCCAATTATATTTTTCGCAGCTTTTAGCCGCAAGTTCTTGCCAGTTTTCCACAAATTGATGAATATGCGCGAGCCAGTTGCGCCAAGGTTGGGTTGCCGCAAGGTCGCCGCCGGGAAGAGCTACAGCCGGCAACCCGCCGAGATGTTTAACTTCCGTCCGGTTTATCAGTAAACATTCACCGCCCCAAAGCTGTTGATTTTCACCCATTCCGATGCCGTCTAAGGCAATGCCGATCACCTTTTCATTGCAATTATGTTCTGCCATTACCGCCCTAATATGGGCGTGGTGGTGAAGAATTTCCATAACGGGAATCTGTTGGCATTGCGCAATTTGTCTGCCCGTTGCCGAACTGAAATAGCCGGTATGGGAATCAACCGCGATTAAATCGGCTTTAAATTGATAAATATGCTGAAATAACGCCAGATTTTCCTCTAATTGAGACCGCACTTTTTCGTCGGCGGTATCGCCGATATGCTGGCTGACCACGGCTTTATTTCTTTTAAGCAGGCAGAATGTGTTTTTTAGATCCGAACCTAAGGCGAGAATATTTTTGTTGTTTGAGATATTTAGTGAAATTTCGTCCGGTACATAACCGCGGGCGCGACGTAACGTTTCTAAACCGTCAAAGGCAATGCGCACAAGGCTGTCGTCCGCGCGTTGTAAAATATCCCGATTATGGCAAAGATAAAAATCCGCCAAATTTTGCAAAAATTTAACCGCACTTTCATTATCCAACACCGGCGGTTGCCCGCTCGGATTGGCGGATGTCATAACCAGCGGCTTGTTTATCGCCTTTAATAATAAATGTTGCAACGGATTGCTTGGCAACATAACGCCGATTTCATTTAAATGCGGGGCAATAAGTTCATCAACCGCCGGTACTTTATGTTTTGACAGTAATACAATAGGTGCCGCACTTGAGGTTAAAAGTTCGGTTTCCGCCCGGCTGAGTGCCGTTAAAAACCGCAAATCGGGCACCATAATTGCAAGCGGTTTAGTGGGGCGGCGTTTACGAGAGCGCAATAATTGTACGGTTTGCCGATTGGTGGCGTCGCAAGCCAGATGGAATCCGCCGATACCTTTAATGGCAATAATTTTACCTTCATTCAGCAAATGCAGGGTTTGTATTAATGCCGCTTCGTGATCTGCTATTTTGGTATGTTGATTCTGCAGCCAAATATGCGGGCCGCAAACGGGGCAGGCGTTCGGTTGCGCGTGAAAACGGCGATCCGCCGGGTTTTTATATTCCCGCTCGCATTCCGGGCAAAAAGGAAAGTTTGCCATTGAGGTATTCGGGCGATCATAAGGGATGGATTTAATAATGGTGAAACGGGGGCCGCAATGCGTACAGTTTGTGAAAGGGTAATGAAAACGGCGGTTATGGGGCGCAAATAACTCTTTCAAACAAGCGGGGCAAGTGGCGGCATCCGGCACAATTTGCGTATCTACGGCGTTATTTTCACTTTCTCGAATGGTAAAGTCTGAAAAGTGCGGTAAATTTTCGCCGATTTTTGTTGTCTCTTGAATTTCCGTAATTTGCGCAAGAGGCGGCAGTTTATTCTGTAAATCCCGCAAAAACTGTTGCAGAGAGACACAATCAGGTTCAATAAAGCGGATCAATACGCCCTGACCATCATTGTTCACATCACCTTTTAGCCCGTATTGATTTGCCAATAGCCAAACGAAAGGACGAAATCCTACTCCTTGTACTTTGCCTTTAATACGTAGTTCGATAACGGAGTGTTTTTCGGTGTTCATGTGGAAATGCCTTCATTTATTATTTAGCCGGGGTCTGTTTATAAAAGATAAGCAGACCCTAATCATATTGGAATTTAAGCGTTTATCAATAGATTTTAGAAGTCAGAGAGGAATCAGCTTTAATAGCGATGGACAGCATTTGGAAGCGGCGTAACGCCCGTTGAAATTATTCCACCGCAATTTCCTTAATTCGCAAATCATCGCCGCCTTGCTTTTGTAAGTGAATACCGCCGCATTGGGGACAGGCGTCATGATGGCTTTTGATTTCCACCGTTTTTTCGCAATGCCAGCAATAGGCCAGCGCCAGCACGGGGACAAAATGGAGCTTGCAATTTTCCATTACCGTATTTTTGCGGCATACCTCAAAACAAAATTCAATGGCATCAGGTTCCACACAGGAAAGCGGACCGATTTCCAACCAAATATCCGTAACTTTATTCACGTTATTGCGGTGGCATTGTTCTTCCACAATTTCCATAATGTTTTGGGTAAGGGACATTTCGTGCATAAAATTTCCTTAAAAAAGAACCGCACTTTGCATAAAAAAGTGCGGTCGATTTTTCGTTAATTTTTTACCCTTTGTGTTTCATTGCCGGGAATAGAATCACATCGCGGATTGACGGAGCGTTGGCGAACAGCATTGCTAAACGGTCGATCCCCAAACCTTCGCCCGCAGTCGGCGGTAAGCCGTGTTCCAGTGCGGTGACGAAGTCGTCATCTTTAAACATGGCTTCATCGTCGCCTGCGTCTTTCGCCGCTACTTGGGCGTCGAAACGTTCAGCTTGGTCTTCGGCGTCGTTCAATTCCGAGAAACCGTTACCGATTTCACGGCCGCCGATGAATAATTCAAAACGATCGGTTACTTCCGGGTTTTCGTCATTACGGCGCGCCAACGGCGAAATTTCCGCAGGGTGAGCCATTAAGAATGTCGGTTGAATCAGGTGATGTTCCGCCACTTCTTCAAAAATGGCATTGACGATTGAACCTAAGCCCCAGGATTTTTGGATTTCAATGCCTAATTTGGCGGCTGCCGCTTTGGCACGGTCTAAATCGTATAAATCTTCTTTTACAATACCTTTTTCCGCGCCGTATTTAATCACCGCATCATGCATGGTGATACGTTCGAACGGTTTGCCGAAATCGAATTCATATTCGCCGTAAGGCACAATGGTGGTACCTAAAATATCAAGGGCTAATTTACGTAACAATTCTTCGGTGTTATCCATTAAATCGTGGTAATCCGCGTATGCCTGATAGTATTCGATCATAGTGAATTCCGGGTTGTGGCGCACGGAAACCCCTTCGTTGCGGAAGTTACGGTTTAATTCGAATACCCGTTCAAAGCCGCCCACCACTAAGCGTTTTAAGTAAAGTTCGGGGGCGATACGCAGGTACATATCGATATCCAGAGCGTTGTGGTGAGTTACGAACGGACGCGCCGCCGCGCCGCCCGGAATTACCTGCAGCATCGGTGTTTCTACTTCGATGAAGCCTTTACCGATGAAGTATTCGCGGATACCGGCGATAACTTTTGAGCGGATCACAAAAGTACGACGGGATTCTTCGTTAGAAATTAAATCTAAATAACGTTGGCGATAACGGGTTTCCTGATCGCTCAAACCGTGGAATTTATCCGGCAACGGACGAAGCGCTTTGGTTAATAATTGCACTTCATGAGCTTTTACGGTTAATTCGTTGGTTTTGGTTTTAAATAAAGTACCTTTGATCCCGACAATATCGCCTAAATCCCAGCTTTTTACATCTTCCCCGTAGACGCCTTCAGGAAGGTTATCGCGAGCCACATAAAGCTGGATTTTACCGCTCATATCCTGAATGGTTATAAAAGTCGCTTTTCCCATGGTACGACGGGTCATAATGCGACCGGCAACGGCAACATGCAGATCTTTTTCTTTTAATTGTTCGCCGTCCGTTTCATCGTATTGATTATGTAAATCCTGAGCTAATGCATCACGGCGAAATGTGTTCGGAAAGGCGTTACCTTTTGCACGTAAGGCCGCTAATTTTTCGCGACGTACCGCCATTTCACCGTGAAAATCTAATTCTGCATTTTGTTGTTCTGACATTTTTGGTTACCTTGTAATTTCGTCGGATGGGTATGCTTGTCCACCCTTTATTTTTTTTAATATTTGATTGAATTTAATATGGAGTAGTACGATTACAATCCCGCTTTCAAACTGGCTTCGATAAAACGATCTAGATCGCCGTCCAATACCGCTTGGGTATTGCGGTTTTCTACGCCTGTACGCAGATCTTTGATGCGGGAATCATCAAGCACATAGGAACGAATCTGGCTGCCCCAGCCGATATCCGATTTTGAATCTTCCAACGCCTGTTTATCTGCGTTTTTCTTTTGCAATTCCATTTCGTAAAGTTTCGCTTTCAATTGCTTCATACATTGATCTTTATTTTTATGCTGAGAACGATCGTTTTGACATTGCACTACAATACCGCTTGGAATATGGGTAATCCGTACCGCACTTTCCGTCCGGTTTACGTGTTGCCCGCCGGCTCCGGAGGCTCGATATACGTCGATACGCAAATCTGCCGGATTGATCTCAATATCAATATCATCGTCAATTTCAGGATAAATAAAGGCGGCGGCAAAAGAGGTGTGACGACGGTTATTGCTGTCAAACGGGCTTTTGCGCACTAAACGGTGAATGCCCGTTTCGGTGCGTAGCCAGCCGAACGCATATTCGCCTGATACTTTCACCGTAGCGGATTTTAAACCGGCTACATCGCCGTCGGAGACTTCCATCAATTCGGTTTTAAAGCCTTTGCTTTCCGCCCAACGCAAATACATACGTAACAGCATTTCCGTCCAGTCCTGCGCTTCCGTGCCGCCGGAACCCGCTTGCAGATCGATATAACAGTCGCAGGCATCGTGCTCGCCGCTGAACATCCGGCGGAATTCCAATTTAGCCAACTGCTGTTCCAATTCGTCTAATTCGGTAACGGCTTCGTTAAAGGTTTCTTCATCTTCTCCTTCAACGGCTAATTCCAATAGTCCGTCAACGTCTTCCAGCCCCTGCTCGAGCTTTTTAATGGTGTTCACAACGGTTTCCAATGCGGAACGCTCTTTTCCTAAAGCCTGCGCTTTTTCCGGTTCGTTCCATACGTCAGGTTGTTCCAATTCGGCATTGACTTCTTCCAGGCGTTCTACTTTCGCATCAAAGTCAAAGATACCCCCTCAGCACGTCAGTGCGGGAGGTTAAGTCTGCAATTTTATTTTTTACAGGATTAATTTCAAACATTTTCTTGTTTTTGAGTTGTCAAAATAAACTGCAATTATAGGTTATTTTGCGTTAATTTGGTAGGTCTTCTCGAAGGCTAATTGTATATAGCATATTTTTTCAACAAATCCTTATTATCTCCTTGCACAATTTGGTAATCTTTTTATAATTTGTACTTTATCTACTGATTTAGGAACAGAAAAATGAAGAAATTTGTAACCGCACTTTCATTAATGGCTATTTCAATGGCAGCTACGGCTGATAATGCGCAAATTACAACTCAATTAAAAAAATTAGGCGCAACCAATATTGAAGTGAAAGACTCACCTATTTCAGGTATTAAAACCGTAGTAACGAACGAAGGCGTTCTTTATGCCACCGAAGACGGTAAATATGTGTTGCAAGGTAAATTATTCGAATTAACGGATAAAGGGCCGGTGGATGTAACCGGCAAAGCTTTGTTAGCGACATTAGAAAGCTATAAAAACGAAATGATTGTCTATCCGGCAAAAAATGAAAAACACGTGGTGACCGTTTTTATGGATATTACTTGTGGCTATTGTCAAAAATTACATAGTGAAATCAAGGAATATAACGATTTAGGTATTACCATTCGTTATTTAGCTTTTCCGCGCGGCGGTTTAGGAACGAAAACGGCAAAAGAAATGGAAGCGATTTTTACCGCTAAAGATCCCGCATTTGCATTAGACGAAGCGGAAAAAGGCAATCCGCCGAAAGAATTAAAAGCGGTGAATATCACGAAAAAACATTATGAATTGGGCGTTCAATTCGGTGTTCGCGGTACGCCGAGTATTGTGACCCAAAGCGGTGAATTAATCGGCGGCTATTTACCACCGAAAGAATTATTATCCGCTTTAGAAAGCGTAAAATAATCCAGACATATTATTCGGATGGGCTTATTAGCCCACCAATTATTTTAGGACCGGCTTAGTGAAAATCTCCGTAGTATTCGGTTGATTAGCTGCGGTTTGATTAAATGTATTTCCGTTATTTTAGATTGTATTTATCCTGTGAATAAGCTTATCCAACGTCGTACGATTCCACATGGTTCGGCTGTTTGCGCCGATCCCTTATTGGATCGCCTGTACCGTTCCCGCCATATAAAAAATTCCCAACAATTAGACCGCACTTTGCATTCTATGCTGGCGCCTAATCAGTTACAAGGTATTGACCAAGCTGTTCAACTATTGATAATCGCCCGTGAAAAACAGCAAAAAGTGATTATTGTCGGGGATTTCGATGCGGACGGCGCAACCAGTACGGCGTTGACCGTGAGCGCGCTTCGCCAGTTGGGCTTTACCGATGTGGATTATCTTGTGCCGAACCGTTTTGAGCAGGGTTACGGGCTAAGTGTTGCTGTGGCGGAAATGGCGTTAGCAAAAGGCGTCGAACTGTTGATTACAGTGGATAACGGCGTTTCTTCTCTCGACGGTGTGGCGTTTTTGAAAGGGCATGGCGTACGGGTGCTGATTACCGATCATCATTTACCGCCGGAAATATTGCCTGCTGCGGATGCAATTGTGAATCCGAATTTAGCGGATTGTCATTTTCCTTCGAAAGCTTTGGCTGGAGTGGGGGTCGCGTTTTATTTAATGCTGGCGTTGCGTGCAAAATTGCGCGAGTCGGGCGAATTTAATGAAAAAACGCAGCCTAATTTTACCGAACTTTTAGATTTGGTAGCGCTCGGTACCATTGCGGATGTTGTGCCCTTGGATCAAAATAACCGGATTCTGGCTCATCAAGGCTTAGCCCGTATTAGAGCCGAACGCTGCCGTTACGGTATTCGGGCATTGATTGAAGTGGCAAATAAAGATATTTCGCAATTATCCGCCGGTGATCTCGGCTATTCGATTGCACCGCGCTTAAACGCGGCGGGGCGGTTGGATAATATGTCCGTAGGTGTCGAACTGCTGTTGGCGGATTCTATGGAACAAGCCCGCGCCTTAGCGTTAGAACTGGACGGCTTAAACCAAACCCGTAAAGAAATCGAACAGGGTATGAAAGCGGAAGCCCTTGAAATTTGCCGAAATCTGACCGCACTTAAAACCGAATTACCGACGGGCATTGCTCTTTATCAGGCGGACTGGCACCAGGGCGTATTGGGCATTTTGGCTTCCCGCATTAAAGATCAGTTTCATCGCCCTGTGGTGGCGTTTGCGCAGGATCAGAACGGGTTGTTAAAAGGTTCCGCCCGTTCTATTGAGGGCTTGCATATGCGTGATGCGCTTGAGCGCATAAATACGTTGTACCCCGATATGATTGTGAAATTCGGCGGTCATGCTATGGCGGCGGGGTTAACAATTAAAGAAGAATTATTTGCGGATTTTCAGCGCAGTTTTAATCAGGTGGTGACGGATTGGCTGGACAAAGATATGCTGCAAGGCATAGTTTGGACCGACGGCGATTTGCCGCAAACAATGATGAATATGAATACCGCCGAGTTGTTAAAACAGGCGGGACCTTGGGGACAGGCGTTTCCCGAACCTATATTTGACGGCGAGTTTCGTATTTTACAGCAACGATTGGTGGGTGAGAAACATTTGAAAATGCTGGTTGAGCCGGTAAACGGCGGGCCATTGTTCGATGCTATTGCATTTAACATTGATACCCGTTATTATCCCGACCTTTCGATTCGCACAGCAGTATTGGCTTATAAACTGGAGATAAACGAATTTCGCGGCAATCGAGACGTTCAACTGCTGGTTGATTATATTCAACCGCGCAGTTAGCCGAAAAGTGCGGTAATTTTTTATTAAATTTTGTGTTTAGTATGAAAATAAAATTCTGCTGTTATTTATTTTTAGTCTGTTTAGCGCCGGCGGTATTCGCTCAGAAGAATACCGCCGGTACTCATGCGGCTCAAACAATCGCAAGTCCGGGAAATAGAGCGGCGAAAAATGAGTTTCAGGACGGGCAGGATTATTTTTCTTACAGCACGCCTATACACACGGAAAACCGCCGGGACGGCAAAATTCTGATTCAATCGTTTTTTGATTATGATTGCAGGGTTTGTGTGAATACGCTGGATATTCTGGAGCTTTATAGCAAAATTAATCCCAATAAAGTGGTGGTGGAAGAATACCCTATAGCGACCAAAGAAACCACCTTCAGCGCGCAGGTTTATTACAGTTTAAAACGGATGAATCACGAGGATATTGCAGAGTTATTGCTGTTTGAGACTACTGATATTGAACGTTATCACGAGTTAACAAAATTTGAAAATCTGCTTGCTTATTTAAAGCAGCAAAATGTGGATGAAAAGCTGTTTACCGATATTTATCAATCGGCAGAAATTCGCCGGCAGGTAAGCGAAGCTATTTATCGTACGGAAAAATACGGTGTATTTACCTATCCCTTTGTGGTAATCGGCGGAAAATACGTGCTGACAAACAGTACGTTATATAATGATGATTATACTTTTGCGGTGCTTGATTTTTTAGTTCACGAGCTTTCGGCCGTTTCCACCGCAACACATTCAAAATAAGGAAAATTTATGAAAATCGGCATTGTCGGCGCTATGAAGCAAGAGATTGAAATTCTTGCAAATTTAATGCGAAACCAAACTGTCACCCAAGTAGCAGGTTGCACTATTTATGAAGGGCTAATCAACTGCAAACAAGTAGCGTTATTGCAATCGGGTATCGGTAAAGTGGCGGCGGCTATCGGCACAACGG
Source organism: Basfia succiniciproducens (assembly GCF_011455875.1). NCBI lineage: Bacteria > Pseudomonadati > Pseudomonadota > Gammaproteobacteria > Pasteurellales > Pasteurellaceae > Basfia > Basfia succiniciproducens. The sequence continues at coordinate 1,157,509 of NZ_CP015031.1, read as the reverse complement.
CATTATTACAATTAGCCAAACCGGATGTCGTGTTAAACACCGGATCTGCCGGCGGGGTAGGGGACGGCTTAAAAGTCGGTGATATTGTTATTTCTACCGAAACCGCTTATCACGATGCGGATGTCACGGCTTTCGGTTATGCAAAAGGACAGTTGCCCGCCTGCCCGGCAACCTTTATTTCTGACGAAAAACTGACCGCGCTTGCAAAACAGGTGGCGCAGGCGCAAGGGCATAATGTAAAACGCGGGTTAATTTGTTCAGGTGATAGTTTTATTGCCGGCGGCGAACGTTTAGCGCAAATTAAAGCGGATTTCCCTAATGTGACCGCCGTTGAAATGGAGGCGGCTGCGATTGCGCAGGTATGTCATGTGTTCCGGGTGCCTTTTGTGGTCGTCCGCGCGATTTCCGATGCGGGTGACGGGCAAGCCGGCATGTCTTTTGAAGAATTTCTCCCGATTGCAGCAAAACAGTCTTCCGCTATGATCATCGGCATGCTGGAGCAGCTTTAATATTTAAGGCAAAAGTGCGGTCGATTTTTCCTGATTTTTAAAAGGATGTCTGGTATGGCGCCTTTACGGAAACTTCGAATAATATTATGTAATAAATCGATATTGCTGAAAATACAAAATAATCAAGTAACAATAAGGGCGCTATATAGCGCCCTTTGTTTTTTATAATCCGGTTTAATTAAGCGTCAAACATGGCAGAAATTGATTCTTCATTGCTGATGCGGCGAATAGCTTCCGCAAGCATTGCCGAAAGAGTTAATGAACGCACTTTGCCTAAGGCTTTGATTTCGGCGGAAAGCGGGATAGTATCCGTTACAACCACTTCGTCTAATGCCGGGTTGGCAATGTTTTGCGCTGCGGAACCGGAGAATACGGCATGGGTTGCATAAGCAAATACGCGTTTCGCACCGCGTTCTTTTAAGGCTTCTGCCGCTTTTACTAAGGTGCCGCCGGTATCGATCATATCATCGACTAAGATACAGTCACGGTCGGAAACATCACCGATAATGTGCATAACTTGCGATACGTTTGCTTTAGGACGACGTTTGTCGATAATCGCCATATCCGTATCGTTCAATAATTTGGCAACTGCGCGGGCACGAACTACACCGCCGATATCCGGTGATACGACGATTGGGTTTTCTAAATCGGTTTTTTTCAAAATGTCGTTAATTAAAACAGGCGAACCGAACACGTTGTCTACCGGTACGTCAAAGAAACCTTGAATTTGTTCTGCGTGCAGGTCGCAGGTTAATACGCGGTCAACACCTACGCTTGATAAGAAATCTGCCACCACTTTAGCGGTAATCGGCACACGGGCGGAACGTACGCGGCGGTCTTGGCGCGCATAACCGAAATAAGGAATAACCGCTGTAATACGACCGGCTGACGCACGACGTAAGGCATCAACCATTACAATCAATTCCATTAAATTGTCATTGGTTGGTGCACAAGTTGATTGGATAATGAACACGTCGCTACCACGCACGTTTTCATTGATCTGAACTTGAATTTCGCCATCGCTAAAACGACCTACGGTAGCATCACCTAATGAAATATACAGGCGTTCGGAAATTCGTTTTGCTAGTTCTGGCGTAGCATTACCAGCGAAGAGTTTAATGTCAGGCATTTTATTTAATAACCTCAGGTTTAGATTGTAATTAAGGGTTTGAAATTAGAGTTAATTAAAATTAACCGTGATTCTGTCGGTTTAATTGTTCCAACATTTTATGTAATGGAGAAACGTTTAATCCTTGCGCAACAAAACCGGAAAACTGTTTAGATTTTAAATTAAATACGGTTTGCGCCGATTGTTCATCAGCAAATTCAGCAAATACGCAAGCACCGCTCCCCGTCAATCTTGATGGTGCGTATTTTACCAACCAGCGGAGCAGTTCTTCAACCTCCGGATAAAGTTTTCTCACAACTTTTTCGCAATCGTTTGTATATTCTTGTTGTAGTAATTGCTCAAGCGGTTTTTTCTTGGTGTCACGGGTTAAATCAGGTTCGGAAAAAACTTTGGCGGTGGAAATAGATACATTCGGTTTAATTACCGCATACCATTTTTCAGGAGGCTCACAATAGGTGATTTTTTCACCGACACCTTCGGCAAAAGCGGCTTTACCGTGGACGAAAATAGGTACGTCCGCACCGAGTTTTAAGCCTAATTCGGCAAGCTCGTTAACAGATAAGCCGGTTTTCCAGAGATAGTTTAACGCAACCAATGCCGTTGCCGCATTGGATGAACCGCCGCCAACGCCGCCGCCCATAGGCAACACTTTGTCTAAATGCAGATCCGCACCTAACCGGCAAGCCGTTTTTTGTTGTAATAATTTTGCCGCCCGATAAATTAAATTATCTTCGGTTTTTAAATCGGGAATTTCAGGGGTGAGACGGATTTTACCGTCATTGCGGACTTTAATTGAGAGCCAATCGCCATAATCTAAAAACTGGAATAAGGTTTGCAGTTCATGGTAACCGTCGGCGCGCCGCCCGTTGATATATAAGAATAGATTTAATTTCGCAGGGCAAGGGAAATTAAAGCTATCCCCTTGCTTATAATCGGAAAAAAGTGCGGTAGAAAATTGATGAGTTTTCATAGCCGGTTAGAATGTCCAGTTATCCACACGAATTTTCAGCGTTTGGTCGGCATTTTTCAGCAAAATATCTTTAGGCAATGCCGGCTGTTTTTCTTCGTGATAGTTTAAATAATCCGCGGACCAAACCGTACCGTCTAACGGATAAGTAAAACTCGCCAAATAATGATTTTCGCCTACCTGATAATCGGCTTTTTCATCGGGCTGACCTTTCAGCCAGTAAGCAAATTGCTCAAGCGGCACATCCATACCGACGATTTCACGTACTAAGGCTTTCGCATCCGCTTCGGAACGCCGGTTGCCTTTGTTGTCTGAAATGGTCATGCCCGTATTATGCATTTGCATTACCAGACTGGTGGAACTGATAGTTGAATAAAGTTTCAGTGTGTAATCGGTGGGCGCGGAGTAATTCCATTCGAAACGGCTGGAAAAGCGTTCTTTACTACTGATATAACCGATTTGCCCTTGGCTGCTGTAATGCTGAATTTGTTTGATTTGTTTGAGATGTTGCTGCCATTGTATATCGGATTTATCGATAGTTTTAACATCAGCCGGGCGCGTGTCGCTAATATCAAGCGACGAACAAGCCGTTAAAATAAAGCCCGCAACAAGAGCGGTAAAGAAAGATTTTAAATGATTCATATTTATCAGACGAGTTAATCACTCGTCAAGTGTAAATGGATTATGGCAAAATACCTTCGAAAAACGCGGTTATTGTACGGATTTATGGGCGGTTAGTAAAGTTAGAAGTTTCAACTTAATAATTAACTGACTCAATGACAGAAAAGATTGTTAAATATTGAATGTGATTATTTATGCTTAAAACAAAGCCCCGTTATCAGGGCTTTATATTTATTTCTTATTGGGGATTTCAGATTGGCAATACGGGCAATCTAAATAATGTTTTTCATTGTCGTGTACGATGTAATGCCCCATTTTTTTTGCTTTGGTGTCCAGATATCCGGTGTTGTAGCGGTTTTCGCCGACATTTAGCGGAATTCGTTCAACTACGTTGATGCCCGCTTTTTTCATGGTGTCGATTTTGGCGGGGTTGTTTGTTAACAGGCGAACCTTGCAGATACCTAATAATTCAAAAATATCCGCGCAAACTTTGAAATTCCGTTCGTCGGCGGCAAAGCCCAGTGCCAGATTTGCTTCGATAGTATCCATTCCGTTATCTTGCAATGAATATGCCCGGATTTTGTTGATTAAGCCGATTCCTCGCCCTTCTTCGCGATGGTAAATCAATACGCCGCGCCCCGCTTCGCTGATTTGACGTAATGCTGTGCTCAGTTGAAAACCGCAATCGCATTTTAAACTGTGTAATGCATCGCCGGTTAAGCATTCGGAATGAATACGGGCTAACACGGGGTTTTCTTCACTATTGCTAATATCGCCCATTACCAGTGCCACATGTTCTTTTTTAGTATCCGGAAATTCAAATCCTACAATGCGGAAAAGCCCAAACTCGGTGGGAAGATTGGCTTCTGCAACACGTTGAATTTTTGACATATAACAAATCCTTATTTCTTCTATCTACTTTTTATGTATCTAATGTTAAAATGCACCCTTTCAATATTTAGGGAAAATTTCATTATGTTAAAACGTTTGTCATTATATACTTTGTTGCTTTGTCTTGTCCCGATTTTTGTATGGATTTCTGGCTGGCATTGGCAAGGTGATGCTGCACTAACGCAATTTGATTATTTTTTGTATTGGTTAACGGAAACCGGTAGTTCGCCTTATGCGATTATTACCTGCGGTGTATTCGCCCTTTTATTTTTTCCTTTTGCGAAAACAAAAAAACAATGGGTAGCAGTGGTTGCCATTATGGCGGTTTCTATGGTGGTGACTCAGGGGCTTAAAACAGGTTTAAAACATGTTTTTGCCGAAGCCCGCCCTTATGTGGTGGAATTAGCCGCAAACTCAGACATTTCAACAGAATATTTCTATGATCAAACGAAAGAGCAACGTCAATCGATCGTTACGGATTATTATTCCTCCAGAGCGGAAACCCCAGGTTGGCTGGTAGAACACCGTGAAAACGAAGTGAGCTACTCATTTCCATCCGGACATACGATTTTTGCAGTGAGTTGGCTGTTGCTGGCGGCGGGGTTTTTCCGATTATTGGGACAAACTTCTTCGGGCGCCAAAATTCTGCTAATTTTGACCGCACTTTGGGCCTTTTTGATGCTGGTTAGCCGTTTAAGGTTAGGTATGCATTATCCGTTGGATTTATTAATAAGCACGCTTATCGCTTGGGTATTACATTGCGCATTATTTGTATTTTTAGAGAAAAAACGTTTATTTCCAAGGGATTAGCCTGTGAATAAATGCTTAATTAAATGAGAAAATTATGTCTGTTCAAAAAATAGCGAAATTAGCCGGCGTGTCCGTTGCAACGGTTTCTCGGGTTTTAAACGATTCGCCGTCTGTGAAAGCTGTTAATAAAGAGAAGGTATTGGCTGCAATTAAAGCATTAAATTATCAGCCTAATTTGTTAGCCCGGCAATTGCGTACTTCAAGAACAGGTATGATTTTAGCTATGGTTTCCAACATAGCCAACCCTTTCTGCGCAGCAGTGGTAAAAGGTATTGAGCGGGAAGCGGAAAAGAACGGTTATCGTATTTTATTGTGCAATACCGAATCCGATCTTGAACGCTCGCGTTCATGTTTACAGTTGCTTTCCGGTAAGATGGTAGACGGCGTTATTACTATGGATGCTATTTCCGAATTACCGGAATTGCAGAATATTATAGGGGATGCGCCTTGGGTTCAATGTGCCGAATATGATCCCGATTCATCCGTCTCTTCCGTAAGTATTGATGATATTTCGGCAACGGAATTCGTTATTGATCAGTTAGTGAAAACGGGAAAAAAACGTATTGCTTTAATTAATCATGATTTATCCTACCAATATGCCCAACATCGAGAATTGGGTTACCTTAACGGTTTAAAACGCCATGGTTTAGCTTACTGCGAGATTATTTATGCCGATGAATTAGACTATCTTTCGGGTAAAGAGGCGGTACTTTCTTTACTTAAGAATGCACAACGTCCGGATGCTATTTTAGCAATCTCCGATGTATTAGCTGCCGGTGTGATTAACGGGTTAAACGAGCTAAATGTCGCTATTCCCGAAGATATTGCCGTAGTCGGATTTGATGGTATTGACATTAGCCAAATTACTACCCCTTCTTTATCGACAATTCAGCAGCCCTGTAAAGAAATCGGAGAAATGGCGTTTTCTTTATTGTTGCAACAAATCGATTCGACCTCATCTGTGAAGAGGGTACATCACTTATTACCTTGGACGTTTATAAAACGGCAATCCAGTTAAATATTTTGTGAATAGGATCACAGATTCTGTATTTTATTCTTCCAAATTAAAATGTAATCGATTACTTTATGCCTGTAGTATTTTGTAATCGATTACTTTAGGAGGTAATATGAATACTGAAACCAAACAACCCGCATTAATTGTACCTAGATTATCCTTGATGATGTTCATGGAATTTTTTATTTGGGGATCCTGGTCGGTCACCTTGGGTATTGTGATGACCAAATATGATTTATCGACCCTGATTGGCGATGCCTTTTCTATGGGACCGATAGCCTCGATTATTTCACCGTTTATTTTAGGTATGTTGGTGGATAGATTTTTCCCGTCAGAAAAAGTGCTGGCGGTTCTGCATTTAATCGGTGCAGCGATTTTATGGTTCATCCCTGAATTTATCACCGGTCAACAGGGCGGTACGTTAGTTTTTGCTTTATTGGCTTATATGCTTTGTTATATGCCTACCGTCGCATTAACTAATAATATTGCTTTCCACAGCCTTGCAGACAGTGAAAAATCCTTCCCGGTTATTCGTGTTTTCGGTACCATCGGCTGGATTGTTGCCGGTTTATTCATCGGTCAGGCAGACCTTTCCGCCAGCCCGGCAATTTTCCAAGTAGCCGCAATTTGTTCGTTAATTTTAGGTCTGTACAGCTTTACTTTGCCGAATACACCGCCGCCGGCAAAAGGCAAACCGTTCTCTATGCGGGATTTAATGTGCGCTGATGCGATTGCATTATTTAAAATTCCGCATTTCTTAGTCTTTGCTATTTGTGCAACTTTAATTTCCATTCCGCTAGGTACTTATTATGCTTATGCCGCGCCGTTCTTAGATGCGGTAGGGTTTGAAAAAATCGGCAGTTTAATGTCTATGGGACAAATGTCTGAAATTGTTTTCATGCTGCTGATTCCGTTTTTCTTTAAACGCCTCGGCGTGAAATATATGCTATTGGCAGGTATGCTTGCCTGGTTCCTGCGTTATGCCTTCTTTGCCCTGGGGGTAAGCGAAGAAATCCGCTGGGCGGTTTACTTAGGTATTTTATTGCACGGTATATGTTACGACTTCTTCTTTGTGGTCGGCTTTATGTACACCGATAAAGTTGCGGATGAAAAAATCCGCGGACAAGCACAAAGCCTGGTGGTGTTATTCACTTACGGTTTGGGTATGTTGCTTGGCTCACAAATTTCAGGCGGTTTATACAATAATATGTTTGCGGATAATACCGACGTTTCCACATGGAGTACATTCTGGTGGATCCCTGCTATAAGTGCGGTAGTAATTTCCGTGATTTTCTTCATTTTCTTTAACTATAAAGAAGATAAACGGGAGGCATAACATGAAAACTATTAAAGGCCCCGGTTTATTTTTGGCTCAGTTCATTGATAATAAAGCGCCCTTTAACCGGTTGGACAGCCTGGCGCAATGGGCTGCCGGGTTAGGATTTAAAGCTTTGCAGATTCCCTGCAATCACAAACATATTTTTGATGTGGAATTAGCGGCGCAAAGTCAAACTTATTGCGATGAAGTAAAAGGTATTTTAGCGCAATACGGTTTGGTCGTTAGTGAATTATCTACCCATTTGGAAGGACAGCTGGTTGCGGTTCATCCGGCTTATGATACGGCTTTTGACGGATTCGCACCGGAACAAGTGCGTGGTAACAGTGAAGCGCGGCAGCTGTGGGCGGTAAATATAATTAAACAGGCGGCGGTCGCCTCCAAACGCCTGGGATTAAACGCTCATGCGTCTTTTTCCGGCTCGTTAGCATGGCCGTATTTTTACCCCTGGCCGCCACGCAAAGAACAATTAATTCAAACAGCCTTTGATGAATTGGCCAAACGTTGGAAACCGATTTTGGATTATTTTGACGAACAAGGCGTAGACCTATGTTATGAATTACATCCGGGGGAAGATTTACATGACGGAGTGACCTTCGAACGCTTTTTAGACAAACTTAATCGTCATCCTCGTTGTAATATTCTTTATGATCCGAGCCATATGTTGTTACAAAACATGGATTATTTGCAGTTTATTGATTTTTACCACGAACGAATCAAAGCCTTTCACGTGAAAGACGCGGAATTCGTTAAATCCGCCAAATCTGGCTGTTACGGCGGTTATCAGAACTGGTTGGAACGGGCGGGACATTTCCGTTCCCTCGGCGACGGACAAATTGATTTTAAAGCTATTTTCTCGAAACTGACACAGTACGACTATGCGGGCTGGGCGGTTTTGGAATGGGAATGTTGTATGAAAGATTCCGCCGTAGGTGCCAAAGAAGGCGCGGAATTTATTCAAAAACATATTATTCCCGTTGCGGAAAAGAGTTTCGATAATTTCGCCGATACGGGCGACGATGGCGAACAGGCAAAAATTATGTTGGGATTAAAATAAGGGAGCGATGAATGAAAAAAATTAACGTAGGTATCATCGGAACCGGATTTATCGGTGCGGCTCATATTGAGGCCATTCGCCGTCTCGGTTTTGTGGATGTGATTGCGCTGGCGGAAAACAATCAGCAATTGGCAGAACAAAAAGCCAAAGAACTGAATATCCCGTTGGCTTATGACAGCGTGGATAAATTATTGGCAAATCCGGATATTCAGGTCGTGCACAACTGTACGCCGAATCATCTTCATTTTGCGATTAACAAAAAAGTCATCCTGGCGGGCAAACACGTTTTTTCGGAAAAACCTCTTTGTTTGACTTCACAGGAAGCGGATGAATTGACATCATTAGCAGAACAACAAGGCGTAACCACAGCAGTGGGATTTGTTTACCGGAATTTTGCCATGGTACAGCAAGCGGCTGATATGGTTCGTGATCAACAAATCGGGCGAGTATTTGCCGTTAACGGGCATTATTTACAAGATTGGATGTTACTTGAAACCGATTACAACTGGCGGGTGGATCCGAAAGTCGGCGGTAAATCCCGTACGGTGGCGGATATCGGTTCTCATTGGTGCGATACGGTACAATTTGTCACCGGCAAAAAAATCAAAGAAGTTTTTGCCGATATGAGTATCGTTTATCCAACCCGTAAGGCCAGCAAGCAAGTAGAAAGTTTTGTTACGGTAAATGCTGATTCGTCATACGAATTAAAACCGGTGGAAACGGAAGATTACGCTTCCGTTTTAGTGCGATTCGAAGACGGTTCAAAAGGGTCGTTTACGGTTTCTCAGGTCAGTGCGGGACATAAAAACGATTTGACTTTTGATATAAGCGGTAGTGAAAAATCATTGCATTGGGAACAGGAAACCCCGCAATATCTGAAAATCGGTTACCGTCAACAGGCAAACCAAATTTTATGTGACGATCCAAGTCTGGTTAATCCGGCGGTACGGGCTTATAACCATTTTCCCGGCGGACATATCGAAGGTTGGCCTGATGCTTTTAAAAACATGATGCTGGCATTTTATGCATTCATTGCTGAAGGTAAAGATCCGCAGCAGGATACGGCAAAATTTGCGATGTTTAAAGACGGCGCCCAAATTGTACATATTGTGGATGCAATTATTGAAAGTGCACAACAAGGAAAATGGATTTCTGTTAAATAGAAGAATATACTATTACGGATTATCTCGTGAAAAACGGGATAACTTGGAAAAATAGTCTATTTTTTGAGGATGATTATGCTATACGGATTTGATATTGGCGGTACTAAAATTGAGCTTGCCGTATTTAATGATAAGCTTGAAAGACAATATACCGAACGGGTTGAAACACCGAAAGACAGCTATGAACAGTGGCTGGATGTCATTGTAAATTTGGTTGAAAAAGCCGACCAAAAATTTGCTTGTAAAGGTTCCGTCGGATTAGGTTTGCCGGGGTTCGTTAATCATGAAACCGGTATTGCGGAAATTACCAATATTCGTGTAGCGGATAATAAACCTATTATTAAGGATTTATCCGAACGTTTAGGGCGCGAGGTTCGCGCCGAAAATGATGCCAACTGTTTTGCGCTTTCCGAAGCCTGGGATGAAGAAAACCAACAATATCCGTTTGTCTTAGGTTTAATTCTCGGTACAGGCTTCGGCGGTGGGCTTATTTTTAACGGCAAAGTTCATTCCGGTCAAATCGGAATGGCGGGGGAGTTAGGCCATTTGCAGTTAAACTACCACGCCTTGAAATTGCTGGGTTGGGATAAAGCGCCGATTTATGATTGCGGTTGCGGTAATCGCGCCTGTTTGGATACTTATTTATCGGGTCGCGGATTCGAAATGTTATACCGTGATTTAAAAGGTGAAGCGCTTTCTGCCAAAGAAATTATTGAGCGGTTCTATGCTGCGGATAAAACTGCGGTAGATTTTGTCGGACTTTTTATTGAGCTTTGTGCGATTTCTTTAGGTAATATTATTACGGCGCTGGATCCGCATGTAATAGTACTCGGTGGCGGATTATCCAATTTTGATTATCTCTATGAAGCCTTGCCGAAGGCGTTACCAAAACATCTTATGCGCAGTGCGAAAGTGCCGGTAATTAAAAAAGCCAAATACGGCGATTCCGGCGGTGTGCGTGGTGCAGCCGCTTTATTCCTTACCAAATAATTAAACAAGCCCGTAAATACGGGCTTTATTATTATAATTCCTGATAAATCATTATTATATTTAATGATTAGAACTGCGGTCGGTTTTGTTCTAAAATTCTCGCGAATTTTAAATTTGAGTATGCCGCTATTAATTCCCGTTTTTTCAAGGGCGTTTTTTGTGTTTAACAGCGTTTGCATCGGGCGATAAATCCGCTAATTTCGGCTTGCTTATTTTGTGTAAAAGATTAAACTAAATTCTGTTCTCAACGGGGTGCTTCTTCGGAGGCTGAGAGAAACTCGTAGAACCTGATCTGATTAATTACAGCGTAGGGATTTGAGAAAGGTTAAATAAAAATTCGGCAGAATTTGACCGCACTTAAATTCCTTTAATTTTGATTAAAGGATTTTTTATGTCTAAATTGAAAACTTTTCTTTTTTTGACCGCACTTTTTATATCCGATTACGGATTAAGTGCTGTTCAACCTCTTCATATTTATGCGGAAGAATATTTTGCCGCGGATTGGGGGCCGGCGCCCGAAGTGAAAGCGCAGTTTGAACGGGCTTATCCTCAATGCCAAGTGACAATTCAATCTTTTGACAGCCGTACCACAATGTTAAACCGTTTGCGTTTAGAAGGGAAAAACACAAAAGCCGATATCGTGCTGGGAATGGATAATCATCAGCTTGAAGCCGCTGAAAAAACAGGCTTATTCGCACCGGCAAAGGTGGATTTTAGTCGATTGTCTTTGCCTGTTGAATGGAAAAACACTACATTCGTACCTTACGAATTTTCTAAATATGCTTTTATTTATGATAAAAGCAAATTAACAAATCCGCCCGAAAGTTTGAAAGAATTGGTAGAACGTGAAGATTTAAAGGTGATATATCAGGATCCAAGAACCAGCAGTATCGGGCGCGGGTTACTGGTTTGGATGAATAAGATTTATCCTCCGGAGCAAGTGGAAAAAGCCTGGCAACAATTACAAAAGCATACTTTAACCGTCGGTAAGGGCTGGTCCGAAACTTACGGTACCTTTTTGAAAGGGGAAGGTGATTTGGTTTTAAGTAATAATACCTCGCCAATCTATCATTTATTAACCGATCAAAAAGAGAATTATGCGGCGACGGAATTCAGTGAAGGTGAGACCTTACAAATTGATTTTGCAGGCAAAATTGCCGGCAAACATAATATATGTGCCGATGAATTTTTAGCCTTTTTGCTCAAGCCCGAAATTCAAAATATCATTATTATCAAAGGTGTTATGCTACCGGTAGTAGAGGGTGATCTTGAACCGCATTATGCCGCTTTAAAAAATGCGGTAATGCAGGGTAAGACTATTGATACTTTATCGGTTAGCGCAGAGCAAATAAAACACTGGATTGAAGTCTGGCAGCGGGCGTTAAGTAAATAATTTTATGAATAAATGGTTCCCTCGCCGGCATATTATGCGCCCAAGCCAATATGCCGCAGGATTGTCGGTTCTATTGTTACTGGTTTGTGTGTACGGCGGCGCTTTGCAAGCGGTGTTCAATACGGGAGAGCCTTACCCTTGGCGGCATTTATGGCAAGACGATTATTTACATCGGGTTTTGCTATTCAGCTTCGGGCAGGCGAGCCTTTCGGCGTTTTTATCGGTTTTTATCGGCGGTATTTTTGCCCGGGCTTTTTTTTATCAGTCCTTTAAAGGCAAGGATTTTCTCTTAAAGATTTTTTCTCTCACCTTTGTATTGCCTTCTTTGGTAGCGATTTTCGGATTGCTCGGCATTTACGGTTCTTCAGGTTGGGCGGTTAAACTTCTGCAAGCCGTCCATATTCAGTGGCGGCCTGATATTTACGGTTTATCGGGCATTTTAATCGCCCATTTATTTTTCAATATTCCGTTGGCGGTCAGAATGTTTCTGCAAGGGTTGCACAATATTCCCAATCAGCAGCGCCAGCTTGCCGCACAATTGAATTTGCGGGGATGGCAGTTTATTCGTTTAATTGAACTGCCTTATCTGCGACAACAGTTACTCCCTGTTTTTATGCTGATTTTTACCCTTTGCTTTACGAGCTTTGCAATTGTGTTAACTCTGGGCGGCGGTCCTAAATACACAACCCTTGAAGTAGCGATTTATCAGGCGATCATTTTTGATTTTGATTTAGCTAAGGCGGCGCTTTTCGCCTTATTGCAATTTGTTTTTTGTTTTGCTTTATTTGGGCTGAGTGCGTTATTCAGCGCCGCGCCCGAAACAAATTTAAGTTACAAAGAGTTATGGATTGCAAAACAATCAAGTGCGGTCAAAATTTGGCAAATTTTGGTGTTGATTCTTGTCGGTTTGTTTATTTTATTACCGTTGGTTAATATTGTTGCTGCCGCATTTAGCGCTGAAGAGTTTATTTCCGCCTGGCAAGATCCACAGCTTTGGCGGGCAATGGGCTTTTCTTTCACCATCGCGCCGCTTTCCGCCTGTTTATCGCTGTTAATGTCAATGGGATTGTTGTTGCTATCACGTCGCCTGGTATGGCTGCATTTAACGAAAATCGCCAATGTTATTATGAACTTAGGTATGTTGATATTAGCCGTGCCCGGTTTAATTTTAGCTGTCGGGTTATTTTTACTGTTGCAAAAAATGGAATTTGGTACCGCGCATTTATTTGCCGTCATGGTGATGTGTAACGCTTTTTCGGCAATGCCGTTTGTGATCAGAATTCTTGCACCCGCCATGAATAACAATATGCAGTATTACGAAAAATTATGTCAATCGCTGGGTATTCGGGGCTGGCAACGTTTTCGCCTGATCGAGCAACACAAACTCGTCCAGCCGATAAAATACGCTTTTGCCTTAGCCTGTACCTTATCTTTGGGTGATTTTACGGCGATTGCGCTATTCGGCAGCCAGCAATTTTCTTCTTTGCCTTATTTGCTCTATCAACAGTTGGGCAGTTATCGAGGAGATCAAGCCGCCGTTACGGCATTGGTTTTACTTTTAATGTGCCTGCTTATCTTTATACTGGTCGAAGGCGCTAAAAATTCAGATAAAAACGAGAACGCGAATGATAAAACTTGAACGGGTATATTTTAATTATAAAACTATGCCGATGAATTTTAATATTCATATTAAACCGCAGGAGCGGGTAGCGATTATCGGTGCCAGCGGAGCGGGGAAAAGCACATTATTAAATCTTATCGCCGGTTTTGAACGGGCGGATGACGGCGAAATTTGGTTGAACGGCGTAAACCATACTTATACGGAACCTTATGAACGCCCCGTATCCATGTTGTTTCAGGAAAATAACTTGTTTACCCATTTAACCGTTGAACAAAATATCGCTTTAGGGCTAAAGCCCGATTTAAAACTTAACGCCGCCGAACAATCACTGGTTCGACAAACCGCAAGTGCGGTCGGTTTAAGCCGATTTTTAGATAGAAAACCCACCGCGCTTTCTGGCGGGCAGAAGCAGCGGGTGGCATTAGCGCGTTGTTTGTTACGCGATAAGCCGATTTTATTGCTGGACGAACCTTTTTCCGCATTGGATCCGGCATTAAGAGCGGAAATGCTCGATTTGCTTTCGCAACTTTGTAATGAAAAAAAACTCACTTTGCTGATTGTCACTCATCAACCGAGCGAACTACAAGGACGAATAGACAGAATTTTGACCGTTGAAAACGGGCATTTTGCAAAGAATGATGATCTAAAATAGCTCGGAAACGGTAGCTATGTATTAGAAAACTTCAAATAGCAAGAGATAAAATACCTTGCAATGCGTTACTAACATAAGGATTTGAGATGAAAACAACATTACAACTTTATTCGAATACACCTCATCCTCAGGTGGAATATTGGTCTGTTTGTAAGGTGGAGGCGCTTTTCGAAACGCCGTTTTTAGAATTAGTGCATCGTGCGGCTTTAGTTCATCGTGAAAATTTTAATCCGCAAGCCATTCAACTCTCGACCTTAATGTCAATCAAAACCGGCGGTTGTCCGGAAGATTGCGGTTATTGTCCCCAATCCGCTCGCTATCAAACCGGCGTGCAGAAGCAGGAATTATTAAATGTCGAAGATATTGTTGAAAAAGCTAAAATTGCTAAGTCCCGCGGTGCAAGCCGTTTCTGTATGGGGGCCGCTTGGCGGGGACCTAAACCGAAAGACATCGCCAAAATGACCGAAATTATTAAAGCGGTGAAAGCATTGGGGTTAGAAACCTGCGGAACTTTCGGCTTGTTAGCGGACGGTATGGCGGAAGATTTAAAAAAGGCGGGATTAGATTATTACAACCATAATTTAGATACTTCTCCGGAACATTATAATAAAGTAATAGGTACCCGCGGTTTTGACGATCGCTTAAATACCTTGGGGAAAGTACGTAAAGCCGGGTTAAAAGTGTGTTGCGGCGGTATTATCGGGATGAATGAGAGCCGTAAAGAGCGGGCGGGCTTTATTGCAAGCCTGGCTAATTTAGATCCGCAACCGGAATCCGTGCCGATTAATCAATTGGTTAAAGTCGAAGGCACGCCGCTTTCGGATGCGCAGGAATTGGATTGGACCGAATTTGTCCGCACGGTTGCGGTTGCAAGAATAACCATGCCAAAAAGTTATGTGCGTTTATCTGCCGGGCGACAAGGCATGTCGGAGGAAATGCAGGCGATGTGTTTTATGGCGGGTGCCAACTCCATTTTTTATGGCGATAAATTACTGGTTACCGGCAATGCGGAAGAAGATTGCGATAGACTGCTAATGGAAAAATTGGATTTAGAACCGGAAACCACTGAAAACCGTTACCTTTCGCAAAATAGTTAAAGCCTGTTAATAGGAGAGAACATGTTTAAAGTTCAGCGGATTTATGATTTTGAACCGATGGAAAATGATTGCGCGGTATTTGTGGATCGGCTTTATCCGCGGGGCGTAAATAAAGAAAAATTTGCCCATTGCCTATGGCTAAAGGATGTGTGCCCGAGTCATGAGTTACGCCGGTTTTATCATGAAAATCCGCAGGAAAATTATGGAGAATTTGTGCTCCGTTATCAACTGGAATTAGGTAACGAATTGCCGCAAAAAGGATTGATGATGCTTAAACGTCTGGAGAAAGAACATCCGCAGGTTATTTTGCTGACTGCCGTTAAAGATGTGCGACACAGCCATATCCCGGTCTTATTGAAAGCGTTAGCCGCCATTGTAGAATTTCTATAAAGCAAAAAGTGCGGTAAAATTTTTCAAAATTTCCACCGCACTTTAGATTTTGCAATAAGCCTAGCTGTTTGCAATATTAGATTGTAATGGTGGGCTGGCAAGCCCACCCTACCGATTTGACCTGCGGCAAGTCATGTCCCGGTCTTATTGAAAGCGTTAGCCGCTATTGTAGAATTTCTATAAAGCAAAAAGTGCGGTAAAATTTTTCAAAATTCTTACCGCACTTTAGATTTTGCAATAAGCGTAGCTGTTTGCAATATTAGATTGTAGTGGTGGGCTGGCAAGCCCACCCTACCGATTTGACCTGCGGCAAGTCATGTCCCGGTCTTATTGAAAGCGTTAGCCGCTATTGTAGAATTTCTATAAAGCAAAAAGTGCGGTAAAATTTTTCAAAATTTCCACCGCACTTTAGATTTTGCAATAAGATTGTAATGGTGGGCTGGCAAGCCCACCCTACCGATCTGACCTGCGACACAGCTACATCCCTATTTTATTAAAAGCGTTAGCCGATTTTTCATAAAAAAAGCCACACAAATGTGTGGCTTAAACAGTTCCTAATAATAATCAAACAGCTAAGTAAATCTGCAATTATAGTTTGTCAGCGTTTTGTTTTAAGTATTTTGCAACGCCTTCCGGGCTGTCTTTCATACCTTCTTTGCCTTTTTCCCATTGAGCAGGGCAAACTTCACCGTGTTGCTCGTGGAATTGTAAAGCGTCAACCATACGTAACATTTCGTCGATATTACGGCCTAACGGTAAATCATTCACAACTTGGTGACGAACTACGCCGTTTGCATCGATCAAGAAAGAGGCACGTAATGCCACGCCGGCTTCCGGATGTTCAATGCCGTATGCTTTTGCGATTTCGTGTTTAGTGTCTGCCGCTAAAGCATATTGAACTTGACCGATACCGCCTTGATCTACCGCGGTATTACGCCATGCGTTGTGAGTAAATTGAGAGTCGATTGAAACGCCAACCACTTCAACACCGCGTTTTTTGAATTCTTCATAACGATGATCAAATGCGATTAATTCAGACGGGCAAACGAAAGTAAAGTCTAACGGATAGAAGAAAATTACCGCCGGTTTACCAGCAATGTGTTGTTTGAAATTGAAGTTATCAACAATTTCGCCGTTGCCTAAAACGGCTGCTGATGTAAAGTCCGGTGCTTGACGTGTAACTAATACCATGTTTAATCTCCTAATAGAATAATCGAATGAATATTTTGCGTACTTTCGTAAATCATCGCAAAATCAACAATTGCTATTCTAAGAAAAAGAAGTCAATTTGAATAGTTGATTTTATCTATCAAATTAATTATCGTTATCTAACATTAAAAAAACAGGAAGTATTATGTCAAACAAGTATTCACTTGCAACGACGCTGGTTCACGCCGGTCGTAGCAAACGCGTTAGCCAGGGTAGTGTAAATCCGGTGGTGCAACGCGCATCTTCATTGGTTTTCGATAGTATCGCGGATAAACGACAAGCAACCGTTAACCGTGCTAAACAGGCATTGTTTTACGGTCGTCGCGGCACCTTAACTCATTTTGCCTTGCAGGATTTAATGTGCGAAATGGAAGGCGGCGCAGGCTGTTATCTTTATCCCTGCGGTGCGGCGGCGGTGACCAATGCAATTTTAGCCTTCGTCCAATCCGGTGATAATATTCTGATGACGGGTGCCGCCTATGAGCCGACACAGGATTTTTGTAACAAAATTCTGAGTAAAATGAATGTGAGCACTACCTATTATGACCCGATGGACGGCGAGAAAATCGCCGAACTAGTTCAGCCTAACACTAAAGTCTTATTTTTAGAAAGCCCGAGTTCGCTCACTTTTGAAGTGCCTGATGTGCCGAATATCGTTAAAGCGGTGCGTAAGATCAATCCTGAAATCGTAATTATGATTGACAACACTTGGGCGGGCGGCATTTTATTTAAAGCTCTGGAACATGACATCGACATTTCCATTCAGGCGGGTACTAAATATTTGGTAGGACACTCCGATGTGATGATTGGCACAGCCGTATCTAACGCCCGTTGTTGGGATCAACTACGGGAAAATTCCTATTTAATGGGGCAAATGGTGGATGCGGATACCGCTTATACCACCGCCCGAGGTATTCGTTCCCTTGCCGTACGTTTCAAACAACACACCGAAAGCAGTATTAAGGTGGCACAATGGCTTGCCGAACAGCCGGAAGTTAAGGCGGTTTTTCATCCCGCTTTGCCGAGTTGCCCGGGACATGAATTCTTCAAACGGGATTTCACCGGTTCCGCCGGGTTATTCTCCTTTGAATTAAAAGAACAATTGAGTCGCGAAAAACTTGAACGTTTTATGGATAATTTCAAATTATTCAGCATGGCGTATTCATGGGGCGGTTTTGAGTCGTTAATTCTTTATAATCAACCGGCGGATATAGCCGCTATTCGCCCGAATATTAAGCGTAAACTGACAGGCACATTAATCCGTATTCATATTGGTTTTGAAGATGTGAATGAATTAATTGAAGATTTAAAAGCCGGGTTTGAACGTTTGAAATAGTCTAAAATTATACCGCAGTTATACAAGTAGACGTTGTATGGCTGCGGTGCCCGTTTTTGTTAAGCACAAAATTTTAGAAATTTTTACCGCACTTTTCCAACTGCGGGAATTTTTTCGCTAATTTCAGCCATTGTATCTTATCAATTTGAATTTCCAGTAAAAATTTGCCCTGATCGGAAATTTCTTCCCGACGAATGCAATCAAGCAGATAAAGTTGATGGCGGATTTTCCCCTCGTTAGGCGAAAGATTCAGCTGCAAATGAAGAATTTCGTTTTTTAATTTCTCACGGATTGCAGCGAATAACAAATCAATGCCTTCGGCTGAGATGGCAGAAAGATAGACCGCCACGGGAATGTGTTGATCATCATATTCGATATGAGGTTCAAGGTTTTCCAGCGTATCAATTTTGTTATAGACCAAAAGCGTAGGTAAGTCCGCCGCCTTAATTTCTTCCAGTACGGCATTTACCGCCGCGATATTTTCTAGCTTGCGAGGATCTGCCGCATCAATAATATGCAGCAATAAACCGGCTTCCGTGGTTTCCTGTAAAGTGGATTTGAAGGCGGAAACCAAGTCGTGCGGTAAATCCCGAATAAAGCCGACGGTATCCGCTAAAATGGTTGTACCCACATCTTGAATTTGTAAGCGGCGCAGCGTCGGATCAAGGGTAGCGAATAACTGATCGGCTGCATAAACGTTGGCTTGGGTAATCCGATTAAATAGTGTTGATTTGCCCGCATTGGTGTAACCTACCAAAGAAATGGTCGGAATATCTGCTTTTTGGCGCGTTTGGCGGTTTTGATTCCGCTGTTTTTCCACCTTAGCCAGGCGGTTTTGCAGCTGCGCTATGCGTACTTTGATTAACCGCCGATCCGTTTCCAATTGCGTTTCTCCGGGGCCTCGCAGACCAACCGCACCTTTTTGTTGATCCAAGCCTGTTTTTCGGCGTACTAAACGGGTGGCTAAATGTTTCAACTGAGCTAATTCCACCTGCAATTTGCCTTCGTGAGAGCGGGCTCTTTGAGCAAAAATATCAAGAATTAATCCGGTGCGATCCACAACGCGACATTGGCACAGGCTTTCAAGATTACGGGCTTGCGCCGGCGTCAGGCTGTGATTGACTAATACTACATCGGCGTTATGCGTTTCAACCGCTTGGGCGATTTCTTCCGCTTTACCTTGACCGACGAAATATTTCGCCTGAGGCGTTGAGCGGGCAGCGGTAATCACCTGCAGAATATTGACGTTGGCGGATTGGGCGAGTTGTTGAAATTCGTCGAGATCTTCAGGATTTTTATCTTGCGAGAAAAATACATGAACCACAATTGCGTTGTCGGATTGATCCGAACGCGGAGCGGAGATAGAAGAAAGTGCGGTAAAATTTACCGCACTTTTTGAGATATTGACGTCGTTATTCAATATTATTCTGCTTGAGGTTCGGCGGCAAGTGCGGCCGATTCTGTCTGTTGACTGTGCTGTTGTTGCTGTTGAGGGTTGTTATGATGAGAAACCGAACGAGCCGGAACAACAGTTGAAATTGCGTGTTTATAAACCATCTGATTTACGGTATTTTTTAATAAAATCACAAATTGGTCGAATGATTCGATTTGACCTTGCAATTTAATTCCGTTTACTAAATAAATAGAAACGGGAATACGTTCGCGTCGTAATGCGTTTAAATAAGGATCTTGTAATGATTGTCCTTTTGCCATTTTATTTTCCTTCTTATATTTATAGTGGATAAAAAGAGAATTGAGAATTTAATTGTCTCCGTCCGTCAATATATCAATTTTTATCCGTTTTGCATAGTTAAATCAAACGCTCGTTTTATGATTTCTTTATTTTCTGAATTTTTTAAACTGTCCAGCCATTGAATCGGATACTTCCAGCCCCGCAGCCAGGTAATTTGCCGTTTTGCCAGTTGTCGAGTGGCGCAAATGCCGCGGAATACGGCCTCGTCAAGATCATAATCACCGCGTAAATGTTCCCACATTTGGCGATAGCCTACACAACGGATAGACGGTAAATCAATATGTAAATCGCCCCGATGATAAAGTCTTTCCACCTCTTGCTTAAAACCCGACTCAATCATTTTATGAAAGCGCATTTCAATTCGCCGATGCAAAATAGCGCGATCTTCGGGAGCGATAGTGAATTGAAGAATATGGTAAGGTAATTGTTCGCCTTTTTGTTCCGTCAGTTCCGTCATGGATTTACCGCTGATATAAAATACTTCGAGCGCCCGATTTATTCGTTGGCTGTCATTGGGATTAATTCGAGCGGCAGAGACAGGATCAATAAGCGACAATTCTTTATGTAATGTCGCCCAACCGAATTTTTGCGCTTTTTCTTCAATTTTCGACCGCACTTTTTCATCCGCTTGCGGAAGCGGCGAAAGCCCTTCAAGTAAAGCTTTGTAATACAGCATAGTTCCGCCGACCAATAAGGGGATTCTTCCTTGTTCGGTGATATCCGCCATTTCCCGCAGGGCATCCGAGCGGAAATTGGCCGCCGAATAACTTTCAGCAGGATCAATAATATCAATTAAGCGGTGAGGCGCTAAAGCAAGTTCTTCCTTACTGGGTTTCGCCGTACCGATATCCATGCCTTTGTAGATCAGCGCAGAATCCACACTAATCACTTCCACGGGTAGTTCCTGGCGTAATTGAATGGCTAAATCCGTTTTACCGGAAGCTGTAGGCCCCATCAAAAAAATAGCAGTTGGTTTTTGGTTCATAAATAAATGTTTATTTTCAGTGAATATTTCATAGCCCGTATTATATCTAAATTTTCATTCTGTTTTTTGGTTTTCTTAGTATTAGGATTTGTGTGATTTTTATGCAAAAATTTTTTTTAAAAAGAATAGAAAACATTGCTTAATTGCGTGGAATGTAAATTGTTTGAGTATATAATTCAATTGGATAGAAGTTAATAGGTAAATAACTTTTATCGTTTTTTTATCGCATTACATTATATTTATTACGAGGGTATATGAAAAAAATTTTTAAATGTAACGGGCAACCGGTTAGCCGAAAGATTCGGATTTATTCTGAATGTATTAAAAAATCCGGAAAAATTTTGGCGGATGTAGCAAAAATTGCTACATCATTGATATTATCAATGACTTTTGCCAATGCGGCAGATACTGCAGCAGGTGCTGGTAGCGGTGTTGCTTATGGTACGGGAAGTAATGCGCCTAAAGCTGAAAATGTAGCTGTAGGTAAAAATGCAAAAATTCAATATTCCAATGGGGCTAGTAATGCTACTGGTGATATTGCGGTCGGTGATGACGCAAATATAAATAACTATGCTAGCCAAGGGGGGAGTATTGCTGTTGGCAGTAATGCCCAAATAGAAAATATGGCTGGCGGTGGTGAAGCATCATTTGCATTTGGCCAAACAACTTATAGTGGCTCTTGGTTTTCTTCTGCTCGAATTCCTGCGGATCCGACAAAAGCAGTAGGTAGTATTGCAATCGGTCAGAATACTTTTGCACGTACAGGAAGTACGATGATTGGTATTCATAACTATGCAGGACAGTTAGGTGATACTACAGTAGATAGTAATTCTACTCGTACAACAAATTTGAATGTATATAGTACAACACTCGGCACCAATAGCCATAGTAATGGTGCTTTTACAACAACAACGGGCGTATATAATATTATTTCTAGTGACTATAATGGAGGGTGGTTAGCTAATCCGAGTAAAAACTTAGGTGCGACAATTTATGGTTCTTTGAATAGTATTGAATCAATGACGGGTGGCTATTATGCAGGTATAGCCAATAGTGTAACGGGTATCGCCAATAAAGTCGCGAATTCAAACGGCGCATTGGTGTATGGTGCGGGTAACGAAATTACCAATTCAATAGTTGGTTTATGGAGTGTACCGACAGAAAGTGGCGACTCGGCAAAAGCGTTTCAAGACAGCTTAATGACTACAATTAAAGAGTATAATGGCGCAGGCTCTACCATGGCGTTTGGTGGCGGTAATATGGCCGATTATACGCTTCGTTCGGCTCTTCTTGGTGTGAATAATACTTTAACGGGAACAGCAGGGAATGAAAGCGTTGAAACCATGCTTAACGGTTATAAAAATACGGCGACGAATGTGAAAAATACGACGATCATCGGTTCGGAAAATACGATATCGGACAGTACGAAAAATATTGTTATTGGTGATAAACATAAAGTGACTGCAGTTTCAAATAACGTCATTTTAGGTTCTAGTGATAATGAGTTGGAAACCAAAGTGGCGGATGTGGTGATGATTGGTCATAACGCAGAGGCCAATATTGAAAATTCCGTTGCTTTAGGTTCGAATGCAAAAACAATTTCTGCGTCGGCTTCTACAAAAGGTGTGGGAGCTTATGTTTCAGATTCTGTAACTATCGGCACAGTAACTAGAACCCTTTCATTTGCTGGCGGCTCCCCGGTTGGTGTTGTTTCAGTTGGTGATGTGGGTAGGGAACGCCGTATTCAAAATGTTGCTGCCGGCTTAATTTCTGCTACCAGTACTGATGCGATTAACGGTAGTCAATTATATAGTGCATTACAAAATTTGAGTTTTAGTGGTGGTTCCGGCGTATCAACGGTAGTAAATAAAGAGGAAACGGTTGTTGCAGGAGATAATATTGAAGTAACCAGTCAACCAAATTCATCGAATAGCAAAGAATATAAAGTTGCACTTAAAAAAGATGTAAATGTTAATTCGGTAACAAGCAAAACCGTGACTGCCACGGAAAAAGTGAAAGTCGGCAATACGATTATCAATTCAAACGGTGTGACTGTTAAAAATGGACCTAGTGTGACTTCGTCAGGTGTAAATGCGGGTAATCAACGGATTACTAATGTTAAAGCCGGGGTAAATCCGACCGATGCCGTGAACAAGAGCCAATTAGATACGGTTGATCATAAAGTAAGAAATGTAGAAGGCAAACTTCATGATACCCGTAAAGAAATGCGAGGTATTGGGGCAAATGTGGCAGCTGGTGTAGCATTACCGCAGGTTTATGTTCCGGGTAAATCTATGATTGCAGCTGCAGTAGGAACTTATAAAGATGAATCCGCTCTTGCTGTAGGTTGGTCAAGATCTTCCGATACCGGTAAAGTAATTATCAAATTAACTGGGACAGCCAATACGGTTGGTGATGTATCAGGTGGTGTCGGTGTCGGTTATCAATATTGATATATGATAGCAGATAGGTAGTGTTTAAGGCAGGAATTTTATTTACCTGCCTTTTTTATTGCAAATATTGAGTAAAATCAACGGAAATAAGCAATTGTGCGAGCTGAATTTTGTTTTGTGTTTTTAACAAAAGCTCCACTTCTGTTAAAAGTGTCAGGGCTTCGGCTAATACATGGATTTCATTAAGTTGTAGTTGGTTGCAAAGTGCGGTCAAAAAATCAGAAATTTTTTCATGATTTTCTTCCAATAAACGGATAACGCAACCTTGCAGGTTTTGCTGGCGTAAACAGCTTGGCACTTTGTTTAAAGTTATACGATGTTGTGCCGGATTTTCATCAAATTCAAATCCGCTTTGTAAAAAGAAATTTTTTTGCTTTTGCCATTGCGCTAATTGCCGCTCATTTAAGCGGAACAGAATCGGAATAAGCAAAGGTTGCTGCGCAATATCCGGTTGCTGCAAGGTTAATTCAAATTTTAATTTTTGTAATTTTGCTAAAGGCAATAAATAGAAATCCTGCCCTTGTTGCAACAATAAGGCTTGATTTTTAACAAGCGCCAATGAGTGCAAAAATTGCCCGGAAAGCTGAGTTGATTGTTGCGGGGTTGAGACGTTTTTTTCAAAGCTATTTTCCGACTCTGCATTAATTGCTGTATTTTTTTTCGCTTCAGCCGGTGTTGTCAGCAAGTTGCCATACAATTGTTGTTCTGTTTTGCTGACGGATTTCGTTGAAAAGTGCGGTATATTTTCGGCAAATTTTGTTGAAAATCGGTTGATTTTCGCCGAACCGTGAGAATACGTGTTTGCACCCGATATGTTTTTATCCGAAGCGGATTCAAATATATTATGGCCGGCTGCAGAGCGGTTCGGTTTGATCAAAGAAGAATGCCAGTTTGCCGCCGGTTCTTGGATTTCATCAGCGGATGCCGGTGTGTCATATCGGGCAAAATCAGCCTGCTCGGACTGCAAGGCATTGCCGACTCCCTGACAAATAAAATCATGAATCAAACGTGCCTGATGAAAACGCACTTCATGTTTTGTCGGGTGCACGTTTACATCAACTTCATTAGGGTCAAGATCCAAATACAATACGAATGCCGGATATTGCTCGTTGGTTAAATAATCACCATAAGCCTGACGAATAGCATGGTTAATCACTTTGTCACGAATCATGCGGCCGTTTACGTAGCTATAACTCAGATCATTTTGCGGACGATGAAAATTTGGTACCGCAACCCAGCCGGATAAATGCAAATTATCGTGTTTCCAATCAATTTGCAGCGCATTTTGTACGAAATCTTCACCGCAGATGGCGGAAACCCGCTTCAATTTTTGCTCGATTTCCACCGCACTTTTATATTGTCGAAGAATTTTCCCGTTATGGGTAAGGGTGAAAGCAATTTGCGGTTTAGCAAGAGCGATACGGCGAACGACTTCATCAATATGGGCGAATTCCGTTTTCTCGGTGCGTAAAAATTTGCGGCGGGCGGGGGTGTTAAAAAATAAATTAGCCACTTCAACCGTGGTACCCACAGGGTGGGAAGCGGGTTTAATCGTGGTCTCCATATCCCGACCCTGCGCATAAACCTGCCATGCTTCTTTTTGTTCCGCCGTACGGGAGGTTAGGGTTAAACGGGAAACGGAGCTGATACTCGCCAGCGCTTCACCGCGGAATCCTAAACTTAAAATCGCCTCAAGATCATCTAAACAACTGATTTTACTGGTGGCGTGACGCGCAAGGGCGAGGCTTAAATCTTCTTTTGCAATACCTAAGCCGTTATCCCGAATGCGGATGAGAGTAGCACCGCCGTTTTCAATATCGATTTGAATACGGGAAGCGCCGGCATCCAGACTGTTTTCCACCAATTCTTTCACCACCGAAGCCGGGCGTTCAACCACTTCGCCGGCGGCAATTTGGTTAGCAAGTTGTGGCGGTAAAATATGAATCGGCATAATTTTTTCCTAATTTGATTTTTTGTTGATGTTTATTTTTTCTTTGTATCCTGTTTTGCAGTTTTTTTATTCGTTGTATTTTTAGTTGAGGATTTTGTTCCTTTGACAGCAGTATTTTTATTTACGCTCGTTTTTTTGCTTTCCGTGACAACATTTTTCGCATTAGCCGGCAATTTAATTTTATCGCCGATATGCAATTCTTTATTTTTCAAATTATTTAATTCGATGATTTCAGCCGCTTTGACATCAAATTTGTTAGCTAATCTGGAAATGCTGTCGCCGGATTTAACCGTATAAGAAACTGTGGCTTTCTCAATGGTTTTGGGTTCTGCCTGGGTTTCTTTTTTCGCCGTTTTATTGGTTTTTGTTTGCTGTTTTGTGTCTTCTTTCAACTTGGCGCCCGTCGGTATTTTTAATTTTTTGCCGACGAAAATATTGGCATTTTTCAGTTTATTTAGCTCAATTATATCCTCTTGTTTGACCCCGAAACGGTTTGCAATACTAAACAGGGTATCGCCGTTTTTCACGGTATAACTGCCGTTTACTAATTCTGATTTTGCCGTTTTAGCGCTGCTTTCCGCTTTTTCGGTGTTTTTTGTGTTTGTAACGGGTTCATTTTTTTGTCGGTTTTTTGCTGAAGCCGGGATTTTCACCAATTCGTCGATATACAGATCTTTTCGTTTAAATTTGTTTAAAGTAACAATATCCTCTGATTTTACGTCATATTTACGGGCTAATTTGGCAATCGTCTCACCGGATTTCACTTTATGACGGACACCGCTGTCCTGCACGGTTTCGTTATCGTCTTTGAAGTTGTCTTTAGCTTTAGCCGTGTTAGCCGATTGTGTTTTTTCTGCCGGAATTTTCACCAATTCGTCGATATAAAGATCTTTTCGTTTGAGTTTGTTTAATGTAATGATTTCTTCGGATGTTACATTATATTTGCCGGCGATTTTCGCAATGGTTTCGCCGGATTTCACTTTATGGCGAACGCCGCTGTCCTGCACGGTTTCTTTATCGTCTTTGAAGTTGTCTTTGGCTTTAGCCGTGTTAGCCGATTGCGTTTTTTCTGTCGGCATTTGACCGGCTATTTTCGAGGATGTATTGATTTCTCCGCCCAAATGGCGTTTACGAAAATCGACAATGCCTTGATAAATAATATAGGCAATACGTTTGCGATAGCTTGGTGAGCTGAGCTTCGCTTCTTCCGTGGCATTAGATAAATAGCCCGTTTCCACTAATACCGACGGAATATCGGGGGAACGTAAAACGCCTAAACTTGCATGTTGCGGAGAAGTACGGCTTAAGTCGGCAATTTTTGCAAAATTGCGTAAAATGCTACGCCCAAGTTCATAGCCGGTACGTTGGCTGTGTCCGAATTGTAAATCCAATACGGTTTGGTTGAGGTATTTTTCACTTCCGTGATTAGACAGTACGGAGCCGGCACCGCCTAACAATTCGGATTGCTTTTCGTGGTCTTCGAGCCATTGGCCCATTTCGTCGTTTGCCCGACGGTTTGAAAGCACCCAAACCGAGGCACCTTTTAATGCCGGGTTTTCGGATGAGTCCGCATGGATTGAGACTAAATAATTCGCTTTGTTTTTACGGGCAATTTCAGAACGCTGCGGCACGGAAATATAATAATCACCGCGGCGGGTGAGTACCGCACGGAAATTCGGGTCTCTATCTAAAATTCCTTTTAATTCCTGAGCAATAGACAGGGTGACATTTTTTTCATATATACCTAAATTACGGCTGATGGCACCAGGGTCTTTACCGCCGTGACCGGGGTCGATGGCAATAGTCCAAACTGCCGCCCATGCAGGATTAATAGCGAAGAAAAGTGCGGTCAAAAAAAGTAAAAAAAATCGTTTCATGCGGAAAGTACTTCTAATTATTTTGCTGCTAATAATGTAATAATTTGTTCGCCCTGTGCGTTTTGTGCGATAAGGTCAATATCGCGAGCATTATCTGCATAACGGATATTTACAATAAGATCCGGTTCGGCAAGCAATCCGATACCTTTTTCCGCCCATTCGATAAGGCAAATGGTATCCGTGCCAAAATAATCGCGGATTCCCATAAATTCAAGCTCTTCCGGATCGCTTAGGCGATAGAGATCAAAGTGATAAATATGCTTATTCTGCAAATGATATTCTTCAACCAAAGTGTAAGTCGGGCTTTTTACGTTACCTTGATGTCCTAAACCTTGAATCATACCTCGACTTAACGTTGTTTTACCCGCTCCTAAATCGCCGTTTAAATAAATAACAACAGGTTTATTGTTATCAAGTTTATTAATGGCTTGAACTAATTGTTGACCAAAAGCAATCATAGCGTTTTCGTCGGCGATATATTGATTGTAGTGAGTTAATTCTGTCATGGCGTTAAAACTGAGAATTATAAAAAAGCGCTAAATTGTACCGCACTTTTTTTAAATAAAGTAGGAATTAGTCAAATTCAATATGAAATTTCGCTAAAAACAGATAAAAAGAACGGCTGAAAAATCAGCCGTTTTATTTTTTAGGAAAAATAAAATGTAAATAATCTATCTGAAATAGGTAAATTACGAAAAAAATAACTTAGGAGAAAATTGGAGCGGGAAACGAGGCTCGAACTCGCGACCCCGACCTTGGCAAGGTCGTGCTCTACCAACTGAGCTATTCCCGCATCACCAGTTAAATTTGCGATACTTACTAAATGTTTGAGAATATAGATCTCGGTATGTATTGCAAATCTAATTGATTTGGTAACATCTAAAACGATCGTTTTAGAGTAGTTTGGAGCGGGAAACGAGGCTCGAACTCGCGACCCCGACCTTGGCAAGGTCGTGCTCTACCAACTGAGCTATTCCCGCGTTCACTAGCATTAGAAGTGATGGGCTCGTATTATACAAATATTTATTTGCCATGCAACCCCAAAATGAAAAAAATGGATTTTTTGCCTAAAAAATATCAGATTTTATTATTTTGGCAGACAAATATGCCGCCAATTATTTTTGGTCACCATCCAATTTAATAAAATGATCGCGATAATAAGCCAGTTCGGCAATGCTTTCGCGAATATCGTCTAATGCCAGATGAGTATTTTTTTTCTCAAAACCGTTCAGCAGCTCGGGCTTCCAGCGACGAGCCAGTTCCTTTAAAGTGCTGACGTCTAAATGACGGTAATGGAAGTAATCGGCAAGTTCGGGCATGTATTTAAATAAAAAGCGTTTATCCTGCGCCACACTATTGCCGCAAATAGGGGAAGCGCCTTTAGGCACCCATTTTTTTAGGAAATCGATAGTTTGCAATTCGGCGGCACGCTCCGTTAATTTGCTGGCTTTAACGCGATCCACTAAACCGTTTGCGCTGTGGGTTTTTATACACCAGTCACTCATTTTGGCGAGTAATTCGTCGGATTGATGTACGGCAAGCACCGGGCCTTCGGCTAAAATATTCAGATCTTTATCGGTAACAATGGTGGCGATTTCAATAATGCGCTCGTTTTCAGGGTCTAATCCGGTCATTTCTAAGTCGATCCAGATTAGATTTTGGTTATCTAATTGCATAATTTGGAGTATCCTATAGGCATTTATATGTTAACTGATTTGTTGACCCGTAATATTATACGAAAATCTACCGCACTTTAAGGACTTCTGTTTGACTAAGCGTAAATTAACTCAAAATCAAAAACGTCGAATTCATTCAAATAATGTAAAAGCATTGGATCGTCATCACCGAAGAGCAAAAAAAGAGATTGATTGGCTGGAAGAAATGCTTGGCGATACGCAAGACGGTGTTGTCGTCACTCGTTATTCTATGCATGCGGATGTGGAGAATAGTCAAGGCGAGATTTTCCGTTGTAATTTACGTCGCACATTAGCCAATGTGGTGGTGGGAGATCATGTAGTGTGGCGCCGAGGGCATGAAAAACTACAGGGTATTAGCGGGGTCATTGAAGCGATTAAACCGCGTGAAAATGAAATTGCCCGCCCGGATTATTATGACGGACTGAAAGTCATGGCATCGAATATCGATCGCATTATTATTGTCTCGTCGGTGCTACCGGCGTTATCCCTGAATATTATTGATCGTTATTTGGTTATTTGTGAAAACGCTAATATTCCTGCCGTTATCTTGTTGAATAAGGTTGATTTATTAACGGACGAACAGTGGCGGGAAGCGGAAGAACAACTGGAAATCTACCGAAAAATCGGCTATGAAACATTAATGATTTCGGCGATTAGTGGAAAAAATATGGAAAAACTGACCGCACTTTTAGCGGATGGTACGTCGATTTTCGTCGGGCAATCCGGGGTAGGGAAGTCCAGTTTAATCAACTATATTTTACCGGAAGTTAATGCGCAAACCGGTGAAATCAGCGAAACTTCGGGATTGGGACAGCATACCACCACGTCTTCCCGTTTATATCATTTACCGCAGGGCGGAAATCTGATTGATTCGCCGGGCATTCGAGAGTTCGGTTTATGGCATTTGGAACCTGCACAAATCACCAACGGTTATCGGGAATTCCAATATTTCTTAGGAACCTGCAAATTCCGGGACTGTAAACATATTGACGACCCGGGCTGCGCCTTACGGGAAGCTGTGGAGCTCGGGAAAATCCACCCCGTCAGATTTGATAATTACCATCGCTTGATTTCAAGCCGGGAAGAAAATAAATCGCAACGCCATTTTATGGAGCAGGATATAAGGTAATTCGGTTATTTTTATTACTAATTTGTTATATTTTTATTAAAAATTAATCTATCGGTTGACAAAAAGATGAACTAGCTCAAGTTTTTATAGGATTTAACTTGAATTAATTAGGAATAATCTTGATACTAAATAAGATTTATTTTGAACTATCAGACAAAATGGTTTAGAGTGTCCGTTGTGGTTTATGAATAATTAAATTTTAGTAGACAGGTCAAAAGTTAACCGGTTACCTGTTTGCTCCACATTAAAAACAAAAAACATTACTATTAGAGGTAAAATTATGTATTCAAAAGATGTTGAAATTACAGCTCCTAACGGCTTACACACTCGTCCGGCTGCACAATTTGTAAAAGAAGCAAAAGCGTTTGCATCTGATGTAACAGTGACTTCTGCCGGTAAAAGTGCAAGTGCGAAAAGTTTATTTAAATTACAAACTTTAGGCTTAACTCAAGGAACTGTAATTACAATTTCAGCTGAAGGCGAAGATGAGCAAAATGCTGTTGACCATTTAGTTGCATTAATTCCTACATTAGAATAATTTGTCTGGCCATAAAACTTTCTTATTGATTTATCACTGTTAATAAAAGAGTTTTATGGCTATGTCGTTTATCATAGTTAGATTTTTTTAATTAAATTATTATCGGAAGGTTACACATGATTTCAGGAATCCCGGCCTCACCAGGTATCGTTTTTGGTAAAGCGTTAGTTCTGAAAGAGGAAAAAATTGTACTTGATATGCAAAAAATTGCTGAAGATCAAGTTGAAACTGAAGTAGCTCGTTTTTATGAAGGCCGTACGGCGGCAGTGGAACAATTAAGCGCCATTAGAGATCGTGCAGAGAAAACTCTCGGTGAAGAAAAAGCGGCTATCTTCGAAGGTCATTTAATGATTCTTGAAGATGAAGAGTTGGAAGAAGAAATCATTGATTATTTGCGTTCAAACAAAGTAAATGCGGGAGTTGCGGCAAGTAAAATCATTGATCAACAAGTTGCTATGCTTGCGGATATTGATGATGAGTACTTAAAAGAACGTGCCGGCGATATTCGCGATATCGGTAACCGTTTAATTAAAAATATCTTAGGCATGAAAATTGTGGATTTGGGCGAAATCAACGAAGAGTCAATCTTGGTTGCTTATGACTTAACGCCATCAGAAACCGCACAATTGAATTTAGACAAAGTATTAGGTTTTATTACTGATATCGGCGGTCGTACTTCACATACCTCTATTATGGCCCGTTCGCTGGAATTACCGGCAATTGTAGGTACAAATAATGCAACCGCAATGATTAACAGCGGTGATTATTTAGTACTTGATGCAATCAATAACGCTGTTTATGTGAATCCGGCTCAAGACGTGATTGACGGCTTAAAAGCCCAACAAGCAAAATTAGCGGAAGAAAAAGCGGAATTAGCTAAATTAAAAGATTTACCGGCAGTAACATTGGACGGTCACCGTGTTGAAGTGGTGGCGAATATCGGTACGATTCGTGACTGTGAGGGTGCGGATCGTAACGGTGCGGAAGGTGTCGGTTTATACCGTACCGAGTTCCTGTTCATGGATCGTGACCAACTGCCTTCAGAAGAAGAACAATTTATCGCTTATAAAGAAGTGGTAGAAGCGATGAACGGTCGTCAGGTGGTACTACGTACCATGGATATTGGTGGTGATAAAGAATTACCGTATATGAATCTGCCAAAAGAAATGAATCCGTTCTTAGGCTGGCGTGCGGTTCGTATCGCATTGGATCGTCGCGAAATCTTAAATGCTCAATTGCGTGCGGTATTACGTGCTTCCGCATTCGGTAAATTAGCGGTAATGTTCCCGATGATTATTTCCGTTGAAGAAATTCGCGAATTGAAATCCGTTATCGAAACTTTAAAACAAGAATTACACACCGAAGGTAAAGCCTTTGATGAAAATATTCAAATCGGTGTAATGTGTGAAACGCCGTCAGCTGCAGTAAATGCAAAATTCTTAGCAAAAGAAGTGGACTTCTTCAGTATCGGTACTAATGATTTAACTCAATATACTTTAGCGGTTGACCGTGGTAATGAAATGATTTCACATTTATATAATCCAATGTCACCTTCAGTATTAAGTTTAATTAAACAGGTTATTGACGCCTCTCATACCGAAGGTAAATGGACTGGTATGTGCGGTGAGTTAGCCGGTGATGAAAAAGCCACTATTTTATTATTAGGTATGGGATTAGACGAATTCAGCATGAGCGCTATTTCCGTTCCTCGTATTAAAAAATTGGTTCGTAGTGTTAATTTTGCCGAAGCAAAAGCATTAGCAGATAAAGCCCTGCAATTACCGACTGCTGCCGAAATTGAAAAATTAGTTGCTGATTTTTTAGCTGAAAAAACATTAAATTAGATACAAATTCATGTTTTTCATGTAGAATACGGAAAATTGTCGATTCAGGAGATTAAAAAATGGGCTTATTTGATAAATTATTTGGTTCAAAAAATAGTAAAACCGTAGAAGTGGACATTTATGCGCCGCTTTCAGGTGAAATTGTTAATATTGAAGATGTACCGGATGTGGTTTTTTCTGAAAAAATCGTTGGCGACGGTATTGCGATTCGTCCGAACGGTGACAAAATTGTTGCACCGGTGGACGGCGTGATTGGCAAGATTTTTGAAACAAATCATGCATTTTCAATGGAATCAAAAGAAGGTATTGAATTATTTGTTCACTTCGGTATTGATACCGTTGAACTTAAAGGTGAAGGTTTTACCCGTGTTGCACAAGAGGGTCAGTCTGTGAAACGTGGTGATACTATTATTGAGTTTGATTTACCACTTTTAGAACAAAAAGCGAAATCTATCCTTACTCCGGTAGTAATTTCAAATATGGATGAAATTAGTGCGTTGGATAAAAAAGTAGGTCAGGTTGTTGCCGGCGATTCAGTGGTTTTATCACTAAAAAAATAAAAGCTGATTAGTCTCATTATAATTGTTAGAAAGTTCGCTTTGTTTAGAGCGGACTTTTTATTTAATTTATTCGTATATTTTATACGCTCAAAATGGAAGAAGAATTATGTTTGGAAAAGGTGGCTTAGGCAATTTAATGAAACAAGCTCAGCAAATGCAAGAGCGTATGCAAAAAATGCAGGAGGAAATTGCCCAACTTGAAGTAACCGGTGAGTCCGGTGCGGGGTTAGTTAAAGTAACAATTAACGGTGCGCATAATTGCCGTCGCGTGGAAATTGATCCTTCATTAATGGAAGAAGATAAGGATATGTTGGAAGATCTCATCGCTGCCGCATTTAATGATGCCGCTCGCCGCGCGGATGAGTTACAAAAAGAGAAAATGGCGTCAGTTACCGCTGGTATGCCGATTCCTCCGGGTTTTAAAATGCCGTTTTAAGTAAAATTTTATGAAATAAGACCGCACTTTTAAAAGTGCGGTTTGTTTTTTGTTATTTTTAGAGTCTTATGCAAACCAGTCCTTTATTAGAAAATTTAATCGAAAGTTTACGCTGTTTGCCCGGTGTCGGGCCGAAATCCGCACAGCGTATGGCATATCATCTTTTGCAACGGGATCGCAGCGGCGGTATGAATTTAGCCCGTGCGCTTACGGAAGCTATGTCTAAAATAGGACATTGCGAGCATTGCCGGACTTTTACCGAAGAAGATATTTGTTCTATTTGTGATAATCCGCGCCGTCAGAATTCGAGATTGTTATGTGTGGTTGAAATGCCGGCGGATATTCAGGCGATAGAACAGACCGGGCAGTTTTCCGGCCGTTATTTCGTATTGATGGGGCATTTGTCGCCTTTGGACGGTATCGGTCCGCGGGAAATCGGCTTAGATTTATTACAACGCCGTTTACAACAAGAACAATTCAATGAAGTGATTCTTGCTACAAATCCAACGGTTGAAGGTGATGCTACCGCTAACTATATTGCCGAATTATGTAATCAGCAAAATATTAAAGTAAGCCGAATTGCCCATGGGATTCCGGTTGGCGGCGAGTTGGAAACCGTTGACGGTACCACGCTAACGCATTCTTTTTTAGGGCGACGGACAATAGGCTAAAGTATCTCATCCGTCGGTATTTTTGTCTGGAGAACGCAACGGCTATGAGGCGAGTTTGTACTTTTATAATACTTTCGGTAGAATTTAACAATCTTTTTAGTTTCAGCATTAAGTGATTTATATGACAAAGAAAAAAGTAAAACCGGGTTCCAATACCATTGCCCTCAATAAACGCGCAAGACATGATTATTTTATTGAAGAGGAATTAGAGGCAGGGCTTTCTCTACAAGGTTGGGAAGTAAAATCCATGCGGGCGGGTAAAGCTAATATCAGCGATAGTTATATTATTTTCAGAGACGGTGAAGCTTATTTATTCGGTGCCACTATCCAGCCGTTAACGGTGGCGTCCACTCATGTTGTTTGTGACCCGACCCGTACTCGTAAGTTATTGTTAAATCAGCGGGAATTGGCTTCGTTGTTTGGCAAGGCAAATCGTGACGGTTATACTATTGTGGCATTATCGCTTTATTGGAAAAACGCTTGGGCCAAAATTAAAATCGGTTTGGCAAAAGGTAAGCAACAACATGATAAACGTAATGATATTAAAGATCGCGAATGGAAAATGCAAAAAGAACGTATTATGAAAAATGCCAATCGTGGCTAGTTTTAATCAAGGAAGATATGAATCCTCCTTTCTTATGTGTTAGCTAAAAAATAAGGGCGCCGAATATGGCGCCCTTAAACTATATTATTCGATTTCACCGCAGAAACGATAGCCCTCACCATGGATCGTGGCGATAATTTCCGGTGTATCCGGATGATCTTCAAAATGTTTACGGATACGGCGAATGGTGACGTCAACCGTACGATCTTGCGGTTTTAATTCCCGGCCGGTCATTTTTTTCAATAAATCCTCGCGGGTTTGAATTTTTCCGGGATTTTCGCAGAAATGCAGCATCGCACGGAATTCGCTGCGCGGAAGTTTGTATTCAACGGATTCCGGATCAATTAACGCTCTTTTGTTAATATCCAATGTCCAGCCGTTAAAACGGTAGGCATCAACATGCGTATTACTGTTTTTTTCATTTTCCGCCATTGTGCGATGCAATAGATTGCGGGCACGAATAGCCAGCTCTCGCGGGTTGAAGGGTTTAGTAATATAGTCATCGGCACCGATTTCTAAACCCAGAATTTTGTCTACTTCGTTATCACGACCGGTCAAGAACATGAGTGCCGTATTGGTCTTCTCTCGAAGTTCGCGCGCAAGCATTAAACCGTTCTTGCCGGGAAGGTTGATGTCCATAACCACAAGGTTGATTTCTTGCGTTTCGATAATTTGATGCATTTGATTGCCGTCAGTAGCCTCAAATACTTCGTACCCTTCAGCTTCAAAAATACTTTTTAGGGTATTTCTGGTCACCGTTTCGTCTTCAACAATTAAAATTTGTGGAGAAAGCATAATATATATCCTTAAATAATAAAAATTAGTTATTGTATTTTTTATAATAATCGGTGCTAATTCTATAATTGCAACAATCTTGCAACAATAGAAAATTTATTTATTTTATAGATAGATTCGTGTTTTATGATCTACATCATAATAGTTTATCAATTATTTTCTTCACATTTATTTCCGTATAGCCGATAAAAGCAAAGTGCGGTCAAAATTTTCAAAATTTTGACCGCACTTTATCTTATAACCCCTAATTAATGTTCCCTTGTCTTAAAGAAAGTGACATCAGGGTAGCGCTCTTGGGCAAGATTCAGATTTACCATAGTCGGTGCAATATAAGTCAAATTATCACCACCGTCTAAAGCAAGATTTTGCTCGTTTTTGCGTTTAAATTCTTCGAACTTCTTCGAATCGGCGCATTCAACCCAACGAGCGGTTGCCACATTTACGTTTTCGTAAATGGCTTCTACGTTGTATTCGGTTTTCAGTCGCGAAACCACCACATCAAATTGCAACACACCAACCGCGCCTACGATCAGATCGTTATTCATCATCGGGCGGAAAACCTGCACCGCACCTTCTTCGGAAAGTTGTAGCAAGCCTTTTAGCAGTTGTTTTTGTTTCAACGGATCTTTTAATCGAATACGGCGGAATAATTCCGGTGCGAAGTTTGGAATACCGGTGAATTTAAGCTCCTCGCCTTGCGTGAAAGTATCGCCGATTTGAATCGTACCGTGGTTATGCAAACCGATAATATCGCCTGCATAAGCTTCTTCCGCATGAGCTCGGTCACCCGCCATAAAGGTTAGGGCGTCGGAAATCACCACATCTTTACCGATACGCACATGTTTAAGTCTCATGCCTTTTTCATATTTGCCGGAAACTACACGCATAAAGGCAACGCGGTCACGGTGTTTCGGATCCATATTTGCCTGAATTTTGAATACAAAGCCGGTCAGTTTTTCTTCCGAACTTTCTACGATTCGAGTATCCGCCTGACGCGGTTGCGGTTTCGGCGCCCATTCGGTTAATCCGTCTAAGAAATGATCCACTCCGAAGTTACCCAATGCCGTACCGAAAAAGACAGGTGTTAACTCGCCGCCGATAAACAGCTCATGATCAAATTCATTAGACGCACCCTTCACTAATTCAAGCTCATCACGTAATTGTTGCGCCAAGTCGTCACCGACGGCGTTATCTAATTCCGGGTTATTCAGTCCTTTGACAATTTTTACTTCCTGAATGGTTGAGCCTTGCCCGGTTTGGTATAAATAGGTTTCGTCTTTATAAAGATGGTAAACGCCTTTAAATAATTTTCCGCAACCGATAGGCCATGTGATCGGCGCGCAATGGATTTTTAACACGCTTTCCACTTCATCCAATAATTCCATAGGATCACGGATATCGCGGTCAAGTTTGTTCATAAAGGTCAGA
This sequence comes from Basfia succiniciproducens, assembly GCF_011455875.1. Lineage (NCBI taxonomy): Bacteria > Pseudomonadati > Pseudomonadota > Gammaproteobacteria > Pasteurellales > Pasteurellaceae > Basfia > Basfia succiniciproducens. Next base: position 1,120,602 of record NZ_CP015031.1, on the reverse strand, counting down.
ATCGGCGTGTCGCGCAGGCGGGTAACTTCCATCAATTTAATGGTTCGCTCTTCAACCCCTTTCGCCGCATCGATCACCATTAAGCAGCTGTCAACGGCGGTTAAAGTGCGGTAAGTATCTTCCGAGAAATCTTCATGTCCCGGGGTATCCAGCAAATTGACCAAGCAGTCGTTATAAGGGAATTGCATAACGGAGGTAGTGATGGATATACCGCGTTGTTTTTCCATTTCCATCCAGTCGGATTTGGCATGGGCTTGGGAACCTTTGCCTTTTACTGAACCTGCGGTTTGAATGGCATTTCCGTATAAAAGTACTTTTTCCGTGATGGTCGTTTTGCCTGCATCGGGGTGGGAAATAATCGCGAAAGTACGACGTTTATTAACTTGTTGTGGGTAATCGTTTAAAGACATATTTCTTTTGTTTTGCTTGTTTATAAGATTGAAATCTAAACCGCATATTGTCGGTTATTTTAAGCCTTGACGCAAGAGTAAATCCGTTTTGTGCAACCCGTCCGAATAAAAGTGATCAGTCCCCATAAAATCAGACGAGTATTTTTTATATTGAGCAATAAAAAATGCGTTTTTTTGCATAATTTTTATCATAAATCAAAATGAGAATTATCCTTATTCGTACATTTTTTTTGTATTTTACTGTCAGATTATGTAAAGAATCGAATAGTTATTCAAATTGCGTTGCTATACCCGCTAAATACTGTTATTCGTTAAATATAAATCGGGTGGAAGGCTATGGATTCATGGCCTTTTATTTAATATATCTTTAGTATCAATATGTTATGTTTACTTGATAGCGTATTTTGATGACGGTGACTATTTAAAAAGTCGGTCAAATGTAGGCAAATAAGTGTAAAGATATGAACTATTTTGAACCGAGGTAAGTCTTAAGATTGTACTGATTTTTGATAAATTGAATTTTTTTATTTGATTTTTTTATTTAAACCATTTTTTAATTTTTGAAAAAAATATGGGGTATATTTTTATGAATTTAAATAGCTATAAAGTTGGCGTTATTGGTCTTGGCTATGTCGGTTTACCGCTTGCGGTAGAGTTCGGTAAACATCGATTTACTGTCGGTTTTGATATCAGCCCGAATAGGGTGAAAGAACTGTCAGAGGGCAAAGACCGTACTTTGGAAGTATCGTCGGAAGCCCTTAAGTCGGCGACTCATCTTTCTTTCACTTCTGATCTGGAACAGCTTAAACAATGTAATTTCTTTATTGTCACCGTTCCGACACCTATCGACGATGTGAATCGTCCGGATTTAACGCCTCTGCAAAAAGCCAGTGAATCTATCGGCAAAGTGCTGAAACAAGGCGATATTGTGGTATATGAATCCACGGTTTATCCCGGCGCTACCGAAGAAGTCTGTATTCCTGTTCTGGAAAAAGTTTCCGGTTTGAAATTCAATCAAGATTTTTTTGCGGGTTACAGCCCGGAGCGGATTAACCCGGGCGATAAAGTCAATACTTTGACTAAAATTAAAAAAATCACCAGCGGTAGTACGCCTGAAGTGGCGGATATTGTTGATCAAATGTACGCTAGTATTATTGAAGCTGGTACCCATAAAGCTTCAAGCATTAAAGTGGCGGAAGCGGCGAAAGTCATTGAGAATACTCAACGTGATTTAAATATCGCTTTGGTGAATGAACTATCAATTATTTTTGAACGTGTCGGTATTGATACGCTGGACGTACTCGAGGCTGCCGGCAGTAAATGGAACTTTTTACCGTTCCGTCCGGGCTTGGTCGGCGGGCACTGTATCGGCGTGGATCCATATTATTTAACCCATAAGGCGGAAGAAGTGGGTTATAACCCGCAGGTTATTCTTGCCGGTCGTCGTATTAACGACAATATGTCGCAATATGTCGCGCAGGAAACTATTAAGCTTATGCTCAATAATAATATTGATGTTGCACATGCTAAAGTCGGTATTTTAGGCGTGACCTTTAAAGAAAACTGCCCGGATATCCGTAACAGCAAGGTTGTTGATGTGGTCACGGAATTGAAGAACTGGGGCGTTGAAGTCGTGGTTGCCGATCCTTGGGCTGACGCTCAGGAAGTGAAACATGAATATGGCTTGGATTTATCCTCAGTTGATGAAAATAATCCTGTCGATGCCCTGATTGTTGCCGTCGGACATAAGGAATTCCGCGACTTAAGTGCCGAAACATTGCGTTCGTATCTGCGTACGTCAAAACCGGTACTGGCTGATGTGAAAAGTCTGTTTGATCGCGATGCTTTAGCTCAACAAGGCATTACTGTTTTCCGTTTATAAAATTAATAGAGACTAAATTATGAAAAAATTTGCACTAATCGGAGCGGGCGGCTACATCGCTCCACGTCATTTGAGAGCAATCAAAGATACGGGCAATACTTTGGTTGTCGCAATGGATGTAAACGATTCCGTCGGCATTATGGACAGTCATTTCCCGGACGCCGAATTTTTTACCGAGTTCGAACAGTTTGAAGCCTTTGTGGAAGATCAAAAATTAAAAGGCGAAAAACTGGATTATGTGGCGATCTGTTCTCCGAATTATCTGCATGCGCCGCATATGAAATTCGCTTTGAAAAACGGCATTAATGTGATCTGTGAAAAACCTTTAGTACTGAATTCGACGGATTTGAATATGTTGTCCGAATACGAGCAAAAATACGGCGCCAAGGTGAATTCTATTTTACAGTTGCGTCTGCATCCGTCGATTATTGCATTGCGTGACAAAGTGGAAGCGGCACCTGCGGATAAAGTGTTTGATGTGGATTTAACTTATTTAACCTCACGGGGTAAATGGTATTTGAAATCCTGGAAGGGTGTAGATCAAAAATCCGGCGGTGTGGCTACTAATATCGGTGTGCATTTTTATGACATGTTGCATTTCATTTTTGGCGATGTAGTGAAAAACGAAGTGCATTATCGCGATGAAAAGACCGTTTCCGGTTATCTGGAATACAAACGCGCACGTGTACGCTGGTTCTTGTCTATTGATGCCAATAACTTACCGGAAAATGCGGTACAAGGCGAAAAATTAACTTATCGCAGTATTACTATTGAGAACGAAGAACTGGAATTCTCCGGTGGTTTTACCGATTTACATACCCAAAGTTATCAACGCATTCTGGAAGGAAAGGGTTACGGGTTGGAAGAAAACCGTACGGCCATTGAAACGGTGGAAGTGATTCGCCATGCACCGATTATTGAAAATCCGGCAAATCCGCATCCGTTTTTAGCCAAAGTATTAAATAAATAAAACAGGATTGAGTGTAAGCTCAATTGCAATTCGAGTTTGGGCTATATAAAAGTGCGGTCACAAAAAACGAAGTTTTTTATTTGTTTTTTGACCAATGATTTATACATAGCCCATTCGAGGATTGCATATTAGTAGCAAATTTATATCGAGTAAAAAACCATACGATTACTTAACAGCAGGAAACCAACATTATGACCTATTATCAACATCCGTCGGCAATTATTGATGAAGGCGCCGAAATCGGCGAAGGTTCAAGAGTTTGGCATTTCGCCCATATTTGCGGCGGCGCAAAAATCGGCAAAGGTGTGTCTTTGGGGCAGAATGTGTTTGTCGGCAATAAAGTGCGTATCGGTGATCACTGCAAAGTTCAGAATAACGTCTCCGTGTACGATAACGTATACCTGGAAGAAGGGGTTTTTTGCGGCCCGAGCATGGTTTTCACCAATGTGTATAACCCGCGTTCGCTAATCGAACGCAAAAGCGAATATAAAGATACCCTTGTCAAAAAAGGAGCGACCCTTGGCGCCAATTCCACTATCGTTTGCGGCGTTACCGTCGGTGCCTATGCTTTTGTGGGGGCGGGTGCTGTGATTAATCGTGATGTGCCCGATTACGCCTTAATGGTAGGGGTCCCCGCCAAACAAATCGGCTGGATGAGCGAATACGGCGAACAATTGGATTTGCCTTTGTCCGGTCAGGCGGAAACTAAATGTCCGCATACGGGTGCTATTTACCGACTGGAAGGTCATGAGTTGAAGAAATTATAAGCAGGATAGAAAGATGGAATTTATTGATTTAAAGGCTCAACAGCAAAGAATTAAAGCGCAAATTGACGCGGGTATTCAGAAAGTATTGGCACACGGCAAATATATTTTAGGGCCGGAAGTTGCGGAATTGGAAGAAAAACTGGCCGCTTACGTCGGTGCAAAATATTGCATTACTTGCGCCAACGGCACGGATGCATTGCAAATTGCGCAAATGGCATTGGGTATCGGTGCCGGTGATGAAGTGATTACCCCGGGATTTACTTATATCGCTACGGCGGAAACCGTCGCTTTATTAGGTGCTAAACCCGTTTATGTGGATGTGGATCCAAAAACCTATAATATTGATGCGGAGAAATTAGAGGCCGCAATCACACCGCGTACCAAAGCTATTATTCCCGTCAGTTTATACGGGCAATGTGCGGATTTTGATGCGGTAAACGCCGTGGCGAAAAAATACAATTTACCGGTTATTGAAGATGCCGCGCAAAGTTTCGGCGCGAGCTATAAAAACCGTAAAAGTTGTAATCTAACCACTATTTCCTGTACCAGCTTCTTTCCAAGCAAGCCTTTAGGTTGTTATGGCGACGGCGGCGCAATTTTTACTAATGATGATGAGTTGGCCAATGTGATTCGTCAGGTGGCGAGACACGGTCAGGATCGCCGCTATCATCATATTCGGGTGGGGGTAAACAGCCGATTGGATACCTTACAGGCGGCGATTCTGTTACCGAAATTAGCGATTCTGGATGATGAAATTGCCGCGCGCCAAAGAGTAGCTGAAAACTATACTCGACTGTTTAATCAGGCGGGCGTTAATACGACTCCGTTTATTGAAGCGCATAACCAAAGCGCTTGGGCTCAGTACACCATTCAAGTGGATAATCGTGCCGATGTACAGGAAAAATTGAAAACTTTAGGAATTCCGACCGCAGTTCATTACCCAATCCCGTTAAACAAACAGCCGGCAGTGGCGGATAGCCGTATTCATTTACCGGTGGGGGATTTGATTGCCGAACGCGTGATGAGTTTGCCTATGCATCCCTATCTTACGCCGGAAGAACAGCAAAAAATCGTTCAAAGTTTAGTATAGGATTATTTTATTAATGAGTCAGGCTAAGTTACGCGTATTGTTGGTGAGCGATATGGGACACATCGGCGGAACGGAAATCGCCACATTGATTGCCGCCACGGAATTAAATCCGTTGACGGAGTCCGTGACGGTTTTCGGCAAGACAGGGCCGCTTTTTGATCGCATCAATAAATTAGGCATTCGTCAGATTAATGCGGATTGTCATACTAAAAATCCGTTGAAATTACTCAACTATGTTTGCCAACTGGTGAAAACGGTGAATGATAATCAAATTGATGTGATTCATGCTCAAATGGCACGCCCGTTATTGTTTATCTGGTTGGCGAAGAAGTTTTTTAAAAATAAGCAGGTAAAAATCTTTTGGACCTCACGCGGATTGGATCACGAAACTTATCAAAAAGTTGTTCCGTTTTTTGCCAAAATGGGTGTAAGAGGGCTTGGAAATTGTAAGCTTGAACAACAAAAGTTGATTCGTTACGGTTATCCGGAAACGCAAACTTCATATATTTACAATGCCTATCGCTTAACACCTACCGTTAAACCGATGAAATCTCTGGATAAACGGCAGTTTGTGATTGGTACTTTGTCCGCCTTGCGGGAAGGTCGCAGTGTCGAACTGTTTTTGGATTTAGCGAAATATTGCTTGACCCAATATCCCGAACGTCAATTTCAATTTGTTATCGGCGGTGACGGTCCGCATCGTGCAACCTTAGAAAAGATCTCAGCGGATTTAGGAATTGATCAACAGGTGAAGTTTGTAGGTAATGTGTCGGATGTGAGTACTTTTATGGATGGGGTGGACGTATTTGTCAGCCCGTTAGTGGTTGACGGCGATAGCGGTGCGGGCTTATCCAATTCCATCGTAGAAGCCATGATCATGAAAGTACCGGTTTGTGCATTCAGAGCGGCGGGAATCGAAGAGATCGTGATAAACGGTAGTACCGGGCATTTGATTGAACCCCGAAATATTCCGGCAATGGCGGAAGCGGTTTGTTGGACCATCGATAATAAAGCGACAACCGAATCTTATGTAAATAATGCTTACGACCTGATCATTCGGGAATGCGATCCTAAACGGTATGCTCAAAAATTACTGAAGTTATATAAGGAATTGTAATGCATGTTCTAATCTTGCCGTCTTGGTATCCTTTACATAAAGATGATTTGAACGGTTCTTTTTTCAGGGAACAGGCTTACGTACTTGCCAACGCAGGCGTTAAAGTCGGTGTGATTGCACCGCAGTTCAGATCGTTACGGTTGGGAAAAAACGCGGTTTTAGGGCGTTACGACCAGGAATTTTGGCGGGACGGCGATATTAATACCTATTTCCGACACGGTGTGTTTTGGTTTCCTAAGGTTCCTTACCTGGATTTAAAACGCTGGGTGAAAGCCGGATTGGCATTATTCGAAAGTTATGTAAAAGAGCAGGGTATGCCGGATATTCTGCATGTACACAGTTTGCTGCATGCGGGGCCTTTGGCGCTGGAAATTCATAGAAAATACCGGATTCCTTATTGTGTCACCGAACATAGCTCTGTTTTCGGACGAGGATTAGTTAAAGACTGGGAATGGGATCATTTAAAACGGTCCGAAGCTTCCGCAAGTAAGTTATTGGCGGTAAGCAAAAGCTTAGCGGATCTGTTAAAGCAAAAATTAAACGGCAAAGAATGGACGGTTTTTCCTAATCTGTTGGATGATTTGTTTGTTGAAAGTCCGGTGGATTCATCGGTACGGAAATATCAGTTATGCGCCGTCGCGTTTTTATATGCGAAAAAAGGATTTGATGTATTAATTAAGGCTTTCGCCAAAGTTGTTGAGGAATATCCGCAATTAAAACTCATGATTGGCGGTGACGGTCCCGAACGGGCAAAACTGGAAGCGTTAATTAAAAGTCTGAAATTGGAAAATAATGTCAGTTTATTAGGCGCACTTTCTCGGCAGGAAGTTTGTCAATTAATGAAGGAAAGTCTGTGTTTTGTGCTTTCCAGTTATATTGAGACGTTTGGTGTGGTAGTTATCGAAGCTTTATCGCAAGGTACGCCGGTAGTATCCACATTATGCGGCGGACCGGAATCCATTTTAACGGAAGGTGACGGTTTGTTTGTCAAAACGGGCGATGAAAAAGAACTGGCGAAAGGTATTTTAGAATTTCTTGCCAATCAGGAAAAATTTGATAACCAACAAATTCGGCGCCGATGTATTGATACTTATTCCGAAAAGCCGTTTGTAAACAGGTTGACAGCCATTTATCAGGATATTTTAGATAAAACGTAACATTATGGTCAGATTAATATCGACGGTTTTTGTCAGACAGATTTTAGTAGGTATTCTGCAGGTTATTACTCTAATTGTTATTGCCAGAGGTTTGGGAACCGGACAGATGGGGCAATATACGTTAGCCATATTACTGCCTACATTGTTTTCTCAAATTATTACTTTCGGACTGCAAAGCATTAATATCTATGCAATCGGACGAAAAATGATTAATGAGAATCAAGCGTTATATGCAAACCTGATTTTTTTATCCGGCTTGTCGGTATTGACCAGTTTGATATTAGGCGTTGTGGTTTATTATTTCGGGCAGTATTTTTTTAATGAAATGCCGGTGAATTTATTGTATTTAGCCTTGGCTTCTTTATTGCCTCAGACATTTTTTACAGTATTACCGTCTTTAATTCAGGCGGTGCAGAATTTTAAATGGTTCAATATCGTTTGTGTCGCCCAACCGCTGGTAATTTTTGTGGTTTCAATGGTGGCGATATTGTTATCGGATAATGTCAGCTCAATTTTAACCGCTTATGTTTTAAGCCACTGGATCAGTTTTTTTATTTTACTCGGAATTATATTGAAGCTTATAAAAGTAGAAACTTGTTCCTTAAAACGTTTTTTTTCCGACTTTATCGGTTACGGTCTGAAATCTCATTTGAGTAACATTATTACTTTATTGAATTATCGTTCTTCATTATTGATTTTGGGTTATTTCACCACGCCGGTGATTGTCGGTATTTATTCGGTCGGGATGCAACTGGCGGAAAAATTATGGCTTCCTTCACAGGCGGTAAGTACGGTATTGCTTCCCCGTTTGTCCAATAAATTAGGCGAGGGTGGCGATGAGAAAGAAGTGGCAAAACTTACTCTAGACAGTGCCAGACTAACATTCATTGTGACACTGATTATTGGTATCGCATTTGCTTGTTTGTCTTCTATTGTCGTCAGAATTTTATTTGGCGTGGAATATGATAAAGCGGTATACGTAATATTGTTGTTACTACCTGGAATTTTGGCTTGGACGCCTTCAAGAATTTTAGCCAACGATCTTGCGGCCCGGGGTTTTGCCGAATTAAACCTGAAGAATTCTTACTGGGTATTTGGGATTAATACGGCACTCAGTTTATGCCTTGTCCCGTTATGGGGATTAATCGGTGCTTCTGTTGCCACCTCCATTGCTTATAGTATGGATTTGGTGTTGCGTTTAATTGCTTTCAATCAGGTGACGCAAAGCCGGGCCTTTTTACATATTATTCCGAGAATATCGGATTTCGGCACGGTAATTAATTTTATAAAAGGATTAAGAAATGCAAGATAAAAAACATATTTTGATTGTTGCACCTTATGTTACTTTCCCCGATGAAATGGGCATGAACCGATTTATTTATCTAGCCAAATTATTATCGGCGGAATTTGATGTAACATTGCTGACAAGTAAATATTGCCATTTCTTAAAGAAACACCGCGAACAGACGCCGGTACTGGATAATGTTAATGTGGTTTTGCTGGATGAGCCGGGTTATCGTAAAAATGTCAGTATTCAACGCTTAATCAGCCATCATCGGTTCTGCCGTAATTTTGAAGATTTTTTAAAAAATTACCGCAGAAAAATTGATTTGGTTTATTCCGCTTATCCCTTAATTAAAACAAATTATATTTTAGGTAAGTATAAGCAAAGTAAGAATTTTAAATTAATTATTGATGTGCAGGATGTGTGGCCGGAAGCGATTTCCGGACCTATTGCGTTTTTTTCTACCTCAATAGGTAAGATGTTGATGAAACCAATCACCCGCTACGCCAATAAAACATACGGCTATGCGGATGCCTTAGTAGCGGTTTCGGATACCTACTTAAACCGAGCGGATGTGAATCATTTGCCGGATGAGCTAAAAAGTGCGGTCTATATCGGCGGAGATTTTTTATTTACTAAATCGACGGATAAAAAAGTTACCGATAAATTGACGGCTACTTATTTAGGTACCATGGCGGGCAGTTATGATTTAGAAACGGTAGTCAGATCCGCACCGTTATGTAGCGAGAATGTGGAAATCCGGTTTATTGGTACGGGGCCTCATGAGGCTTCTTTGCAGGCGTTGAATCGCCAATTAGGCGGGCATGTGAAATTCTTAGGTGTCCACCCTTACAGTGAGGCAATGCGGATGCTGGCGGATTCCGATGTAGCGTTAAATGCCATTAAGGCCTCATCGGAAGGCAGTATCACCAATAAATTATCCGATTATATCTGTTGCGCATTACCGATTGTAAGCTGTCAGAAACATCCTGAAGTGGAAAAACTACTGGCGAAAGGCGGTGGAATTCAATATACGGCGGGAGATTATCGGGAGTTGGCTGAGACGTTGAATAAATTGGCCGAAGACAGAACGGTTTTAGACAAAATGTCGCAAGTGAATTTATCGCTGGCAAAAGCGAAGTTTCTGCGTGAGCGTTCTTATAAAGAAATTGAGAAATTAATCAAAAATATTATTTGATATGAATATTAATGTTATCAGCATTTTTAAGTTGCTATTACTCTTTGCTTTAGGACTGGTGATACTTTCTCCCGCACTATCGACACAAATAGGAGTGCCGAGGTTAGATAGTGCGTTGTGTTTTTTGTTCTTTTTCTTAGCGGTAATAACCCCTTTTTTAAGGGATATGGAAACTGATTTTTTTAAATTACAGTTTCCGGTGTACGTGTTGTTTTTCTTCGGCTTTTTATCGGTATTAAATGCGTTTTCTACAGAAAAATTAGTTGATTTATTTTTCTTCGGAATTGTGATGTTTTTATTTCATTATTCTTTTTTGACGTTTAACCGGGGTGATGGAGAAGCAGGGATTAGGCACCTTTTGTTGGGAATATCATTAATTGTGCTGGCGGGCTTTTTTATTGAGGCTTTATTGGGGTTCCAGTTGGTCTCGGGTAATGAAGAATTAACCGTAACTGATAAGGCGTTTAAGGGGTTCTTCTTTAATACCAATGACCAGTCCGTAATTATGATTTCTCTTGCGGTGGTGGTGGGATTTTTTTACATCATCAGAGAAAACAACTGGAAAATTAAGTTAATCGGCTATGCCCTTATTTTTATTATGGGGTTAGCTATTGTGATCAGTGCCTCCCGTTCGGTATTACTGAGCTATTTGATTATGTTGATGCTGATCTTGTTTTTAAACGCATCTACTTATTTTAAGGCGGTATATCTGTTTTTCGCCTGCGTGATCGCATTATTTATATTTAATCTTTCTTGGTTACAGGAAGTGTTTATTCTGCTCGCCAAAATTGATTGGCTGGAGCGTCCGATTGAACGTTTTTCATTGGTAATATTTTCTATGGGCGATGATAAGTCCGTAGGTTACCGGACGGAAATTTATACGACATTTTTAGATAATTTTAAAATTTTATGGTTGGGTTATGGACCGCGGGACTACATTCAGTATTTCGATCAAATAAAGTTAAGTTTCCCTTTGGGTTACACTAATCCGCATAGCTTCTTTATAGAACTTTATTTGGCATTTGGCATTTTTGCATTTTTGGCATTTATATATTTTTTATTAAATTCAATTATCTATGTGATGAATACCCAATTGTTGGCGTGGAAAGAACGTATATTTATTTTATTTATTTTTATTAATTTTTGTTGGATCGTTTGGGTGCCGTCTTCCATATTAAGACTGCCGTTAGTCTGGTATCCGCTTTTCCTGGTTTTAGTTTATACGGTTCTGGTGAAAAACGGCACTTTTGTCAGCCCCAAATTGGTCGGTCGTAGGAGATTTTCATGATAAAACGCCTTTTCGATATTGTTGTCGCATTGATAGCATTGATTTTGTTTTCGCCCTTGTATTTGTTTGTGGCTTATAAGGTAAAACAAAATTTGGGATCACCGGTGTTATTTAAACAAACCCGCCCCGGATTGCATGGTAAACCCTTTGAGATGATTAAGTTCAGAACAATGAAAAACGGCGCAGATGAAAACGGTAATATTTTGCCGGATGCGGAGCGCTTAACACCTTTCGGCAAAATGTTGCGCGCTACCAGTCTGGACGAGTTGCCGGAACTTTGGAATGTATTAAAAGGTGATATGAGTCTGGTGGGGCCGCGTCCTCTACTGATGGAATATTTGCCGCTGTATAACGAAAGACAGGCTAAGCGCCATGAAGTGAAACCCGGAATTACCGGTTATGCACAGGTAAACGGTCGCAATGCCATCAGTTGGGAGCAGAAATTTGAATTGGATGCCTGGTATGTTGAACATCAATCCTTGTGGCTGGATTTGAAAATTATCGCAAAGACCATCCAAAAAGTGATCGCAAAAGACGATATTAATGCGGCAGATGATGCCACCATGCCTAAATTTGAAGGGAATAAAAAATCATGAATATTCTTGTTACATCGGCCGGACAACGTGTTTCTCTCGTTCAGGCGTTTAAAAAGGAATTATTGCAGTTAGTAAGTGACGGAAAAGTGTTAACCGTAGATTTAAATCCCGAGTTGGCGCCGGCTTGTTATGTGGCCGACGGACATTTTCCTGTACCCCGGGTCACTGATGCGGAGTATATTCCGACCTTACTTAAAATCTGTGAAGAAAATAACGTGAAATTGATTATTCCGACTATTGATACGGAATTGCTTATTTTAAGCGAACATCTGCAACGGTTTAAAGAAAAAGGTATTTTTATTTCCGTTAGTGATACAGAGTTTGTCAGAAAATGTCGCGACAAACGATTAACCAATCAACTGTTTATTGAACATAATATTGCGGTACCGAAGCAGTTTGAAAAAGGTCAATTTGAATATCCTGTTTTTGTGAAGCCTTACAACGGTAGTTTAAGTAAAGGAATTTTTGTGGCGGAGAAACCGGAAGATATTTCACCGGAGCAATTGGAAAATCCCGAATTAATGTTTATGCAATATATTTCGCCGGCGGAATACGACGAATATACCGTGGATTGTTATTTTGATAAAAATTCCGAACTGAAAAGTGCGGTACCGAGAAAGAGAATTTTTGTCAGAGCGGGGGAAATTAACAAAGGTGTGACCAGAAAAAATGCCATCGTGGCGCAATTATCGGAAAAATTGTCCCGTTTACCGGGGGCGCGCGGTTGCTTAACAATCCAAGTATTTTATAAGGAATCCACCGCTGAAATTCTTGGTATTGAAATTAACCCTAGGTTCGGCGGCGGTTATCCGTTGAGTTATCTGGCGGGAGCCAATTATCCCCGTTGGTTGATTCAGGAATATTTGTTTAATCAGCCGATTCCGGCGTTCGAAGACTGGGAAGCGGATTTATTAATGTTGCGGTATGACGCGGAAGTACTGGCTCATCATTATGAAAAATAAAGCGTTGGTTTTAGATTTGGATGATACGCTTTATGCGGAAATTGATTTTTTGTATTCCGCCTATAAGCATATTGCGTCTCGTTTGGCACCGGAACGGAGTGAAACGTTATTTAACAGGCTGGTCGAATTGTATCATCGCGGTGAAAACGCTTTTCAGTACTTGGTTGAGCAATATGATGTTGATTTGTCAACTTTACTGGACTGGTACAGGTTTCATGTTCCGCAGATTAGGCTTTTTCCCCATGTGGCGGATCAGCTGAATCGGCTTAAAGAGGATTTCCGGTTTGCTTTAATTACGGACGGGCGCTCCGTGACGCAACGAAATAAAGTGAAAGCATTAGGAATTGAGCCCTTGCTGGATTTTATCGTGATTTCGGAAGAAGTAGGTAGTGAGAAACCTAGTTTAAATAACTACCGACTGGTTCAGGATGCGCTTCACTGCCGGGATTATATTTATATAGGAGACAACCCTAAAAAAGATTTTGTAACGCCGAATAAATTAGGCTGGAAGACTATTTGTTTAAAGGATCGCGGCACCAATATCCACAGACAGGATTTTGAAATTCTTGAAGAATTTCGACCGCACTTTTATATGTCGGATTGGTCGGAATTACCGACGTTTTTAGATTTTTAACTTTATATATTAAGAGGTTTATTATGTTAAATACTGCTTTCGAACCTTGGCCGTCGTTCACGCAGGAAGAGGCCGATGCGGTTTCCCGCGTGATTTTATCAAATCGGGTTAATTATTGGACGGGGACCGAATGCCGCGAATTCGAAAAAGAATTTGCCGCTTATGTGGGGACAAAATATGCCGTTTCATTAACCAACGGCACGGTGGCGCTGGATCTTGCCTTAAACGCATTAAATATCGGTGCCGGTGACGACGTGATTGTAACCTCACGCACCTTTTTGGCATCCGCCAGTTCAATAGTTACCGCCGGTGCTAATCCGGTATTTGCGGATGTGGAATTGGATTCTCAGGTAATTTCCCGTCGAACCATTGAAGCCGTATTAACGCCGAATACCAAAGCGATTATCTGTGTGCATTTAGCCGGTTGGATGTGTGATATGGATCCGATTATGGATTTAGCAAAAGAAAAAGGTATCTATGTGATTGAAGATTGTGCACAAGCGCACGGCGCAATGTATAAAGGTAAATCGGCTGGTTCCATCGGGCATATTGCGGCCTGGTCATTCTGTCAGGATAAGATTATGACGACAGGCGGTGAAGGCGGCATGGTCACTACAAACGATAAAGATTTGTGGAATAAAATGTGGTCCTATAAAGACCATGGCAAAGATTTTGACACAGTATACAACAAACAACATCCGCCGGGTTTCCGCTGGCTGCATAATTCATTCGGCACTAACTGGCGGATGATGGAGGTTCAGGCGGTAATCGGACGAATTCAGTTAACCCGCATGGCGGATTGGACTGCAAAACGTATTAACAATATGGAACGTATTCTGAATGCTTTTGATGGCAGCCCGTATTTTTCTGTGTACAGACCAAATCAGGATTACGTACATGCGGCATATAAATGCTATGTACAGGTTAACCCGCAGGCATTGCCAGAAGGTTGGTCGAGAGACCGTATTATGCAGGTTATTAATGAGCAAGGTGTGCCTTGTTACAGCGGTTCCTGTTCTGAAGTTTACTTGGAAAAAGCTTTTGATAATACGCCTTGGCGTCCGGCAAAACCGTTACAAAATGCAAAATCGCTGGGTGAAACCAGTTTAATGTTTTTAGTTCATCCGACCCTTAGCGAGGACAGCCTGGTTAAAACCTGTGCGGCGATAACTCAGGTTATTCATGCTTTATCGGAAAACAAATAGGATAGTGAATTATTATGAAGTCTTTTATTGCAAGTCTGGTAATTGCATCAAGATGGATAAAACTCTGCGGCCTTATGTTGCTGGATTTCTTTGTTTTTCCGGTCTTGTTATGGATGTGTTATGCCTTGCGGTTATTAGATCTTTCTGCCGAAATAGTGCCAAACTTCTATTTAGGTGAGTTTTGGATTTCATTATTTGCGGTAGCCTGTCTTTTTGTGTGCAGTGTGTACCATTTTGTTATCCGGACATTTAATGAAACGCTGATTGTCAGATTATTAATTGCATCGGTCATGACGGTGATTGGATTATTATTGTTAGGACATTTTACAGATATATTTGTCCCCGCATCAGTTGCCATCATGTTCGGGTTTATGATGTTTTTATGGATTTGGCTCAGCCGTAGTGCGATTCGCTTAACCGTAAGATATATTTTAAATCCTCGGGTGACCAGCAAACGCATTGCTATTTATGGTGCGGGTATCGGCGGGCAACAAGTGGTTCAAACCTTGCTGAGATCTGACGAACATTTACCGTTATTTTTTATTGATGACGATAAAAATCTGAGAAACAGACGGGTCGGCGGCTTAAAAATCTATTCTGCAAAGGCGGCATTAGATGCTCTTGAACGTTATGAAATCGACGAGATTTTAATTGCGTTACCTTCCATTAGCCGAGCCAGAAAAAATGAAATTGTGGAATTTTTGTCTCAATCTCATCGCCGGATTATGGAATTGCCGAGTCTTACTAAACTGGTAGACGGGCAAATCAATATTTCGGATATTAAAGAAGTGGATATTGTGGATTTACTGGGGCGCGAACCTGTAGATCCGGTGCCGGAATTGTTCAGCAAGAATATTCAGGGCAAAGTTGTAATGGTCACTGGCGCGGGCGGTTCCATCGGTTCCGAATTGTGCCGACAAATTATCCGTAACCAGCCTAAAACTCTGTTATTGTTTGAAATTTCGGAATATGCGCTTTATGCCATAGAACAGGATTTGAGAGGTATTATTCGTAAAGAATCTCTGGTCGAAATGGAAATTCTGCCATTGCTTGGTAATGTACAAAACAAGCAGCGTTTGGTTGAAATCATGAAAGCGTTCAATGTTGAGACGTTATATCATGCGGCGGCTTACAAGCATGTACCAATGGTTGAATATAATGTAGTTGAAGGGGTGCAGAATAATATATTCGGTACTTACAATACGGCGAAAGCCGCGATCGAAGCTAATGTGGATTCCTTTGTTTTAATTTCTACCGATAAGGCGGTAAGACCGACCAATGTGATGGGAACCACCAAGCGTATTGCTGAACTTTGTCTGCAAGCGCTTGCCCAAGAACAGGGAAGTGCGCATCATACTTTATTTTCTATGGTGCGTTTTGGTAATGTATTGGGATCGTCGGGTTCGGTTATTCCGTTGTTCAAAAAACAAATTGCGCAGGGCGGACCGATAACCGTAACGGATAAGAGAATTATTCGTTACTTTATGACGATACCCGAAGCGGCTCAGCTGGTGATACAGGCGGGCGCTATGGCTAAAGGCGGTGACGTGTTCATTCTTGATATGGGCGAACCCGTTAAAATCGTTGATTTGGCTAGAAATCTGATCAAACTTTCGGGATTAACCATAAAAGACGGAGACAATCCGAACGGTGATATTGAGATTCGTTTTACCGGCTTAAGACCCGGAGAAAAACTTTATGAAGAGTTATTAATCGGCGATGATAACGTTGAACAGACATACCACGAACGGATTATGACGGCGAAAGAAGATTACTTACCGCCGGATAAACTGAGAGAGTTGATAAGACAACTTGAAGAAGCTTGTGATAATAATGATTGCGAACAGGTTCGCCGTTTATTATTAAATGCACCGACAGGTTATCACCCTGTCAGTGAGCTTGCGGATGTTGTTTGGACTAAACAGCATTCGGATGATTAACTTTTATTACAGATTAAATATGAATAAATTAATTAAATCTTTATTATTAACCGGACTGGGATTGTCTCTATCATCCTGTTCCGTGTTTTTGCCGGATAGTCATAAATCGCCTATCTCGCAGAGACCTGCGCAGGTTGTAGGGAAAAATGTTGATTTAGCCAAGGCTATCGATGCTTATCTCATCACACCTCAATTATTAAAAACCTTAACTCCGGTTAATGCATCGGCACAGTCTAATTTAAGTTTGGATAACGAACTGAAAAATTATCAGTACCGTGTCGGTGTCGGTGACGTTTTGAATGTTACCGTATGGGATCATCCGGAATTAACTACACCGGCAGGTTCTTATCGTTCGTCGGCGGAAGCGGGGAACCAGGTTCATGCGAACGGTACAATGTTCTATCCTTATGCCGGCAATATCAAAGTCGCGGGACTAACCGTAGATCAGATCCGCGGTCGTTTAACTAAAGCGTTATCCAGTTATATTGCGGAGCCGCAGGTTGAAGTAAATGTAGCATCGTTCCAATCACAAAAAGCTTATGTAACGGGTGAGGTAAAATCGCCGGGTCAACAATTTATCACAAATGTGCCTTTGACATTGTTAGATGCAATTAATAAGGCGGGCGGATTAGCGGATAATGCTAACTGGCATAATGTGACGCTGACCAGAAACGGACGGGATGAAGTGATTTCGGTGGAAGCGCTAATCCAACGCGGTGACTTGACTCAAAACCGACTGCTGAAAAGCGGTGATATTGTGCATATACCGCGCAACGATACCATGAAGATTTTTGTGGTGGGCGAAGTGGTCCAATCGCAGCTTCTTACTATCGGGCGTAACGGTATGACCTTAACGGAAGCCTTGAGTGCCAGCGGCGGTATCGACAAATTGTCATCCGATGCGACGGGTATTTTCGTAATTCGCGGTCAACGCGGAAAACAAGAGTTTGTTCAGGATAATAATGGTGAGAAAATTGAAAAAGTCGCCAATATCTATCAGTTAGACGTAACGAATCCGACGGCATATATTTTAGGTACGGAATTCTACTTGCAACCGCATGACGTCGTATATGTTACGACAGCACCGGTTTCCCGCTGGAACCGCGTGATCTCACAAGTGGTACCGACTATCAGCGGATTTAACGATTTAACCGAAGGCGTATTACGAATCAGAACATGGCCTTAATAAAAAAGTAAATATATAAATATTGATGAAGTTTATTTGTCATAAAGGAAAATATCTGAGGTTCTCCTCCTGGGAGAACCTTCATTGAAAACTATTTATCCGATGAAGGTTTTTCTTCAGGTATTGCAAATTTTAAGTGCTAAAAGCTGAACTGAGGGTTTTATTATAATGAGTAAAAAACAAAATGATGTCATCGACCTGACGAAACTGTTAGGTTTATTTTGGGATCAGAAACGAATCATTCTTCTTTCTACTTTACTGTGTGCGGGGCTGGGACTGGTTTATTCATTGTTGGCACCTTCAATTTATATGGCGACATCGTCCGTTCAGGTAGAAGAAAAATACACAGGTGGTGCTTTACAAGGACTCTCCAGTATTTTCGAACAGGAATCTACCGCGGGTACCGAGATCGCTGTGATTAAATCCAGAGCGATTGTGTCAAAAGCCGTAGAGGATTTGAATCTGACAACGGAAGTTTCACCGGTTTATCCTATTCCTTTTTTCAGTAAGGCGGTGGAAAAACTGATGGGCGACAAACCGGAAATTACGGTTGCCCGCTTTGTGCCAAAACGGGAAGATGCACAAGAGTACACTTTAGTTATCGGTTCCAATGAAAATGAATATTCCGTTTTGGATGAGCAGAAACAGCTCGTGTTAAACGGCGTAGTCGGCGAAAAATATGATAACCAGGATATTGAAATCCTTGTTAGCCAACTGAAAGGCTCATCCGAAAAACGTTTCAGTCTGAAAAAAATGGAAAAATCCGATGTACTTGAATTGGTGGAGGCTTTGCAAAAAGCCGTTACAGCGGATGAGAAAGGCAAACAAACCGGTGTTATTGAATTAACTTTCAAAGGCGAAGATCCTGAATATATTCAAAAGGTTTTGCACAGTATCACGCAAAGTTATTTAGAACACAGTACGGCGCGTAACTCGGCGGAAGCAAGTAATAGTTTGTCTTTCTTACAAAAACGCCTGCCGGAAGTGCGTGACAGATTAACCAAATCCGAGAATGAGTTAAACGAATACCGCCAAAAGAAAGCGTCCGTTGATTTAGAGCTGGAAGCTAAATCCGTATTGGATACGTTGGTGCAATTAGATTCAAATTTAAACGCATTAACCATCAGAGAAAGCGAAATATCCCAGCGTTTCACCAAACGTCACCCTAATTATGTGGCCTTATTGGAACAACGTCAGGTGTTGCTGGATGAGAAAGCGCGTTTAACCAAACAACTTGAATCTTTACCTGAAACGCAAAAAGATACGGTTCGTTTGACCCGTAATTTTGAGGTTGACCAACAAATCTACACGCAATTATCCAACAAAATTCAGGAACTGGATGTGGTCAAGGCGGGTGCGGTCGGAAACGTGCGTATTTTGGATGAAGCGCAAACCTTGCCTAAACCGGTGGCTCCGCGTAAGCTGATTATTCTGGTGCTGACGGCAATTGTCGGTTTTCTTCTGGGAAGCGGCGGTGTAATTTTGAAATCGATCTTGCAAAACGGAATTCTCACCGTATCCGAAGTTTCGGAAACCGGATTAGTGACTTATGCAAGCGTACCGTTTTCCAAGAAACAATCGGCTTTATCCCGCAGCAAAGGCGGAAACCGGATAGGCGAGGGGTTATTGTCGGATCGCTATGCCGATGATTTCTCACTGGAAAGCCTGAGAAGTTTGAGAACCGGGCTAAACTTTATGTTAGCCGAATCTAATAAACGGATCGTGCTGCTTTCCGGCGTTTCAACCGGCGTCGGCAGACATTTCATCACAGCCAATCTTGCCGATTTACTGGCTAAAGCGGATAAAAAAGTATTATTAATTGATGCTGATCTGCGCAATAGCCATTTACACCATATACTGGGAGTAGAAAATAATATGGGTTTATCCGAGCTGCTGGCACAAAATATACCTTTTGAGCAAGGTGTACGGCATTTGGATAGCCGTTTTGATTTGATTACTTGCGGAAGCCGATCCGATGCGCCTTCGGAATTATTATCCGTATCGCGTTGTAAACAGTTACTGGACTGGGCGGCACAACATTACGATACGGTACTTGTTACGGCGCCGCCGATTCTCAGTGTTACGGATGCCGCGATTGTGGGGCAGCATGCGGACATTACCTTGTTAATCGGACGTTTCGAGCAAACGTCGGTGAGTGAAATCGAAGCCAGCCGGGAACGTTTCGATAATGCCGGTGTGGAGATTAAAGGGTTTGTGTTAAACGGTGTCAAACCTCGAGCCGTAAACAAGGGCGATTATTTCCAGAACGAATACGCTTAATTTTGAATGCCGTTTGAATTTTTTCAAACGGCATTTTTATCACATGATAAGTGAGAATTTAACCTGTTTGCTGAGCGCTTAGAAAATTTTGAATTTTCGACCGCACTTTTTAACAGTTTTATTAGGATTATTCATTATAGTTTTTATTCCGTTTACATACCGTTAAATCAGTACATCCGGATTTTCGCTTTAAACTCAGACAAATAAATGCGGGACTATTTAAGGCAAAAAGAAAAAAGGAAAATTTTATGCAAAAATTAGTAAAATGGGTTGTAGCATTGAGCATAATGTCGGCGACGTTTACCCTGTCGGCAAAAGATTTTGCTATTTATGACATGATGGATTACGTGGGCAAACCGCAGGATCTGACAGCGGATAAAATTTCGCGAGCCATGTTGATTTATGAATCCGAATTGGTGAAGCCTGATCCGACCGGCAAACGAAAACACGGCGTATTAAATCTGGAAAAAGTTATAGAATTGGCCCGTCGTTCACATCGGGAAGGATATACCGTCATTTCTACGGATATTGAATCCTGGTTTGGTAATAAAGGCGGCCAATTATTGTCGCCGGAAGAATTAAAGCGTGATTTTGAGCTGATGTTCAATATTTTTAAAAATGAGAATCCTAACGCCATTATCAGCAATTACGGTTTGCCGACGGAAACTTTGAGCGTTATCCGATTCTATCGCGGCGATGTGCCTTATCAGGTTTCCCTTGATAAATGGAAGGAGTTCAATAAACGTCGTAACAAATCCGGCGCGATTGCGGATTATGCCAATCCCGTACTGTATATTGTGAATCCGGACATAGCGACTTGGGAAAAAGACGTTATCCACACCGTACAGGAAATTAAAAAACGCTATCCGAATAAAAAAATTATCGGTTATATTTGGCCGCAATATTATTCGGCTAAAAAAAGCGGATATTTCAAGCAATTTATCGATCCGAAAACCTGGCGTGAAATGTTGGAAATTACCTATAAATATACGGACGGTGTGATGATTTGGTCGGATAAACGGGATGAAAACGATAAGATCGTACGCTGGGAAGACCCACGCGTGCAGGCGATAATGGCGGAAACCAAAGCCTTTATCCGGGCTCATGATAAAGATATTAAAGTCGAAGGCAAAAAGAAAAAATAATGTCTGCCGGCAAGTATAAAACAGTCGTTTTTTATTGTCTTACAATAACAGAAACGACTGTTTTTTTATGCAACACGATAAAAATACACAAAATTCGACCGCACTTTTATCTGCTGTGAATTTACTGAAAAAATGCGGACAAAAATCAATATGCAAACGTTTGCATATTGAGCTATAATTTGCGAAACAACATTTTCCACTTATTAAAAGGGCAAACACAATGGCAGAATTAAGTCTAAAAAAAATCTATTCGGGTAAAGTGCGTGATCTTTACGAAATTGACGATAAACGTATGCTCATGGTAGCAAGTGACCGCTTATCGGCATTTGATGTGATTTTAGAGGACCCGATTCCTCGCAAAGGAGAAATTTTAACCCAAATTTCAAATTTCTGGTTCAAAAAATTAGCGCATATTATGCCTAACCATTTTACCGGCGATACGGTGTATGATGTATTACCAAGAGAAGAGGCGGATTTAGTTAAAAACCGGGCGGTAGTGGTAAAACGTCTGAAACCAATCAAGATCGAATCTATTGTGCGCGGTTATCTCACGGGTTCAGGCTTAAAAGATTACAAGCAAACCGGCACTATCTGCGGTTTGCAATTACCTCAAGGTTTAGTGGAGGCCAGTAAATTACCGGAACCTATTTTTACGCCGTCAAGCAAAGAAGAAGTAGGTGACCACGATATTAATATCAGTTATGCGGAATGTGAACGTCAAATCGGCAAAGAACTGGCGGCACAAGTGCGTGATGCCGCCATTGCCCTTTACAAGGAAGCAGCGGCTTATGCTTTGACCAAAGGCATTATTATTTGCGATACAAAATTTGAATTCGGCTTGGATGAAAACGGCACTTTAACCTTAATGGACGAAGTATTAACGCCGGACTCCAGCCGTTTCTGGTCGGTGGATACCTATCGGGAAGGTACAAATCCGCCGTCGTTTGATAAGCAGTTTGTGCGCGATTGGTTGGAACAAAACGGTTGGAACAAACAACCGCCAGCCCCGAAAGTGCCCGCTGATGTGATCCAAAAAACTGTTGATAAATATCAAGAAGCATTGGATTTATTAACTAAATAATGAGAAGTGCGGTCAAAATTGGTATAAAATTGACCGCAATTTTATTATTAAAATAGGATAATTATGAGGTCGGTTTCTATCGTCGGTTTGGGCTGGTTGGGATTATCGCTGGCAAGACATTTGAAAAACTTAGGCTGGGATGTTAAAGGCAGCAAGCGCACTCACGAAGGTGTAGAGCAAATGCGTTTAATGCGTTTTGAAACGTATTTCCTGGAACTTACGCCGGAAATCAATGCGGATCCGGATGATCTCACCAATTTATTGTCTGTCGATACATTAATTATCAATATTCCTCCAAGCGAATATTTTTTTGATCCTAAATTATATGTGGAAGGAATCGAAAATTTAGTTAATGAAGCCTTATTATGCAATATATCGCATATCGTTTTTATCAGTTCCACATCGGTATTTCCCAATGTTTCCGCTAATTTTGATGAGGAATCCGTACCACAGCCGGATTCCGAAATCGGCCGCGCCTTATTGGAAGTCGAACAACGTTTGTTTGAATTAAAAGATATTGATGTGGATATTATCCGTTTTGCAGGATTGGTCGGTTATGATCGTCACCCGGTATATAGTTTGGCGCGTAAAGAAAGCGCAATTTCAGGTGGTAATACGCCGATTAACTTAGTTCATTTTGATGATTGCGCCAGAGCTATTCAATTATTGCTGGAAATGCCGGGCTATCAGCGGCTATATCATTTGGCGGCGCCAAAGCATCCCTCAAAAGTGGAGTATTACACAAAAATGGCGACAAAATTAGGGCTAAATCCACCGCAGTTTTTGTGTGACGAAAAAGACCCTCAACGCATTATTAAAGCGGATAAGATTTGCCGAGAGTTGGATTTTGTTTATCAATACCCGGATCCGGATGAATTTATCTAAAGTGAATGACTCGGAACTGTTAAAAGTGCGGTTGAAAAATTCATAATTTTCACTGATAATAGACCGATTTTATATCGGAACACAGGATTACATAAACGTCAATAAGTAGGAATAACTATGTCAAACACAATTCTACAAAACCTACCTCTAGGTCAAAAAGTGGGGATCGCATTCTCCGGCGGTTTGGATACCTCTGCAGCCTTATTATGGATGCGTCAAAAAGGTGCGGTGCCTTATGCTTATACGGCTAACTTAGGCCAACCGGACGAAGACGATTATAATGCCATTCCTAAAAAAGCCATGGCTTACGGTGCGGAAAACGCCCGTTTAATCGATTGCCGTAAACAATTGGCGCAAGAAGGTATCGCGGCCATCCAATGCGGTGCATTCCATATTTCAACCGGCGGCGTTACTTATTTTAATACTACCCCGCTTGGCCGTGCCGTAACCGGTACCATGCTGGTTGCCGCCATGAAAGAAGATGACGTAAATATCTGGGGTGACGGTTCAACATTCAAAGGTAACGATATCGAGCGTTTCTATCGTTACGGTTTATTGACCAACCCGAATCTTAAAATCTACAAACCTTGGTTAGACGATCAATTTATTGATGAATTGGGCGGCCGTTTCGAAATGTCGCAATTCTTAATTGCCAACGGTTTCGACTACAAAATGTCGGTGGAAAAAGCCTATTCGACAGACTCCAATATGTTGGGTGCAACACACGAAGCGAAAGACTTGGAAGATTTAAGCACCGGCATTAAAATCGTCAAACCTATTATGGGCGTTGCGTTCTGGGACGAAAGCGTTGAAATCAAACCTGAAGTGGTTACTGTCCGTTTCGAAGAAGGCGTGCCGGTAGAATTAAACGGTAAACGTTTTGACGATGTGGTCGAGTTGTTTATGGAAGCCAACCGAATCGGCGGTCGTCACGGTTTAGGAATGTCAGACCAAATTGAAAACCGTATTATCGAAGCAAAATCCCGCGGTATCTATGAAGCGCCGGGAATGGCATTGTTCCATATCGCTTACGAACGTTTGGTTACCGGTATTCACAACGAAGATACCATCGAACAATACCGTATCAACGGTTTGCGTTTAGGCCGCTTATTATACCAAGGCCGTTGGTTTGACCCGCAAGCGTTAATGTTGCGCGAAAGTTCGCAACGCTGGGTAGCCAAAGCGATTACCGGCGAAGTGAAACTTGAATTGCGCCGCGGTAACGACTATTCCATTTTAGATACCGTATCGCCGAACTTAACTTACGAGGCGGAACGCCTAAGTATGGAGAAAGTGGAAGATGCGCCGTTTGACCCGATCGACCGTATCGGTCAGTTAACTATGCGTAACTTAGACGTTACGGATACGCGTAATAAGCTCGGTATCTATTCGGAAGCAGGCCTTCTCACCGCCGGTAAAGATGCCGTCGTACCGCAATTAGGTAGTAAATAGTTTGCTAATTAATTAAAATAAATAGCCATACATTTTGTGTGGCTATTTTTTCGAGTATTTATCAAATAAATATAAATTTGACGATATCAAATGAATAAAAGTGCGGTCATTTTTTTGCATTTTTTAAACGGCAAGTTTTAAATCACCGGGTTTAATCCAGCCTTTTCTGCGCATTAGATAGGCTATAAGCAGGCTTAAAATTGCCGGAAGAATAAAATGTAACACTAAAATGACAAGCCAAATATAAGGCGAGTTACCCATTGCATTTATCGTTCCGATTTGTCCCACTAAACCGCTTGTTCCCATACCGGCGCCGGATGGGATATTTTGCATTTGAAAAATAACCGTAGCAAAAGGCGCGATGATTGCACCGGATAAAGTCGGCGGAACCCATATTTTGGGATTTTTAACAATATTCGGTATTTGCAGCATACTGGTTCCTAACCCTAAACTGAGCAACCCTCCCCACCGGTTTTCTTTAAATCCTATCACGGCAAATCCTATCATTTGCGCACAACAACCGATAGTTGCAGCGCCCGCCGCTAAGCCGCTTAATGATAATGTTACTGCGATAGCCGCACTGGAGATCGGTAATGTTAAGATCATACCCATTAATACGGAAACGAGAATACTCATTGGAATCGGATGTAATTCTACCGCCCACATAATCATTGCGCCGGTTTCCCGCATTAATGAGGCAAGAAACGGACCCATAAATTGTGCGGTGGCAATACCTGATAATAATGTCACCGCCGGTGTAATTAAAATATCAATTGGTGTGGTCTTATTGACAAGTTTGCCAAATTCGGCACCTATTGCGGCAGCAATAAAACAACCTATTGGGCCGCCTAATGTAGCGCCGGCTATACCTGTTGTGGTGCTGGAGAGCAGTACGAGGGGCGGCGCCTTTAGTGCATAAGCTACACCAACACCGATAGCTGCCCCCATTGAAGATTGCGCTAACGCACCCAATTCATTAAGCCAGAGAATATCAAGCCAATCCCCTGTATTCTTCAGAATTAAACCTATAATCAATGAACCGAATAGACCTAGCGCCATAAAATTCATTGCATCAATGGCATAACGACGTAAACTGAACTTGATGTTTTGACGAATAAGAAAGTTTTTCAGTCGGTTTTTCATGGCAAATTATTCCTATCAATAATTAAGTTGACTTTTAATAAATGTATATTATTTGCTACATATTTTATCCGGTAATACAAAATATATACTTAACAGCTAAAAATCAAGTGTTGTTTAAGAGGTTTTTTATTATTTTTTGTAGCATAAATATAAGTAAGCAAGTGAAACGGTATTTTTAGACTAAAATATTTGACTTACGGCAATAAATTATTGTTTATCATCCAAATCATATTCAGGTAAAATTACGTTATCTATAAATTCCGATTAGTTGAAATCGGATAACATTATTAAAGAGTATCTATGACTAAAAATATTGTAATTACGGTTGACGGTCCAAGCGGTGCGGGTAAAGGAACATTATGCTACGCTTTGGCGAATAGATTAGGTTTTGCCTTATTAGATAGCGGTGCAATTTATCGGGTTACCGCGCTAGCGGCATTACAATGTAAAGCGGATTTAACCAATGAAGCGGAACTTGCCGAATTGGCGGCTCATCTTGATATTGAATTTTTGCCTGAAGCGGGTGAAGTTAAAGTAATGTTGGGCGGGGAGGATGTCAGCGGTTTAATCCGTACTCAGGAAGTGGCTGATGCGGCTTCGAAAGTGGCGGTTTTTCCTCAGGTGCGCAGTGCACTTTTACAATTACAGAAAGATTTTGCCACACCGAAAGGGTTAATTGCGGACGGTCGCGATATGGGTACGGTGGTTTTCCCGACGGCGCAAGTCAAATTATTTTTAGACGCCAGTGCCGAAGAACGCGCAAAAAGACGTTTTAAACAGTTGCAAAATAAGGGAATTAGTGGTAACTTTGACCAGATTTTAGCCGAGATTAAGGATCGTGACTTCAGAGACAGAAATCGTCCCGTCGCGCCGTTGAAACCCGCTGATGACGCTTTATTATTAGACAGTACGACACTTAGTATTGAAGAAGTGATTGCACAGGCGCTAAGTTATATTCATCAAAAGGTGAAAATCTAGCTGGAATTCAGGGTTTGTTCACGGACGGATAAACTTTTATTATCAGCCCCACTTTATAAGGATAAGAAGTGGACGTTATTAACTATTTTAGAAGATTAATTTATGTCAGAATCTTTTGCTCAACTATTTGAAGAATCATTAAAAGAACTTGAAACCCGTCAAGGTTCAATCGTTAGCGGTACTGTTGTTGCTATCCAAAAAGGCTTTGTGCTTGTTGACGCTGGTTTAAAATCAGAATCTGCAATTCCTGTGGAAGAATTCCAAAATGCACAAGGTGAATTAGAAGTTCAAGTCGGTGATGTTGTAAATGTTGCTTTAGACGCAGTGGAAGACGGTTTCGGTGAAACTAAACTTTCTCGCGAAAAAGCGGTTCGTCACGAATCTTGGATTGAGTTAGAAAAAGCATACGAAGAACAAGCTACTGTTACCGGTTTAATCAACGGTAAAGTTAAAGGTGGTTTCACAGTTGAGTTAAACGGTGTTCGTGCATTCTTACCTGGTTCATTGGTAGATACTCGTCCGGTACGTGATACTCTACATCTTGAAGGTAAAGAGTTAGAATTCAAAGTTATCAAATTAGATCAAAAACGTAACAACGTAGTTGTTTCTCGTCGTGCGGTAATCGAATCAGAAAACAGCCAAGATCGCGAAGAAATTTTAGC
This sequence comes from Basfia succiniciproducens, assembly GCF_011455875.1. NCBI lineage: Bacteria > Pseudomonadati > Pseudomonadota > Gammaproteobacteria > Pasteurellales > Pasteurellaceae > Basfia > Basfia succiniciproducens. Next base: position 1,093,289 of record NZ_CP015031.1, on the reverse strand, counting down.
GAACTTAGCTGAAGGCGCAGAAGTTAAAGGTACGGTTAAAAACTTAACCGATTACGGTGCGTTTGTTGATTTAGGCGGTGTTGACGGTTTATTACATATCACCGATATGGCTTGGAAACGTGTTAAACACCCAAGTGAAATCGTAAATGTGGGCGACGAAATTACCGTTAAAGTATTAAAATTTGATAAGGATCGCACACGTGTATCTTTAGGCTTAAAACAATTAGGTCAAGATCCATGGGCTGCAATCGCTCAAAACCATCCGGTCGGCAGCAAATTAACCGGTAAAGTAACCAATTTAACCGACTACGGTTGTTTCGTTGAAATTTTAGACGGCGTTGAAGGTTTAGTTCACGTTTCTGAGATGGACTGGACAAACAAAAATATCCACCCATCTAAAGTTGTAAGCTTAGGCGATACCGTTGAAGTTATGGTATTAGAAATCGATGAAGAACGTCGTCGTATTTCTTTAGGCTTAAAACAATGCAAAGCAAATCCGTGGTTACAATTTGCTGAAACTCACAACAAAGGCGATAAAGTTGAAGGTAAAATCAAATCAATCACTGATTTCGGTATCTTCATCGGTCTTGAAGGCGGCATCGACGGTTTAGTTCACTTATCTGACATTTCTTGGAATGTGGCAGGTGAAGAAGCGGTTCGTAACTACAAAAAAGGTGACGAAGTCGCAGCTGTTGTTTTACAAGTCGATTCGGCTAAAGAACGTATTTCTTTAGGTATCAAACAACTTGAAGAAGACCCGTTCAATAACTTCGTAGCGGTAAACAAAAAAGGTGCGGTAGTTTCTGCAACTGTTGTCGAAGCCGATAGCAAAGGCGCTAAAGTTGAATTAAACGGTGGCGTTGAAGGTTATATCCGTGCAGCGGATTTAACAGACGAAGTAAATGCCGGTGATGTTGTGGAAGCAAAATACACTGGTGTTGATCGTAAAGCTCGCATCGTTCATTTATCCGTACGTGCGAAAGATCAAGCTGAAGAAGCTGCTGCAGTTGCAAGCGTGAATAACAAACAAGAAGACGTTGCTATTCCGAACGCAATGGCTGAAGCATTCAAAGCTGCTAAAGGCGAATAATTACTTATTTACCAAGTAAAGTAAATTAACCGGCGTGCATTAGTGCGCCGGTTATCTCACAAAGAGAAGTACAACATAATGGTTTAGTAAAAGAATTATTATGTTGTATTGTTGAAATAAAAGGATCCCATTATGACTAAATCAGAACTTATTGAAAGTTTGGTTGAAAAAAATCATTCTATTTCAGTGAAAAGTGTTGAGAATGCGGTAAAAGAGATTCTTGAACATATGTCTCAGGCTTTAGAAAGCGGTGATCGAATTGAAATCCGGGGATTCGGTAGTTTTTCCTTACACTTCCGTCAACCTCGAGTGGGTCGTAATCCTAAAACCGGTGCACAAGTGAAATTAGATGCGAAATGTGTTCCTCATTTTAAAGCGGGCAAAGAATTAAGGGAACGAGTGGATTTTAACGCATAAGTTTAAAATACTCGGATATCGTCAAAATAACGACACGTAAAGTGTCGTTTTTTGTATTGATTTTTGGCATAATGAAAAAAATTTATTTGAGGAAAATGCATTATGATTAAATATATTTTTGCGTTTGTAATTATTATTGCGATTATTTTAGTGGCAATTACGGTGGGTGCGAATAATGATCAAGTTATTACTTTCAACTATATTATTGCGCAAAGTGAGTTGCAATTATCTTCTTTAGTAGCGATTTTATTTGGTTTCGGTTTAATTTTGGGATGGCTCATTACCGCTTTCTTCTATTTAAAACTGAAACTTAAAAATATTACGTTAACACGCCAAGTAAAACGCCAAACTCAGCAAATTAACGAACTTACTACCAGTCTAGATAAGGCTGCACAATAATGCTTGAATTACTCTTTCTGCTTTTACCCATTGCCGCTGCTTACGGCTGGTATATGGGACACCGAAGCGCGAAGAAAGATCAGGAAGACGTCAGTAATAAATTATCCCGTGACTATGTGACGGGAGTAAATTTTCTTTTATCCAACCAAACGGAAAAAGCGGTCGATTTATTTTTACATATGTTGCAAAAGCAGGAAGAAGAAAATGAGATCGATAGCAATTCACAATTTGAAGCGGAGCTCACTTTAGGTAATCTGTTTCGTTCCCGTGGTGAAGTGGACAGAGCCTTACGAATTCATCAAAATTTAGACCGCAGTTCTTATTACACTTTCGAACAAAAATTGTTAGCCAAGCAGCAATTGGCTAAGGATTTTATGTCCGTAGGATTTTTTGACCGAGCCGAAACGCTTTATATTATGTTAGTGGACGAGCCCGAATTTGCCGAAGGCGCATTACAACAATTAGCCGTTATTTATCAAAAAACAAAAGATTGGAAAAAAGCGATTAATGTGGCGGAAAAATTAGCCAAAATTTCTCCTCAGGAAGATAATATCGAATTGGCGCAATATTATTGTGAATATGCCCGTACATTGGGGGAGGAGAGCAAAGAGCAGCCTAAAGAAATTCTTCAGCAGGCATTGACTGTTTCACCTAGTTGCGTCAGAGCTTCTATGTTATTGGGGGATTTTTTGATACAAGAAGAGCAGTATGCGAAAGCAGTCCCTGTGCTTGAGAATGTACTGACGCAAAATGCAAGTTATGTGGGTGAGGTTCTCCCTCAACTTAAAGAATGCTATCAGCATTTAAATCAATTGGATAATTTCGAATTATTTTTAATTAGAGCCAATCAAGAATATAAACATAATAGCTCGGTTGCCCTAGCACTGGCGGATTTAATTGCCGAACAAGACGGCCGTACAGCGGCACAGAATAAGGTTTATCAGCAATTAACGCAAAATCCGAGCCTGTTTTTATTTCACCGTTTCGTTCAATATCAGGTAGATGATGCCGAAGAGGGACGGGGCAAAGACAGCCTGGTTTTATTACACCGTATTGTTGGCGAACGAATTAAACAAAGTTTTGGTTATCGTTGTACAAACTGCGGTTACCAAAGTCATAAATTATTATGGTGTTGCCCGTCTTGCCGTCAATGGGAAAAAGTGAAACCGATTCGCGGTATTGAAAGCCAAATTTAGCAAAGAGGAAGTTAATATGAGTAATAAAATTATCGTAGCATTAGATTACGAAACGGAAAAAGAAGCGCTCCAATTAGTGGATCAAATCGATCCGAGTTTATGCCGCTTAAAAGTGGGTAAAGAAATGTTTACTACCTTAGGTACAAATTTTGTAAAACTGCTGCAAGACCGTGACTTTGATGTGTTTTTGGATTTAAAATTCCACGATATTCCGAATACGGTTGCAAGAGCGGTACGTTCAGCCGCCGATCTTGGAGTATGGATGGTGGATCTACATGCCAGCGGCGGTTTACGAATGATGGAAGAAGCGAAGAAGATTCTTGAGCCTTACGGTAAAGATGCGCCGATTCTGATTAGCGTTACCGTTTTAACCAGTATGGAAGATTTGGATTTGTTACAAATCGGTATTAACGCTTCACCGATGGAGCAAGTTATCCGCCTTGCTCATCTAAGTCAACGTGCGGGTTTAGACGGTGTGGTTTGTTCGCCGCAGGAAGTGGAAATTTTACGTCAACATTTAGGTAAAGAGTTCAAATTAATTACACCGGGAATTCGTCCTGTTGGTTCTGAATTCGGTGATCAACGCCGAGTCATGACTCCTCCGGCGGCAATTGAAGCCGGTTCCGATTATTTAGTGATTGGGCGCCCGATTACGCAAGCGGCAAATCCGGCTGAAGTGTTGCGTTCAATTAATGCGTCTATTGCGAATTTAATCGCTTAATAAGAAAATAGCCGCCCTCGCCTAACAAGGCGAAGTTATAAAGGCGGACCGGAGCCTGCCTATATTAGTTTTGTTAAAAATTCGAAGCGGGCGGGTAATGTCCGCTTTTTAGTTAAAAATTTGAAAAAACAGACCGCACTTTTATGAATGATATTGTATATTCCACTGAAACCGGCAGAATAAAGCCGGAGAAAACAAAGCAAGAGCGTCCTAAAGGCGACGGCATTGTCCGTATTCATCGTCAAACCAGCGGGCGCAAAGGCGCCGGTATTTCTTTGATTGTCGGATTGGATTTGCCGGATGACGAACTGAAAAAATTAGCCGCAGAATTGAAGAAACGTTGTGGTTGCGGCGGTTCGATTAAGGACGGGAATATAGAAATACAGGGTGAAAAACGGGATTTACTTAAACAATTGTTGGAACAAAAAGGATTTAAGGTTAAATTAGCCGGCGGCTAAATTTTCCGTAGTCTGTAAAATACCGCACTTTTACCGTTAAATTGAAACGAATTAAAGTGCGGTGTTTTTTACTCGCTTCGCTCACCTCTTTGGAGCCGTTGGTATAGCCAAGGTTCAAACGCCGGCGTTTATATGAAATTTAGTGAAAATAACCTAAGTACATTGCCGCTAAAAACGCTGAAAGGGCGAGAATTAAAAACAAAATATTCGACTTGACGGCATTTTTTTGAAAAAATTTTGCTGAAAAGAACGCATATAGAACCAATAGAAGTACTTTTCCTATTAACCACATTTGTAATCCGTAACCAAATACGAATACCAATGCGACCCCGCTTAAAACCAACAACGTATCGGCTAAGTGCGGTGTGATTTTTAAAAGTTTTACGGTGCGCCAGTCCTTGCCTTGTAATTGCATATAAACGCGCACGATTAATAGCATCAGACTCAGAAAAGCAAAGGTAATATGGGTTTGAAGTAGTGTTGTTAGCATAATAATCGCTCAATAAAGTTATAACGGTATTTTATACAAACCGTTTACCGTTAGAAAAAAGAAAAGTGCGGTAAAAAATACCTCACTTTTTCCCATTAAACCAGGTTGCCGATCAGGCTACGGGTTTCTTCTTTTACTTCCGTCAACCGAATGTTAACGATGTCGCCGATTTTATAACGGCGTTCGCCATTAATATAAAGGGCCAGTTCATCGGTATTGACTTGAATTTCGTCTTTGTTCGGATGAATACTTGAGGCCGGCACGAATACGCTTGCACCGTTTTCCAATAATTGCACCCGTAAACCGCCGCGCATGCAATCCTGTACTTCCGCCCGGAATTCCGGGTTGCTTTCCACTTTATCCGCCAGATAACGGCAGTATAGCCAATCGGCAATATCACGTTCCACCATACGGTTTTGTTTACGGGCTTCCTGCAAGCGGGCAAGAGTTTCATCGCTCGGTTTTACACATTCCCGGTTAGCTAGACAGGCTTTAATTAAGCGGTGATTCACCATATCGGAATATTTACGGATTGGTGAGGTCCAGGTGGCGTAACCCGTTAAACCTAAACCGAAATGCGGTGCGAGTTCCGACTTAAATTCCGCAAAGGTCAGGAAACGACGTAAACGGAATTCCAGATAATCGCCTTCAATTGGTTCAATATCATGTCGCATACGGCAATAGCCCGCTAAGGTAGCTAAATTTTCCACGGAATAACGCTCGGCTAATTCCTGTTGGTTTTCTTCGTTACTCAGATTTGCCATTAAGAAATTATGGGCGTTCGGCAGGAATTTTTTATCGAATCCTACATGAGTATTGAAAATCCCGGTTTGCGCATTTTTCGCCAAATAATGCGCGCAACAAATATTGGCGATAATCATGGATTCTTCCACGATTTGGTTGGCAATGCGACGATATTCCGCCTTAATTTCACGCACATGACCGTTATCCGCCAGTACGAAACTGTAATCCGGTTTTTCTTTGAATAATAACCCGTGTTTTTTTCGCCAGTTAATGCGAACCAAGGCAAACTGGTGCAGCCAATTAATTTGTTGTTGAGTACTTTCGTTTTCAGGTTGCCAGGCGTTCTCGACTTGTTCTAAATAGTCGGATACGTTGTTATAAGCCAGTTTAGCTTTCGATTGTACCTGAGCTAATATAAATTCGGGTTCGCCGACGATTTCGCCCTGCATATCGGTTTCGAGTCGGCAAACAAGCGCCGCGCGGGTTTCATTTTCCATTAATGAACAAAGTTCGTCGGATAGTTCCCGAGGCAGCATCGGAATGTTAAATCCCGGCAAATAATTAGTGAAACAGCGTTTGCGGGCATCTTTTTCAATTTGTGAGTCAAGGGCGATATAAGCGGTAGGATCAGCAATCGCTACCGCAAGCTTCCAGCCCGTCTGTTCGTCGTTTGGGCCGGTAACAGGCTCGATATAAAGGGCATCGTCCATATCCTGCGTATTTTCACTGTCGATGGTGACGAAATGAAGTGCGGTGAAATCCCGGCGGGTTTCCGTATCTAACATGGAATAAACTTCTTGACCTTGAACCGGGTAACGGGACTGTTCGTGACGCGCGAGGGTTACCCACCAAGGGGCGAATTCGTCCTCTGCCGAACAAATAAATTCGGCAATTTGCGCATAAAAGAAACGATCATCGCGTAGCGGATGGGTTTTTAACGTCGCCACCACCCAATCGCCCTCTTTGAGTTCCTGTTTGACGGTTTTGGCTTGGGCGGCGCCGATAGGCTGATTAATATTGGGGTGATCAACCAGGACTTGTAATTTTTTATCTTTATTGAACCGCACTTTTGCGATAAAACGGGTCAGCATCGGTTCAATTAATTCTTCAGGCTCCGCCTGTTTTTTATCGCCGATAGTTTCGATTGCCGCTTTTATTTTATCGCCGTGCATCACTTTTTTCATGGCTGGCGGCGCAATGAAGAAAGTTTCTTTTTCCGTTTCTAAGAAACCGTAGGCTTTATCCGTGCCTTTCACCACGCCTTCAACGTGCGGCTTACTGTCGTGTAATTGTTGTTTTAATTGAGATAATAAAGGATTGTTCTGAAACATATTTTGCCCAGAGACAGGGAGATATTCCTGTTCAAAATTATAAATATTAAGGGACAGGCATAAAACCTGTCCCTGCGAGATGAATAAAAAAACGAATTACTCTTCGCCTAATTCACCCATGGCGGTGATGCTGAAACCCGCATCGACATGTAATACCTCACCGGTTACGCCGGAGGATAAGTCAGAACATAAGAATGCGGCGGAGTTGCCCACATCGTCAATGGTTACGGTGCGACGTAATGCGGCGGTTTTCTCGAAAGCGGAAAGCATTTTCTTGAAGTTTTTAATGCCGGAAGCCGCAAGCGTACGGATTGGACCGGCCGAAATTGCGTTTACGCGAATGCTGTCTTTACCTAAATCCGCCGCCATTACGCGGGTTGCCGCTTCTAATGAGGCTTTCGCCAGACACATCACGTTATAGTTAGGAATTGCACGTTCGGCGCCTAAGTAAGTTAAGGTCACTAATGAAGCGTCTTTGTTTAAGAACGGACGTGCCGCTTGCGCCATAGCGACAAAACTGTATGCGCTGATGTCGTGGGCAATACGATAACCTTCGCGAGTAGCGGCATTAACGTAGTCGCCGTCTAATTGATCGCCCGGTGCGAATGCGATGGCATGTACGAAACCGTCGAATTTATCCCAAACTTTGTTTAAATCGGCAAAGCATTTTTGAATGCTTTCGTCCGTTGCTACATCTAACGGCAGAACGATATCCGAACCGAATTCTTTGGCAAATTCTTCAACTCGAGGCTGTAATTTATCGTTTAAATATGTAAATGCTAATTCCGCACCCTGTGCTTTCAATGCTTTTGCAATGCCGTATGCGATGGAACGGTTGCTGGCAAGACCTGTTACTAAAATTCGTTTACCTGTTAAGAAACCCATTTTGAAATCCTATTTGGTTGTTGAAAAATCGTGCGTAGTATAAAGGAAAATCCTCATGATTACAAAGCAGATGAGTGAAGTATTGCAACAAAACTGTGGAAAAAACTACCGCACTTTATATTTGTTCTTTTCGGTAAAGTACGGTTGAATTTTAAGCCGGATTATCAATGTCGATAAATTCCACTTCAAATTGATATTCCTGCGCCAACCATTCACCTAACGCCCGAATGCCGTAACGTTCGGTAGCATGATGACCGCAGGCAAAATAATGGATGCCCAGTTCTCTGGCGCTGTGAGTCGATTGCTCGGAAATTTCACCGCTGATAAAGGCATCGCAGCCCCGTGCCGCCGCCAAATCAATATAACCCTGACCGCCGCCGGTGCAAATACCGATTTTGCGGATTAAGTGCGGCGGATTTTGCGAGAGTTCTTCCGCGTTGCAAACTATCGGTTTACGTTGAAGGGCTTTTTCGATACGTCGGGCAAAATCTTCCAAAGAAATTGGTTGTGCAAGTTCGCCAAATACCGGAATGCTTACAGAATCCGATTCTAAGGGTTGTAAATTTTCTATCTTTAATAATTTCGCTAACTGCGCGTTATTTCCCAGTTCGGCATGTACATCGAGAGGAAGATGATAACCATACAGATTAATATCGTTAATCAATAACGTTTTTATACGTTTGCCTTTCATACCGCGGATACAGGGATCTTCGTTTTTCCAGAAATAACCGTGATGTACTATAACGGCATCGGCATGTCGCGCTATGGCAGCCTCAATCAGGGCTTGGCTGGCTGTCACCCCAGTCACAATTTTCCTGATTTCCGGGCGGCCTTCCACTTGTAAACCATTGGGCGCATAATCCGCAATAATCGCAGAATTAAGTTTTTGACTGATAAGTTTTTCAAGCGCTAAATTATTCATAAAGTGTCTCTTATTTAGATGAAAAGTGCGGTCAATAATAAAGGAGTTTTTGCAAAATGAATAGGGTTGCTTGTTTTATATTCATTGAATTGTGAAACATTTTATCCGTTTGAACAGAGCTTAAGGAGTTTATGATCTTCATCAATACAGTGAATTATTATTGTGATATTCTTGTTAAAATTTTTATATATAAGCGGGGAATTTTATGTGTACGACCTGTGGTTGCGGCCACCCGGAACAAGTGCGTATCGGTGAGTTACAACATACGCATAGCCATTCAGAACATCAAAGTGCGGTAAAAATGCCGGATTTTTCTCAATCTGTATTTCATTCCATGAAACCTTCAATTCATGAACATGCGGGCGAACAGGATGATACCCAAAAACGGCTGTTGAAAATCGAGCAGGACGTATTGGGCAAAAATAATCGAATTGCCGATTCAAATCGTAATTTATTCAATTATTTGAACCTGACCGTATTTAACCTGGTTTCAAGCCCGGGTTCGGGTAAAACAAGTTTGTTGACGGCTACATTAAATTCGCTGAAAAACGACCGCAATTGTTATGTGATCGAAGGTGATCAGCAAACGGAAAATGATGCGGATCGCATTCGTGCGACAGGTGTGCCCGCCATTCAGGTGAATACGGGGAAAGGCTGCCATTTGGATGCGCAAATGATTAGTGACGCTATGATGAAATTGCGCCCGCAGGAAAACGGTTTGTTATTTATTGAGAATGTCGGTAATTTGGTTTGTCCGTCGGAATTCGATCTCGGCGAGAAAGCGAAAGTGGTGATTCTTTCTGTCACGGAAGGTGAAGATAAGCCTTTGAAATATCCGCATATGTTTGCCGTTTCAAAGCTGATGATTTTAAATAAAGTGGATTTATTGCCCTATCTGAAATTTGATGTGGAAAAATGTATTGAAAATGCAAAACGGGTAAATCCGCAAATTGAAGTGATTCAACTTTCCGCCGCTACCGGCGAAGGCTTGCAGGATTGGTTAAACTGGTTACAACAATAACATTCTTATGTAGGGCGTATTGAACGCCCTGTCTTTTTATCGCGATGTCGGCATGGGGGAATAATGCAGTTCGTGGATGAATTTCGCGATCCTAAATTGGCTAAACATTTAGTTGAACGATTAACAAAATTAATGAAAAATTTACCGCAGTTTTCGGCAAAAAATCCATTGTATTTAATGGAAGTCTGCGGCGGGCATACTCATAGTATTTTTAAATTCGGTTTAGATCGGTTATTGCCCGAGTCTATCGAATTTATACACGGACCGGGTTGCCCGGTTTGCGTGTTGCCTATGGGGCGGATTGACCTGTGTATTGAGATTGCACAAAATCCCAATGTGATTTTTTGCACTTTTGGCGATGCCATGCGGGTAAAAGGGCGTAAAGGTTCCTTGCTGGAAGCAAAAGCCCAGGGTTGTGACGTACGCATTGTTTATTCTCCGCTGGATGCGTTAAATATCGCCTTAAGCAATCCCGATAAAAAAGTGGTATTTTTTTCGCTTGGTTTTGAGACTACAATGCCCGCCGCCGCCGTGACTTTGCAACAGGCAAAACGGCGGAATATTGCCAATTTTTGGATCGTTTCGCAAAACATTACTATTATTCCCACATTGCGCAGTTTGCTTTCGCAGGATCAAATTAAAATTGACGGTTTTATTGCGCCGGGTCATGTGAGTATGGTGATTGGCTACGCACCTTATAGGGAACTTTGTAAAAAATTCCGTAAACCTTTTGTAATCGCCGGGTTTGAACCTTTAGATATTCTGCAATCTATTGTTATGTTGGTAGAGCAGTTTGCGGACGGGCGTTGCGAAGTTGAAAATCAATATAAGCGAATCGTGCACGAACAGGGCAATATGTTGGCGCAAAAAGCTATGGCGGAAGTGTTTCAACTTAAAGCCCGCAGCGAATGGCGAGGTCTTGGTGAAATTGAAGAATCCGGCGTGGAATTAACCGTCGATTATCGCCGCTTTGATGCGGAGATCTACTTTAACAGTAAGGCGCAGCAAGTCGCCGATGATCCGAATTCCCGTTGCGGCGATGTGCTAACCGGCAAATGCAAACCCGCCGACTGCCCGTTATTTGGCAGTGACTGTAACCCTGATAACGCTTACGGCGCATTGATGGTTTCTTCGGAAGGTGCCTGTGCGGCTTATTATCAGTATCGCAGAGAGTAAAATTAGCGGCTTGCAACAGGCAGGCAAAACATAACAAAGAGAATATTATGACTGATTTCATCACAATGGCTCACGGCAATGGCGGTGCCGCCATGCAACAACTGATTCGGGATTATTTTGTTGAAGCCTTCGATAACCCGACTTTAGCCCAAGGGGAAGATCAAGCCCGAATTCCTTTGGCTGAACTGATAAAGTGCGGTGAAAAATTAGCGTTTTCTACCGACAGTTTTGTGATTGATCCGATTTTTTTCCCCGGCGGAAATATCGGCAAACTCGCTGTCTGCGGCACGGTAAACGATATTGCCGTTGGCGGTGCGATTCCGAAATATCTTTCATGCGGATTTATTCTTGAAGAAGGTTTACCGCTCAGCGAATTAAAGGAAATTATTCGGGCAATGGCGGAAACTTGCCGCCGGGCGGGCGTTCAGATAGTCACCGGCGATACTAAAGTGGTACAAAAAGGCGCAGTGGATAAAGTGTTTATCAACAGCAGTGGAATCGGCGTGATTCCCGCAGAGATTGATTGGGGAGCACATCAAATAGAAGCGGGTGATAAAATTATTGTCAGCGGCACTATCGGCGATCATGGTGCAACGATTTTAAACTTACGTGAAAATCTCGGCATTAAAACCGATTTGCACAGCGATTGCGCAGTGCTTAGTCCATTAATTGATTTGCTACGCCCGATTCAGGGAGTAAAAGCGATTAGAGACGCAACCCGCGGCGGCGTAAATGCGGTTTTACATGAATATGCTCAAACACAAAATCTGGGCATGCAAGTGCATGAAGAAGATTTACCAATGCGTAACGAAGTACGCGGAATCTGCGAACTGCTCGGTTTGGAACCATTAAATTTCGCCAATGAAGGCAAGCTTTTAATTATTACTAAAGCGGAAAAAACTCAGGAAATTCTGACCGCACTTCACAGTCATGAATTAGGTAAAAACGCGGCGATAATCGGCGAAGTCACCGATGATAAAAAGGTAAGAGTTGTAGGCATTTTCGGGCAAACAAGATTGTTGGATTTACCTGCAAACGAACCGTTGCCGAGAATTTGTTAAGAATGTTTTAATGTTTTTTAGGAGCGGTTTTTTTATCGCCTTTTTCTATATAAAGCAGATAACAAAAAGGCATTAATAAAATTAATGCCTTTCTTTTGAATTTGGTTGCGGGGGCCGGATTTGAACCAACGACCTTCGGGTTATGAGCCCGACGAGCTACCAAGCTGCTCCACCCCGCGTCTGATGGGGCGTACTATACTCGCATTTTTTTGAATTGCAAGGACTATTTATGTTAAATGCTTCGTTCGCAATAAAAATAAACGATTTGCATAAATGCTAAACAACTCGGTCATCCGATAATTAGAATTTGGATAAAAAAGATTAGAGACTTTGTATAAATTTTGATAGCATAACTTCCCCTTAAATTAGTTGATTAGCTGCTGATTTATTTTTGAATTTTATTAGGACCTTTATTATGTTTTTTACAAAAAATTTTGTATTAAAAGCGGCGACCGTGCTTGCTGCGACAGTTTTGGCCGCTTGCTCGTCCAATACCAATGCGGTTAAAAAAACAACGGAATCAAGCGTAGATCCGGCGAAATTCGGGGCAAAATATAAAGGGCGCAGTTACAGCACGAGTCTTTTCAGCAGCGCGAATGTGGATAATTATTCCGGTGTGGTCAATCAGGGCGATTTTTTAACCCAGTTATCCAATGTTCGGGCTTATTCAACAGGTATTTCCTCAACTTATTATGATAACTACAATAAAATCAGCCAATGGGTTTTAGCAGGCGCGGACGTTAATCAGCTTGCCAATTACGGTATTCGTCCGCAAGTTATGTCGGGTGAAGACGGTTATCAGAACGTGTTATTGACCGGCTATTATTCGCCGGTAATTCACGCCCGTTATTCCGCACAGGGAAAATACCAACATCCTATTTATGCAATGCCGTCTCAAAAACGTTTTACCCGTTCGCAAATTTATGCCGGCGCGCTGGAAGGTAAGGGGCTGGAGCTGGCTTATAGCGATTCTATGCTGGATAATTTTCTGCTTGGCGTGCAGGGCAGCGGTTATGTGGATTTCGGTAACGGTAATTTAAATTATTTCGCCTACGCAGGACAAAACGGCTATAAATATCAGGCTGTAGGCAGATTATTAGTGGAAGACGGCGAAATTCCGAAAGAAAAAATGTCGATTCAGGCAATTCGCGATTGGGCAGAGCGTAACCCTTCAAGGCTACAAAGTTTGTTAGAGCGTAATCCTTCTTATGTTTTCTTCAAAAATGATCCGGCGGGGAAAGTAAAAGGTTCGGCAGGTGTGCCTTTAGTGCCTTTGGCTTCCGTGGCTTCGGATCGCAGCATTGTGCCTTCGGGCTCCGTGCTGTTGGTGGAGATTCCGCAAATTGACAACGAAGGAAACTGGACGGGCGAACATCGTTTACATTTGATGGTGGCGTTAGATGTGGGCGGAGCGGTAAAAGGAAATCATTTTGATTTATACCAAGGTATCGGCGATAAAGCGGGTCATATTTCAGGTTTATTAAAACATTACGGACGAGTTTGGGTGTTGCGTTAATTTTTTTACTCAATTGAAAACTGCCGGCACGGACATTGTTCGTGCCGGCTTTATGTGAACATAAGGAAAATTTAAATGGAAAGAGTGGATAATTACGAACAGCGTTTCGGCGGTATCGGACGTTTATACACCCCACAGGGATTGGAACGCTTACGTCAAGCGCATGTTTGCGTGATTGGTATTGGCGGTGTCGGCTCTTGGTGTGTAGAAGCGTTGGCGCGTTCGGGGGTCGGCAAGTTGACTTTAATCGATATGGACGATATTTGCGTTACCAATATTAATCGCCAAATTCATGCACTCACCGGCAATATCGGTAAATTAAAAACCGAAGTGATGAAAGAGCGGGTGGAGTTGATCAACCCTGAATGCAAAGTTGAAATCATTGATGATTTTATTTCTCCCGAAAATTTAGCGGAATATCTACACAGCGATTATGATTATGTGATCGATGCCATTGATAGCGTAAAAACCAAAGCGGCGTTAATCGCTTATTGTAAGCGTAATAAAATTAAAGTGATTATGGTTGGCGGTGCCGGCGGTCAAACGGATCCGACCCGAATTCAAATTGCCGATTTAAGTAAAACCGTACAGGATCCTTTAGCCTCAAAAGTGCGGTCGATTTTACGTAAAAATTATCATTTCAGCCAAAATCCGAAGCGTAAATTCGGTGTGGATTGCGTATTTTCCACGCAGCCGTTGATTTTTCCGCAAATGAGCGAAGGTTGTGAGATTTCCGCTTCAATGAATTGTGAGAACGGCTTTGGTGCTGCAACCATGATTACGGCAACTTTCGGTTTTTTTGCGGTTTCTCGAGTTGTCGACAAGTTACTTACTAAACAATAACTTTATTTTTATAAAAAAGGGGGAATATTTATGGTAAACAAATTGATTTTAAAACAAGTTTTATTGGCTGCAATCCTCAGTTCCGCGGCTTGTGCGGTAAATGCGAAAGTAGTGGCGTCCATTAAACCTTTAGGTTTTATCGCATCTTCCATTGCCGATGGCGTAACGGAAACGGATATTGTGGTGCCGACCGGTGCGTCTCCCCATGATTACAGTTTAAAACCCACTGACGTAAAAAAACTGAAATCCGCGGATTTATTACTCTGGATCGGCGAGGATGTCGATAGCTTTTTAGCGAAAAGTATCGGTGCTTTAGACAATCGAAAGGTTATCACTATCGCTAAGCTTGATAGCGTTGCGCCGTTACTTGGTAAGGCAACACATCATCATGAAGAAAATGACCATGAACATCATCACGCTGATCACGAGGATGAGCATCAGCATGATCATGACGAACATGATAAAACGGGTCTAAGTACTAACTGGCATATTTGGTATTCGCCTGAAATCAGCAAAATGGTGGCTGCGGAATTAGCGGAGAAACTGACCGAACGGTTTCCTGCCCAAAAAGAATTAATAGCTAAAAACTTACTTGATTTTAACCGCACTTTAAACGAGCGAAGCGATAAAATTAAACTGCAGCTTGCTGCCGTTAAAGACAAAGGATTCTATGTTTTCCACGATGCTTACGGCTATTTCAACGATGCTTACGGGCTGAAACAAACGGGCTATTTCACTATTAATCCGTTGGTTTCGCCGGGGGCAAAAACCTTGGCGACAATTAAAGAAGAAATTGCCGAACATAAAGTCTCCTGTTTATTCGCCGAGCCGCAATTTACGCCTAAAGTGATTGAAAGTTTAAGCAAAGGCACTGGCGTCCATGTGGGGCGTTTGGATCCTATGGGCGATAAAATCCAACCAGGCAAAAGATCATATGCGGATTTTTTACAATTTACCGCCGATAGTTATGGGGAATGTTTAGCTAAATAACGCAAAAGTGCGGTTAAAATTTTCGTTTTTTTGACCGCACTTTTAAATGCAGCCGCCGCAGCTGCCGCAACGCCAATCCGCTTTGTTTACCGCTTTATAGAACAAACGCATGTTTTCTTCTTCCAGCGGAATATTATGTTCGATAAATACATCGCTTAACCAGTCGATATTTTCGAGTAGCCAGTCATCTTCATCCAGTCCTTCAAGATAGAGTTCATCATCCGGGTCGATAAAATTGTAAATCCCTTTTGTGCCCATATCCTGATCACGACGTTCTTCGGGAAGAACAAGTGGCAATCCTTGGTAATTAATATCCCAATGCCCTAAACAGAGGGTATTTCCCTGGGTGGACCATTTAGCGGTAAAAGGATTTTCCATGATGATTTCCTTAGTTTGTTAATAAGTTGTTATAAATTATACGCCTGATAAGCGTAAAATACATACAAAAAATGAGTGATAATTTGCATGAAAAACTATAAATAAGAGAAAAAATAAAATTTTTACCCAATCCCGAGGCTAATTAACCGCAAAAAAACACATAATGAACTGGAAAATAGTGTAGAATCAAACGAATAATCTACATTACATGGTGAATTTTATGGAAAAAAAATTGCCTAAAGCACTCGACAGCATAGATATTAAAATTCTTAATGAATTGCAACGTAACGGTAAAATTTCAAATATTGATTTGTCAAAAAAGGTCGGATTGTCGCCGACACCTTGTTTGGAGCGGGTAAAGCGCCTTGAGAAACAAGGGGTTATTATGGGCTATAAAGCATTATTAAACCCGGAATTATTAAATTCGCCGCTTCTTGTTATTGTCGAAATTACCTTAATCCGCGGGAAACCCGATGTGTTTGAAGAATTTAATGCGGCGGTACAGGAACTGGATGAAATTCAGGAATGCCATTTGGTTTCCGGGGATTTTGACTATTTGCTGAAAACCCGTGTGGCGGATATGGCGGCATACCGTAAATTACTCGGCACAACCTTATTGCGTTTGCCCGGTGTGAACGACACCCGAACTTATGTGGTGATGGAAGAAGTAAAACAGACTAATTTTTTACAATTAAAATAATAGAAAGATGATCAGAAAATTAACCCAAGGCTTCACGCCGAAACATTATCTTGTAGAAATTCTTTTTGGATTGACCGCACTTTTAGGTTTTTATCTTATTATTGCCTGGTCGAGTTATAGTCCGCTTGATACCACTTGGTCGGTTTCCAGCTTTCAGCCGGAAATCATTAATAAAGCGGGTAAATTCGGCGCTTGGGTAATTGATTTATTTTTCGTCCTGTTTGGTTATGTGGGTAATTTACTGCCTTTTCTTTTGTTAATCGCGCCTATCTATTTTATCCGTACAAAACGGGTGGACAGCCTTACCTGGACACGTTTTAGTTTACGAATGTTCGGTTTTATCCTGCTTGTTTGCGGCTTAACCACCCTTGCCGCATTAACTTTATCCAATTCCAATTATCATTTGGCAGGCGGTGTTTTAGGCGGAAGTATTGTAAAACTGGTTTATCCTTCTTTCGGTAAATTCGGTTTGTTAATGTCGGCGGTGGTGTTTTCTATCATCGGATTTATTTTTTGTTCGGGCGCTTCTTTAATTCGCTTATTAATGCGTTTTTATAATTGGTTAACGGAAAAAAATGAAGAATCCTCATTGGTACAAGCGCAAAATGATGAAGAAATCCTGCAACAAGAGGACGAAGATATTCAGGACTGGATTGATGGCGACATCGACAGACAACAGGATTTGATCCAGTCGGCGGAAGACTTACAGTCCCACCGCGATATGATAACGCCCGCTCATCGAGGAATTAATATTATGGGCTTATCGACTCCGTCGCAGTTTACTGAAAATACAGAGGATGACGAGACGCCTAATCCTGAAAATTTTGGCGGCTATGCGGTTGACGAAATTGATAATCTGCCTGAAGTCACGATTTCCAGCCAAAATGCGAATATTGATTTGCCGAATGAAAATAATTTTACTCCGATGTGGCAAAAGCAAAAATCCTTAGCTGAAAATATGCCTGAATTTTTAGACGGTGAAAATACCGGGGTAGTGTTGTCGGAAGAAGAAATTACCCGGGATTTGTTGACGCAGGTGCATATTCCCGAAGTAAAACTTACGCCTGCTAAATTGCAGCATCCGCTCACCGAAAATAGCGCCGTAACTAAGCAGGCTGC
The DNA here is from genome assembly GCF_011455875.1 of Basfia succiniciproducens. Taxonomy (NCBI): domain Bacteria; kingdom Pseudomonadati; phylum Pseudomonadota; class Gammaproteobacteria; order Pasteurellales; family Pasteurellaceae; genus Basfia; species Basfia succiniciproducens. The sequence continues at coordinate 1,075,832 of NZ_CP015031.1, read as the reverse complement.
TTACGGAATGGGTGAAAGCGAGAGTTTTGAAGACGATAATATGGCGGATTTAGCCGCTCAATTTGCCCGACAGGAAGCGGAACGCGAGCGTATTCGTCTAGAAAAAGCGCAGGCTATGGGATTGGCTGATTTGCCTGAACCGCAGGTTTCGTTGCAGCCGACGCAACCAAATTTATTTGAAAGCGATGAAGAAGCCGAGACTGAAGAAACAAACGGGTTAAGAACCATTTCTATTGATCAGGCTATTCAATTATTCGGCGATCATAAACCTTTAATCAAGCCGACAACCGAGTTGCCAAGTTTGGATCTGTTAGATAAACGCACTTCTCATGTGCAGGAAATTACGCCGGAAGAAATTCATGAAACTTCTCAACGCATTGAGCAACAACTGCGTAATTTTAATGTAAAAGCAACAGTAAAAGATGTGTTGGTAGGGCCTGTCGTTACCCGCTATGAACTGGAATTACAGCCGGGAGTAAAAGCCTCAAAAGTGACGAATATTGATACGGACTTAGCTCGGGCATTAATGTTTAAATCTATTCGGGTGGCGGAAACTATTCCCGGCAAACCTTATATCGGTATTGAAACGCCGAATGCCTATCGTCAGATTGTTTCGTTGCGCGAAGTATTGGATAGCGACGAATTCCGTCATTCAAAAGCGTTGTTGCCGATGGCGTTAGGCAAGGATATCAGCGGTAAACCGATTATTATTGATTTGGCTAAAACCCCGCATTTATTGGTGGCGGGCTCAACCGGTTCCGGTAAATCCGTGGGAATCAACACCATGATTTTAAGTTTACTTTATAAAGTGAAACCGGAAGAAGTGAAATTCATTATGATCGACCCGAAAGTGGTGGAATTATCGGTATATAACGATATTCCTCACCTGCTCACGGAAGTGGTTACCGACATGAAAAAAGCGGCAAATGCATTGCGTTGGTGTGTGGATGAAATGGAACGCCGCTATCAGTTATTAGCAAAATTACGGGTGCGCAATATTGAGGGCTTTAATGAGCGTATTGATGAATATCGGGCGGAAAATATCGCTATTCCGGATCCTCTTTGGAAACCGGGTGATACGCTGGACAGTGTACCGCCGATTTTAGAAAAACTAAGCTATATTGTGGTTATTGTTGATGAATTTGCCGATTTAATGATGGTTGCCGGTAAACAAGTCGAAGAATTGATCGCCCGTTTAACGCAAAAAGCACGGGCGGTGGGGATTCATGTAATTCTTGCGACCCAGCGTCCATCGGTAGATGTGATCACAGGTTTAATTAAGTCAAATATCCCGAGCCGTATTGCCTTTACTGTTGTCCAACGTAATGACTCTCGCACTATTTTAGACCAAAACGGTGCGGAAGCCTTGCTGGGACGAGGCGATATGCTATATCTCGGCAACGGTACGACTGATCTTGTGCGCGTACACGGCGCATTTATGTCTGATGACGAAGTGGTGCGGGTAGCCGACGATTGGCGGGCAAGAGGTAAACCGAATTATATTTCCGAGATTTTAGAAAGTACGGGAGACGATGACGACGATAACGGATTATCCGGAGAGGGCTCGGAAGATTTAGACGACCTTTTTGACGAAGTGATGGAGTTTGTTATTCGAACCGGCACGACATCGGCATCGTCGATTCAGCGCCGTTTCCGAGTCGGTTTCAACCGAGCGGCACGCATTATGGATCAGCTGGAAGAACAGGGTATCGTGTCGGAAATGCGTAACGGTAAGCGTGAAATTCTGGCTAGAAATCCCGATTATTAAAAATTTATACCATTTAATAAGGAAAGTAGATGAAAAAAATTGCTTTAAAAATGACCGCACTTTTCGCATTGGCATTAAGTTCGACCGCCTGGGCGGATGCTGCAGGTGAATTGCAGCAACGTTTGGCACAGGTGAATTATTTCAGCGCAGACTTCAATCAAAATGTCAGCTCGGCAAACGGCAAAAATGTACAGACCGGCAGCGGCAAATTGCAGATTAAGCGCCCGAATTTATTCCGTATGGATAATAAAGCGCCGCAAGAAACCCAGATTATTTCCGACGGCAAAACCCTTTGGTTTTATGATCCTTTCGTTGAACAGGTTACGGCAAACTGGGTGGAAAATGCGGTGAATAATACGCCTTTTGTGCTTTTAACCAGCAACGATTCGGCGAACTGGAACCAATATACGGTTGTTCAAAACGGTGATACGTTTGTTTTAAAGCCAAAAGCGAAAAACAGCAATATCAAACAATTCGATATCCGCATTGATAATCAAGGGGTATTAAAAGGGTTTAGCACTATTGAGAAAGACGGACAGACGAATCTTTATATTTTGCGTAATATTACCAATCAACCGCTCGCCGACAGCTTATTCAAATTTACCGTGCCGAAAGGTGCCGAGTTTGACGATCAACGCAATAAAAACAAAAAATAACCTTTTCTCGGGTGGGCATTTGCCCACCGTTTTCCTCTTCCGGAGTGATCTCCTATGTCTAATTTGAGTTTTGATTTTGTTGAAAATGATTTTAAGCCGCTTGCGGCAAGAATGCGTCCTACAACATTGGAACAATATTGCGGTCAGCAACATTTGCTGGGTAACGGCAAGCCGTTGCGTAAGGCGATAGAAGCGGGGCATGCGCATTCAATGATCTTTTGGGGGCCGCCCGGCACCGGCAAAACCACCTTAGCGGAAATTATCGCACATAAAATTAATGCGGAAGTGGAGCGGATTTCCGCGGTCACCAGCGGTATTAAAGAAATCAGGGAAGCCATTGAGCGAGCCAAACAAAATAGGCTGGCCGATCGCCGAACTATTCTTTTTGTAGACGAAGTTCATCGTTTTAACAAAAGTCAGCAAGACGCTTTTTTGCCCCATATTGAAGACGGCACCATTATTTTTATCGGCGCCACTACGGAAAACCCGTCTTTTGAACTTAATAGCGCCTTACTTTCCCGCGCTCGGGTTTACATTTTAAAATCGCTGACCAATCAGGATATTCTTCATGTTTTAGAACAGGCTTTGGCGGATAAAGAAAGAGGGCTTGGCAATGAAAATTTAGACCTTGAAGAAGGTATTCTCGAATTATTGGCGGATTATGTACACGGCGACGCCCGCCTCGCGCTGAATTGCCTTGAACTGATGGTTGATATGGCGGACGAAAGCGAAAAAGGTAAAAAAATTGACCGCACTTTGTTAACGGAAGTACTCGGCGAACGGCAAGCGCGCTTTGATAAGCAAGGAGATCGCTTTTACGATTTAATTTCCGCCGTGCATAAATCCATCCGCGGTTCCGCGCCCGATGCGGCCCTTTATTGGTATGCCAGAATAATTACCGCAGGCGGCGATCCTCTTTATGTTGCCCGTCGTTTGCTGGCAATTGCTTCGGAAGACGTCGGCAACGCGGATCCTCGAGCCATGCAGGTGGCGATTGCCGCTTGGGATTGTTTTACTCGTGTGGGGGCTGCCGAAGGTGAACGGGCGATTGCCCAGGCTATTGTGTATCTTGCGGTGGCGCCTAAAAGCAACGCGGTTTATAACGCCTTTAATCAGGCAAAACAGCTGGCAAAAGAAAGTGCGGATTTTGACGTACCTGTACATTTACGTAATGCGCCGACCAAGCTTATGAAGAATTTAGGCTATGGAGCGGAATATCGTTACGCTCACCATGAACCTAACGCCTATGCGGCAGGGGAAAATTATTTTCCGGAAGAATTAAAAGATACGGTTCTATATGAACCGACGAATCGGGGAATGGAAATCAAAATTCAGGAAAAATTAGCCTGGTTACGGGAGCTGGATAAACAAAGCTCGGTTAAGCGTTATAAATAAGATAAGCCGGTTGAAAAGCGGATTTTCAACTGGTTTATTTATTCAAATAGAGATAAAATGATCAGGTTTTTAATGAATTTAAACAGATAGGTACCAATATGATCGACCCGAATTTACTGCGTAATAATCTTGCGGAAGTTGCAGCGACATTAAAATTAAAACGTAACTTCATTTTAGATACAAAAGAATTAGCTGAATTAGAAGAACAACGTAAAGCCCTGCAGGTTGAAACCGAAACCCTGCAAGCCAAACGTAATGCGCGTTCAAAAGCGGTTGGTGCGGCAAAAGCGCGCGGCGAAAATATTGAGCCTTTATTAGCGGAAATGGACGATATGGGGCACGAGTTAGCGACAGTAAAAGCGGAACTGGACGAAGTACTCGCCGAACTCAACACCATTGCGTTAACTATTCCTAATTTGCCGGCGGACGAAGTGCCGTTAGGTAAAGACGATTCGGAAAATAAAGAAATTTCACGCTGGGGAACGCCGAGACAATTTGATTTTGAAATTAAAGATCACGTGACTTTAGGTGAAAATCTTGCCGGCGGTATAGATTTTGCCGCCGGTGCGAAATTAAGCGGTGCGCGTTTTGCGGTTATGAAAGGACAAGTGGCAAAAATGCACCGTGCGCTGGCCCAATTTATGTTGGACTTGCATACCGAGCAACATGGCTACACGGAAACTTATGTGCCTTATTTAGTTAACCATACCACTTTATACGGCACGGGTCAGTTACCTAAATTCGGTGAAGATTTATTCCACACTACGCCGTTAGAAGGCGAAGTGCCTTACGCATTAATCCCGACCGCCGAAGTGCCGGTCACCAATTTAGTGCGTGATGAAATCCTGAATACGGAAGATTTGCCGATTCGTATGACGGCGCATACGCCTTGTTTCCGTTCCGAAGCGGGTTCTTACGGTCGCGATACACGCGGTTTAATTCGTATGCATCAATTCGATAAAGTTGAAATGGTGCAAATTGTTGACCCGGATAAATCCATGGAAGCATTGGAAGAGCTAACCGCTCATGCGGAAAAAGTACTACAGCTGTTAGGTTTGCCATACCGTAAAATGTTGTTATGTACCGGCGATATGGGGTTCGGTTCATGCAAAACTTATGATTTAGAAGTTTGGGTACCGGCGCAGGATACTTACCGTGAGATTTCTTCCTGTTCTAATATGTGGGATTTCCAAGCCCGCCGTATGCAGGCTCGCTGCCGTTCCAAAACCGATAAAAAAACGCGTTTGGTGCATACTCTAAACGGTTCCGGTTTGGCGGTCGGTCGCACCTTGGTTGCGGTGTTGGAAAACTACCAAAATGAAGACGGCTCGATAACCGTACCGGAAGTATTGCGTCCGTATATGGGAGGCTTAGAAGTGATTGGCAAATAATCGCTTTTCGGCAAAAAGTGCGGTCAATTTTGCAAAAGTTTTTATAAAATTTAAGCAAAATTGACCGCACTTTTATTTTGTCGCTATTATAAAATGCCCGCATCCAGACTTAATTGCCCTTTTTCAACCCGAATGCCTTTGGCGAATTTCTTAATCAGCATATCACGCGGTTTGCTTTCATCTAACGTATAAATAGGCATTGTCGCCATCAGCGCAGCGAGACTGCGGCTTAAAAACGGCATCATGGGTTCCAGTTTTTCCATATATTGTTGCGGAGAACCTGTCCAGTTGGTGATGCGTAAATCCCGCAGATAAACGGCGCCTTTTTCCGCATCGTAATAAGGAATAGTGTCGAGGGTCAGATCAATTTTCCCCACATAGTCATTTTTTTGCAGGTTTAATAAGCCGTCGATTGTACCGCTAAGTTCCACCCTGCCGTCGTTATTTTGCCCGACTTTAGCCGTTAAATTCTGCACTTTATAATCCATGGCGAAAAGTCCGGGAAAACCGATTTTATCGGCGATTTCACCTTTTTTACTCAGATATTGATTAATTTCCGTTTCACTGACCGAAAACATATTGGCTTTTGCCGAGGGTGCGATAACCATAGCGATGATAAGCCCGCAGACTAAAGTGAAATAAAAAGAAATTCTGGATAAAAACATAACGTCCGCCTCTTAATTTGTTTAAAAAGATAAGAAAAAAGGCTAAAATATTTCCCTTTTTATTCGATTATTAGTCAGTTCGTAACGCAATAAGTTCTCAGGTTTAAAGAATCGTCGTTAATAAAAGTGCGGTCAAAATTTGAATTTTTTTGCGATTATTGGCGGCTAAGGATGTGGGAAAATGACAACGAAAAAACAGGCCGTTTTCAGTAGATTAGTGAATGAGTTAGTACAAAAGAATCAAGGTAAACGGATATTTAGTTTTGATTTTGAGAATCAGACTTACTGGGTAAAACAACCGGAAAAATTAACCGGCGTGTGGAAAATTCTCAAGCCGCATCCGAAACAATCCTTTCGGGAAGAACTGCATATTCTCAAAAATTTATATGAGCGGGGGGCGCCCGTTCCTCAGGTTATATTATCCGGCGAAGATTTTTTTGTATTAAAAGATGTGGGACCGACTTTAAATCATTGGATTGAAAATGCCGGGCTTAATTTAACTCCGGCGGAAAAAAATCAGATACTGGTCGATGCCATAAAAGCCTTGACTCCATTGCATAAAAAAGGGGTGACTCACGGACGCCCTGCAATCAGGGATATTGCCTGGCGGCAAGGTAAGGTGACCTTTATGGATTTTGAATCTCATTCCCGTAGCCTGAATTTGCAATGGCACAAAATTCGCGATGTATTGGTATTTATTCATAGCCTTTGCCGTTCTAAGCATCTTTCCGGTGAACAGATTCAATATTTGATAAACAAATATGAAGAATATTGCGAACCGGATTTATGGCAGGATGTATTAAATTTAGTGGCAAAATTCCGTTTTCTTTATTATATTTTATTGGTATTTAAGCCGGTTGCCAGAATGGATTTAATCGCCATTTATCGGCTTTTTCAGTATTTACTGCCTTTAACTAGGGAAAATAAATGAAAAAACGGCTTATTTTATTATGTACTTTGGTTTTACTCGGCGGTTGTACGGTCGGCGGCGGTTTCGGCGTGGGAAATAACGGCGCCGGTGTTGGTATAAGCACGGGAATAGGTTTTTAATCCCGTAAAAGTGCGGTTTATTTTAAATTATTTTTGTTAAAAACTTGATCTTCCGCATTATTCTCATTATAATGCTGCCATATTTCGGACGCGGGGTGGAGCAGCTTGGTAGCTCGTCGGGCTCATAACCCGAAGGTCGTTGGTTCAAATCCGGCCCCCGCAACCACTTCCTTATAAGGAAGAAAAATAAAGGTTCAGTGAAACCCAAATTTTTAGATTTGGGTTTTTTTGTACGTAAAATTTGGATATTTACACTGGGCTTTAAGCCCTTTTTTTATGTCCGAAATTTGTAGGGTGGGTTAAAAAACCCACGGATATTAACGATATCTTGGTGGGCTGTTCAGCTCATTTTACGAGGGTGAAATGGCAACATTAGAACAAAATTTACAACAAATGCTGCAAGGTTCGGTTGAAGATTTAGGCTGTGAACTTTGGGGGATTGAATGTCAACGTGCCGGTCGCTTTATGACGGTACGTTTATACATTGATAAAGAAGGCGGCGTTACCGTTGACGACTGCGCGGATGTAAGTCGTCAGGTGAGCGCTATATTAGACGTAGAAGATCCGATTGCTGATAAATACAATCTTGAAGTATCTTCGCCGGGATTGGATCGTCCGTTATTTACTTTGGAGCAGTTCCAACGTTATGTCGGGCAGGAAATTTCAGTACATTTACGTATTCCTATGTTAGACCGTCGTAAATGGCAAGGCAAATTAGAGCGGATTGAAGGCGATATGCTGACCTTGATTGTGGACGATCAAGAACAGTCTTTCGCATTAAGTAATATTCAAAAAGCGAACGTAATACCAAAATTTTAATAGAGGCATAAAAAGTGAGCAAAGAGATTTTATTAGCTGCGGAAGCAGTATCAAATGAAAAATTATTACCGCGTGAGAAGATTTTTGAAGCGTTAGAAAGTGCGATTGCCCTTTCAACAAAGAAAAAATACGAACAGGAAATTGATGTTCGCGTTGCGATTAACCAAAAAACCGGTGAGTTTGATACTTTCCGTCGCTGGTTGGTGGTTGATGAAGTGGTTAACCCGACAAAAGAAATTACTTTAGAAGCGGCGCAATTCGAAGATCCTGACATTCAATTAGGCGATTATGTGGAAGATCAAATCGATTCCGTAGCCTTTGACCGTATTACCATGCAAACCGCCCGTCAGGTAATCAGTACTAAAATTCGTGAAGCGGAACGCAACAAAGTAGTTGAACAATTCCGTTCCGAAGAAGGAAAAATCGTAACAGGTACGGTAAAAAAAGTTACCCGCGATTCAATTATTCTGGACTTAACCGGTAACAAAGAAGATCCGGCGAAGGCGGAAGCGGTTATTACCCGCGAAGATATGCTGCCTCGTGAAAACTTCCGTCCGGGCGATCGCGTACGCGGTGTGCTTTATAAAGTTAATCCGGAAAGTAAAGGTGCGCAATTGTTTGTAACCCGCGCAAAACCGGTAATGCTTGAAGAGTTATTCCGTTTGGAAGTACCGGAAATCGGTGAAGAATTAATCGAAATTAAAGGCGCTTCTCGCGATGCGGGATTGCGTGCAAAAATTGCGGTTAAAAGTAATGACAAACGTATTGACCCGGTTGGCGCTTGCGTCGGTATGCGCGGTTCACGCGTTCAGGCTATCACCAATGAATTAGGCGGTGAGCGTGTGGATATCGTACTTTGGGATGATAATCCGGCTCAATTCGTGATTAACGCCATGGCACCTGCGGATGTAAATTCAATTGTGGTTGATGAAGATAATCACTCGATGGATATTGCCGTTGAACAGGAAAATTTAGCACAAGCTATTGGTCGTAACGGTCAAAACGTGCGTTTAGCGACCCAGTTAACCGGCTGGACGTTAAATGTGATGACTACGGAAGAATTGCAGCAAAAACATCAGGCGGAAGATAATAAGGTATTAAATTTATTCATGACTTCTCTTGAGCTTGATGAAGACTTTGCACAGCTTCTCATTGATGAAGGATTCTCAAGCCTTGAAGAATTAGCTTATGTGCCGGTAAGCGAATTAACGGCAATTGACGGTCTTGAAGACGAAGATTTGGTTGAAGAGTTGCAAAAACGTGCGAAAGATGCGTTAACCGCTAAAGCGGTGGCGGAAGAAGAAGCGTTAAAACAAGCCGAGGTTGAAGACAGATTATTAAATCTCGAAGGTATGGAACGTCATATTGCATTCAGATTAGCTGAGAAAAATATTAAAACTCTTGAGGAGTTAGCCGAACAAGGTGTTGATGATTTAGCGGATATTGAAGAGTTAAGTGCAGAAAAAGCGGCGGATTTAATTATGGCGGCTCGTAATATCTGTTGGTTTGGTGATGAATAAGGATTAAAAATATTATGACAGATAAAGAAACACAAAACGAAAACGCACCAAAAAAACTAAGTTTACAGCGCAGAGTTAAAACAACGGTTGCCGGCGGTAAAGTTCAGGTTGAAGTGCGTAAATCCCGCAAAATTGATACCGAAGCGGCTAAGAAAGCTGCGGAAGAAGCAAAATTAAAAGCACAGGAAGCGGCTGAAAAAGCGGCTGTGGAAAAAGCGGAAAAAGAAGCTGCCGAGAAAGCTAAAAAAAATGCTGAAAAGGCACGTGTCGCGGCTGCAGCGAAAAAACCGGAACCGGTAAAAGTTGTGGACGCAGAAAAAGACCGTATTAAAGCGGAAGAAGCGGAATTACGCCGTAAAGCCGATGAGTTAGCTCGCCAAAAAGTGGAAGAACAGGCGCGTAAAGCGGCGGAAGAAGCAAAACGTTTGGCTGAATTAGCGACGGATAGAGAAACAACGGAAGTTTCCGATGATTTTTCCGATTATCATTTGACTTCGACTTATGCCCGTGAAGCGGAAGATGAAGAAGAACGCCGTAAAGAAGGGCGTGGCCGCGGTAAAAATAAAGTCGGCAAAGCTAAAAAAGGCGGACGTGACGATAACGGTTCTAAAGACGAACGTAATGCGGATCGTCGTAACCAAAAAGACGTGAAAGGCAAAGGCAAACAAGGCAAGAAAGGCAGCAGTGCAATTCAACAAGCGTTTACCAAGCCTGCACAAGCGGTAAACCGTGACGTAGTTATCGGTGAAACCATTACCGTAGCGGAACTTGCTAATAAAATGGCGGTAAAAGCGACGGAAATCATCAAGACAATGATGAAAATGGGCGAAATGGTGACCATTAATCAGGTTATCGACCAAGAAACCGCTCAATTGGTTGCCGAAGAAATGGGCCACAAGGTGATTCTGCGTAAAGAAAACGAATTAGAAGAATCGGTATTGGAAGATCGCGACGTTAATGCGGAAAAAGTAACCCGTGCGCCGGTTGTGACTATTATGGGTCACGTTGACCACGGAAAAACCTCATTATTAGACTATATCCGCAAAGCGAAAGTTGCCGCGGGTGAGGCCGGCGGTATTACCCAACATATCGGTGCTTATCATGTTGAAACTAACGGCAAAATGATCACTTTCCTGGATACTCCGGGACATGCGGCGTTTACCTCAATGCGTGCGCGCGGTGCGAAAGCGACGGATATCGTTGTCTTAGTGGTCGCCGCCGATGACGGCGTGATGCCGCAAACTATCGAAGCGATTCAACATGCCAGAGCGGCAAGCGTACCCTTGGTTGTTGCGGTAAATAAAATCGATAAACCTGAAGCGAATCCGGATCGTGTAGAACAGGAATTATTGCAATATGACGTAGTTTCTGAAAAATTCGGCGGCGATACGCAATTTGTTTATGTATCCGCCAAAAAAGGGACGGGTGTTGACGAATTATTAGATGCGATCTTATTACAATCGGAAGTGCTGGAATTAACGGCGGTTAAAGAAGGTATGGCGACCGGCGTTGTAATCGAATCTTATCTGGATAAAGGACGCGGTCCGGTTGCGACTATTCTTGTTCAATCCGGTACGCTGAATCGCGGTGATATTTTACTTTGCGGTTTCGAATACGGTCGCGTACGCGCAATGCGTGATGAGCTGAGCAAAGATGTCGAGTCTGCCGGTCCGTCGATTCCGGTTGAGGTATTGGGTCTTTCCGGCGTGCCTGCTGCGGGTGATGAAGCCACTGTGGTTCGTGATGAGAAAAAGGCCCGTGAAGTGGCACTATATCGTCAAGGTAAATTCCGTGAAGTTAAATTAGCCCGTCAACAAAAAGCGAAACTTGAAAATATGTTCAGCAATATGGCGGAAGGCGATGTTGCCGAGTTAAATGTTATCGTTAAAGCGGATGTTCAGGGTTCCGTGGAAGCTATCGTTCAATCTTTACAAGAGCTTTCAACGGAAGAAGTAAAAGTGAAAGTGGTTGGTTCCGGTGTGGGCGGTATTACTGAAACCGATGCGACATTAGCCGCCGCTTCAAATGCGATTATTGTTGGTTTCAATGTGCGCGCGGATGCCTCAGCTCGTCGTATTATTGAAACTGAGAATATTGATTTACGTTATTATTCAATTATTTATGAATTATTAAACGAGATCAAAGCGGCAATGAGCGGTATGTTACAACCTGAATTCAAACAGGAAATTATCGGTCTTGCGGAAGTTCGCGACGTATTCCGTTCACCTAAATTCGGTGCTATCGCCGGTTGTATGGTAACCGAAGGTGTGATCAAACGTAACAACCCGATTCGCGTATTGCGTGATAATGTTGTTATTTTTGAAGGCGAATTGGAATCTCTGCGTCGTTTCAAAGATGACGTGAACGAAGTTCGCAACGGTATGGAATGCGGTATCGGCGTGAAGAATTACAATGACGTGAAAGTCGGCGACCAAATCGAGGTATTCGAAGTGGTTGAGATTAAACGCTCGATTTAATTCTTTATAAGCGAGTGTGAACTTCGTATAGGATTAGTGTCTGTTTATCTTTTATATAAACAGATACTAAAAAGTGCGGTTAAAATTTGAAAATTTTTGACCGCACTTTTAACCTGTTTGCTTGAATACAAACTTAAATTCAGATTTTAGGAAAATAACATGTCAAGAGAATTTAAACGTTCCGATCGCGTTGCACAAGAGCTACAAAAAGAAATTGCCGTGATCTTACAGCGTGAAGTGAAAGACCCGCGTATCGGTATGGTGACGGTTTCCGATGTAGAGGTTTCGCGGGATTTGGCTTATGCTAAAATATTTGTGACTTTCTTGTTCAATAACGACGATGAAGCTATTAAACAAGGCATGAAGGCACTGGAAAAAGCTGCGCCTTATATTCGTTCGTTAGTGGGTAAAGCAATGCGTTTGCGTATTGTGCCCGAATTGCGCTTTGAGTATGATCGGTCTTTAGTTGAAGGTATGCGGATGTCAAATCTGGTGACAAATGTCGTTCGCAGTGACAAAGAACGTCATATTGATGAGGATAACGGAGAAGATTAATGTCGAGACCCCGTAAACGCGGTCGTGATATTCACGGCATATTTTTACTTGATAAACCACAGGGAATGTCGTCTAACGATATTTTGCAGAAGGTAAAACGTATTTATCAGGCAAATAAAGCAGGGCATACGGGCGCATTGGATCCATTGGCAACAGGAATGTTGCCGATTTGTTTAGGTGAGGCGACAAAATTTTCTCAGTTTTTATTGGATGCGGATAAACGTTATCAGGTGATTGCGAAATTAGGCGAACGTACGGATACTTCCGATGCGGAAGGACAAGTTGTAGAAACCCGCTCCGTGAATGTAACGGAACAAAAAATCCTTGATTCTTTACCGCACTTTCGCGGCGATATTATGCAGGTTCCCACTATGTTTTCCGCCTTGAAACATAAGGGTAAACCTCTTTACGAATATGCCAGAGCGGGGATTGTTGTAGAGCGTGAAGCCCGCCCGATTAGCATTTTCGAGCTTAATTTTATTAGCTATGAAGCGCCTTATTTAACACTTGAAGTGCATTGTTCAAAAGGTACGTATATTCGTACGTTAGTGGACGACTTAGGCGAATATCTGGGTTGCGGCGCTCATGTAAGCATGCTTAGACGTACCGCCGTATCCGATTATCCGGCGGATAAAATGCTGACTTGGGAACAATTGCAGCAATTTGCGCAAGACGAAGATCTAGCCGTATTAGACGCCCGTTTATTGCCGGTGGACAGCGCCGTATCAAAATTACCTGTTTTAAGTTTGAGCGAAGAGCAAACAAAAGCCGTGGGTTTCGGTCAGCGGGTAAAGTTTGATAATCTTCAGCAACTGCAAGGGCAAGTTCGTTTGTTTTCGCCGCAAAATGTGTTTTTAGGGGTAGCGGAAATAGGTAAGGATAATGTAATTCGCCCCAGCCGAATGGTGAATTTATAAAGAAGTCAATTTTATTCATTTTAAATTAAAGGCTGATTTCCTGTTATACGGAAATCAGCCTTTTGTTTATCTTGTACTAAATAAGTTGATACAAGGCGATAATCAACGGCATAGAAAATACACACAACATAGTGGTAACGCCATAAATGGCACTGGCTTTATTGGCATTTTTTCCATAAATCAATGCCATTTGGGTTACCGTTGCCGCCGCCGGGCTCATGGTTGCCAGGAAGCTAATCATCGCAATGGTTTCACCGTTTTCCACCCAATTATCAAAGCCGCATAATTTAATAATGATAAGCAGGAAGATCGGGATTAAAATCAGCCGTAAAAAGGTGACCAAATAAATGCGTTTTGAGGTTATGATGTTGCGCAACGGTATGGAAGCGATAAGCATACCGGCAATCAACATGGCGTTCGGGCCGATAAATTGACCTAAGGAAGATAAGGTTCCCGAAATAAGCGGCGGCAATTTAATTTGAAAAGCAAATAAAAATACGCCCAGAAAAATAGATAATATATTGATATTTTTAAACATTTTTAATATTGAAATAGAACCTTTACCGCAAATAATGCTGCGGCAGTGAGTCCAGAATAAAAAGGTTTGTACCACAATAAAACAGGTGGCGTAAATAACCCATTGTTGTCCGAACATAGAAACCACCAGAGGAATAATTAAGTTGCCCGAATTGGAATAAATAGAAGCCGCATGTTCGATAGGATCCAGATTCAGCAGGCGTTTAAGAATAACGCCGGTGATAATCAGAATAATATGCAGAAAAACGGCCATAGTTAGGGATAACAGCAAGCCGTTTAGAATTTGCGGACTATAATCAATTTGAAACGCATTGATCATCACCGACGGGCTGATAAGATATAAACCGATAATGGATAAGGGGTAGCTGTCCTGAGATTTGAGCAATTTACTTTTTACCAACGCATAACCGAGTAATACGATAATGGTCAGTTCAATAATTTTGCCGGCGAGGAGAAATGCGATTTCCATAGTATCTGTCTTATTGTTATTGATGCTAATTTTTCATTTAGCAAAGATTTTAGAACTAATTTAAAAATAAAGAAATAATTAACGCATAATTTGTTATAATCTTTGCAAAAAATTAAACCGCAGTTTTAGGAATTCAATATGTCTTTACAGGTCAATTCCGTTGCCATTATGCTTGTTGTGCTTATTTTGCTTGGCGTGTTGAGCAACAATAATTCAATTACCATATCCGCACTTATTTTGCTTCTAATGCATCAGACTTTTTTAGGTAAATATATTCCTTTTTTAGAAAAGAACGGATTAAAAATCGGCATTATTATTTTAACCGTCGGCGTGCTGGCTCCGTTAGTTTCGGGGAAAGTTCAGTTGCCTGCCTTTAAAGAATTTTTGAACTGGCAGATGTTTTTATCTATTATTATTGGGATTGCGGTAGCTTGGTTTGCCGGCCGCGGCGTAAATTTAATGAGTAGCGAACCCGTCGTGGTGACGGGTTTACTTATCGGCACCGTGCTCGGTGTTGCTTTTCTCGGCGGTATCCCGGTCGGTCCGCTTATTGCGGCGGGGATTTTAGCAGTAATATTAGGCAAATAAAAAATACCGTTAGTGATGATAAGCTAACGGTATTTTTGTTAGAGGAGGATTATTTTCCGTCCCAGGCTTTAATGGAATTTAAGCGAATATCCACTTTGTTTTTCACATCGCCTTTATAGTAATTGCTGTCTAGGCCGCCTTCCCAGTCTCCATAGTTAGGATTAGGCAGAACGATGTATTTTGTTCCGAATTGTTTTGCGTTTTGAGCGACGAAATCACGGCGTTCCGCGTTAGGTTTGCGATAGGTGGCGTCACCGAAGTCGTTTAAGTTGTCACCAACGTAAACCACAATATCATATCCTTGATCCGTAATGGTTTTATAACGTGCTGATTTAGCGGATTTACCGTCTTTTAGTATTAAGGTTTTTTCCGATACTCCCGGGAAACCTAAACGAGCCATATCGTCAATGGTGCCTTGGCGTTCACCGTTTTCCAACCGGTTTGATACATAGAACATTGTACCGCCATGATTATTTACATAATTGGCGAATTCCACCGCACCGGGAATTGCCGCAGTTTGGCGTGCATTCACCCATTTTGTCCATGTTTCCTGCGTGAAATCTTCACCGTTTTTAACCTGCCAACCGGCATAAGCGCTGTTGTCCATCATCGTTTCGTCTAAGTCCACAACAACCGCTTTTTTCTTACCTTTGGTTTTTTTAGCCTGATCAAAAGCCGTTTTAGCCGTGTTAAAGGCTTGATGGGCAAGAGCCTGATATTCGCCGGATTGCTGCATCCAAACAATCCCCAGCGCCGCTTGGTTCTGCAATTTAAGTTGTTCATGCTTTTCCGTAGCGTATTGACTAGTACAAGCTGACAGTAATGACGCCACGGCAATAGTGGCAATACTTAATTTAAGGTTTTTCATAAATTTTCCTTTTTATTTCAACGGGCGAGCTAATTTAGCATATAATTAGTGCGGTTTAGATTAAAAGAATTTCTGATTGTGATATAGATCACAAATAACTTAGCATTATGATGAAAATGAAAACACCGAAAAGAGAATTTAACGCATTACAAAAATCCTTAGCCGAACAGATCGAGGATGTGATGATTGTTGAACAGCGCCGTTTGCTGGCTCGAATCCGAGGCTTGGGGCAAATTAAAAAAGAGCAATCCCAACAAGCCGCCGCTCTTGACATTGAACAACAAATTCAACAGGCCAAACTGCGCCTTGAACTGCGGAAAAGTGCGGTCAAAAATCCGATCGTTTTTCCTGAAAATCTTCCCGTCAGCCAACGTAAAACGGAAATTCAAAAACTGATTGCACAAAATCAGGTGGTGATTGTGGCGGGGGAAACGGGTTCGGGTAAAACCACGCAGTTGCCGAAAATGTGTCTGGAATTGGGGTTCGGGCAAAAAGGTTTAATCGGGCATACCCAGCCGCGGCGTATTGCCGCCCGTTCGGTGGCGGCGCGTATTGCGGAAGAAATGCAAACGGAATTAGGCGGAATTGTCGGTTATAAAGTACGCTTTAACGATCAAATCGGTGAGGACACTCAAATCAAGTTGATGACCGACGGGATTTTACTGGCGGAAATTCAAACCGATCGTTTTCTCAACCAATATGATTGTCTGATTATCGACGAAGCCCACGAACGCAGCTTAAACAACGATTTTATTCTGGGTTATCTGAAACAGTTATTGCCGCGCCGTCCGGATTTAAAAGTGATTATCACCTCTGCGACCATTGATGTGGAGCGCTTTTCCAAGCATTTCAACAATGCGCCGATTATTGAAGTATCCGGCAGAACTTATCCGGTGGAAGTGCGTTATCGTCCCGTTGCGGAGACGGAAGAACAGGATCAGCTGCAAGGCATTTTGAATGCGGTGGACGAACTGCAGGCGGAGGGCAGAGGCGATATTTTAATTTTCTTAAGCGGCGAGCGGGAAATTCGCGATACCGCAGAGGCGTTGGAAAAGCAGAATCTGCGTCATACGGAAATTCTGCCGCTGTATGCCCGCCTGTCGGCGCAGGAGCAAAATAAGATCTTCCATCCCGGCGGACTAAACCGTATCGTGCTGGCTACCAACGTGGCGGAAACCTCGCTCACGGTGCCGGGCATTAAATATGTGATCGACCCGGGTACCGCGCGGATTTCCCGCTACAGCTACCGCACCAAAGTGCAACGTCTGCCTATTGAGCCGATTTCGCAGGCCTCCGCCAATCAGCGTAAAGGGCGCTGCGGGCGGGTTTCCGAGGGCGTTTGTATCCGCCTGTATTCGGAACAGGATTTCAATAACCGCCCGGAATTTACCGATCCGGAAATTCTGCGCACCAATTTGGCTTCCGTTATTTTACAGATGACGGCACTGGGATTGGACGACATTGAAGCTTTTCCTTTTGTGGATGCGCCGGATAAACGGCATATTCAGGACGGTATTAAATTATTGGAAGAGTTGGGTGCCTTTGAATGGCAAAAATCACCTCCCTCCGCCTTCGGCACTTCCCCCCGTAAACGAGGGGAGGGCAATTTAGCATCAAATTCTTCGCTCCCACCGTTTACGGGGGGAGCTGGGCATAGCCCTGAGGGGGGAAAACGTGTTTTGACTCAAACGGGTCGTCAATTAGCCCAATTACCTGTAGATCCCCGTCTGGCTAAAATGCTGCTAAGTGCGGTCGATTTAGGCTGCGTTTTGGAAGTGATGATTATTGTCGCCGCCCTTTCCATTCAGGATCCGCGCGAACGTCCGCAAGAGAAGCAACAATCCGCCGATGACAAACACCGTCGGTTTGCGGACAAAAAATCCGATTTTCTGGCGTTTCTGAATTTGTGGAACTATATTCAGGAGCAGCAAAAAGCCTTGAGTAAAAACCAGTTCCGCCGCCTATGTCAAAAAGATTATCTGAATTATCTGCGGGTGCGGGAATGGCAGGATATTTATCATCAAATCCGTTTGACCGTGCGGGAAATGGGCTTGCCGATTAATTCCGAACCGGCACAATATCCGCAAATTCACAGCGCACTGTTAAGCGGGCTGCTTTCTCATATCGGTATGAAAGAGGCGGAAAAACAGCAATATCTTGGCGCCCGTAACGCTCATTTCGCCATTTTTCCTAATTCCGTGCTTTTCAAAAAACAACCGAAATGGGTGATGGCGGCGGAATTGGTGGAAACCTCTAAACTTTGGGGGCGTATGGTGGCGGAGATCGATCCCGAATGGGTTGAGCCGTTAGCCAAACATCTGATTAAAAGCAGCTATTCCGAGCCACGCTGGTCGAAATCCCGCGGGCAGGTGATCGCCAATGAAAAAGTCAGCCTGTACGGTGTGCCGATTGTGGCAAGCCGCCCGGTGAATTACGGTGCCATCGATCCGCAAACCAGCCGCGAGATCTTTATTCAATCCGCCTTAGTGGAAGGGGATTGGCATACCCGCCATAAATTCTTTTTTGAAAATCAAAAGCTGATTCGTGAAGTGGAAGATTTGGAACACAAATCCCGCCGCCGCGATATTCTGGTGGACGATCGCACCTTGTTCGAATTTTATGATTCCCGCATCGGGGCGGACGTGGTGTCGCAAAAACATTTTGACAGTTGGTGGAAGAAAGCCGCTCAACAAGATCCGGAATTGCTTAATTTTGAGAAGTCTTTCCTGATGAAGGAAGACGCGCAAAAAGTCAGCCAGTTGGATTTCCCGAATTTCTGGCACCAGGGTAATCTGAAATTAAAACTCACTTACCAGTTTGAACCGGGTACGGATGCGGACGGCGTAACCGTGCACATTCCTCTGCCGTTGCTGAATCAGATTGAAATGCAGGGATTTGACTGGCAAATTCCGGGTTTACGCCATGAGCTGATCGTCAGTTTGATTAAGGCTCTGCCGAAATCCCTGCGCCGCAATTTTGTGCCGGCACCCAATTATGCGGAAGCTTTTTTAGCCCGCGTAGCTAACTTTGACAAACCGTTAACGGAAACCCTGAGTTACGAATTGCGTCGTATGACCGGCGTAAATGTGGAAGTGGAAGAATGGAAACTTGAGCAAATTCCACCGCACTTACGTATGACATTTCGTGTGATTGATGAAAAGGGCAAAAAAATTGCGGAAAGCATGAATCTGGATGAACTCAAATTCGGCTTAAAAGATCAGGTACAGCAAAGTATTTCCGCGGTGGCGGACGACGGCATTGAACAATCGGGCATTCATATCTGGAATTTCGACAGCCTGCCGCAATGCTACGAACAGAAAAAACAGGGCTTTACCGTGAAGGCTTTCCCCGCCATAACCGATGAAAAAGAAGCGGTGGGCATTAAATTATTTGAAACGGAATACGAACAGTCCGTGGCCATGCAGCAAGGCTTGCGTCGCCTGATTTTGCTCAACGTGCCTTCGCCGATTAAATATCTGCACGAAAAACTGCCGAACAAATCCAAGCTGGGTTTATATTTCACCCCGTTCGGCAAAGTATTGGATTTGATCGATGACTGTATCGCCTGCGCTGTAGATAAACTGATTGCGGATTTCGGCGGTTTTGTGTGGAATGAAAGGGATTTTGAAAAACTGCGGGATTTCGTACGTGAAAATCTCAATGAAATCACCGTGGACATCGCCCAACAAGTAGAACGCTTGCTCACCCTTACTTTTGAAATCAACAAACGCTTGAAAGGCAAAATGGATTTCACCATGGCATTCGCTTTATCGGATATTAAATCCCAACTGGCCGGCTTGATTTATCCGGGCTTCGTGGAAAAAACCGGCTACGCCCGCCTACCGGATATTCAGCGTTACCTGCAAGCCATCGACAAACGTATGGACAAACTGGCACAAGACATCAACCGCGACCGCGCCGCCATGCTACGGGTGGAACAATGCCAACAAGCTTACCAACAACTGCTCGCCAAACTCCCTAAATCCAAACCATTGAGTACGGAAGTGCTGGAAATTCGCTATATGATTGAGGAGTTACGGGTAAGTTTGTTTGCTCAGCAGTTGGGTACCAAGTATCCGGTTTCGGAGAAGAGGGTGTTGGGGAGTATTCAATCTTTGGGGTAAGGATGAAATGGAATGTATCAAGAGTTTATTGTGGGTCAACGTAATAGAGGTATCTTATAATGCTATTTAAAGAAAAGAAAAAAGCTTGGTGGAAAATTATTGTAGGTTATTTGGGGGGGATAATTTGTTTAATATTGTTAATTATGTCATATCTCAAAATGATATATTTTTCTCCTATTGGATTTCTATCTCATCCTATAAAGGAACTTATAAACATAGTATATAACAAAACTTTGTTTTTAGATTTTTTATGGCAATATGCTCCAATTCCTAATATGGATGATTTATTATCTAAAGGGTCTATCTTATTTTTTGTTATTTGCGTTATATTCGTTATTTTTATGATGTTAATGAATTCAGGAAAGTTAAAATTAAGAATTTTAAAAAAGATTGAACAAAATATACAAGAACAATCATTGGAAGAATCAATAAGAGGAAATTTAGCTAATAGTCGAGAAGATATTGAACGGGGTATACAGCTACCTGAACAGAATTTCTTATCATCTTTTCATGCTCTTTATATAGCTCCTTTGATTGTGGGTATCATATTAACTTTATTAGAAAAATTCTTATAAATATGAGCATCAATTGATTATATGGCTTAGCTTAATATTTAAATTAAATCTGTTTAAATTTTTGAGAGTAGATAAAGTGCGGTAAAAATTTTCAAAATTTCCACCGCACTTTTTCTGTTTTATCGACGTTCTGCCGTAACGGATTCAACCTCAGTGAGAATGGGTGTCCATATTGAATTCTTCGCTGTCACTACGCAGGGCGGTAATCGCTTGTTTGATTACGGATAAGCCGCTGCGTAATACCAGCGCGCTTAAAATGACGCTGGCGACCACATCCACCCAGTGCCAATTAAGCAGCCAAGCGCTGAGACCTGCGATAATCGCTACCACGGAACCGAATAAATCAGCCAATACATGAAGATAAGCGGCTTTGATATTCAGGTTTTCCTGATCGCTTTTTAACATAATCCATGCCACGAGAATATTCACCAACAAGCCGATTGTCGCCACCGTCATCATGGGTAATGCCGCCATTTCAGTTGGTGCCTGCCAGCGTTTGAAGGCTTCGATTAAAATCATAACCGCCACAAATACCAGTGAGGTGCCGTTGAGCAGAGCGAACCATTTTTGCGCTTTGGCGCTGAGAAATAAGGCAACCAGAGCAAGGAACAGCGATAAACTATCGTTGGCCATATGCCCGGCATCCGCCATCAGAGTCAGACTGTTAAACAAATAACCGCCGATAAATTCCACCACCATATAGCAGGAGATAATGGCGAGGCTGATCCCCAAAATCATTTTGTTTTTTGGAACCTGAGAATGCTCATGCTCCGTATGGACTTGGGAATGATCATGATGCTCGTGATGAGCTTGTTTATCTTTCTTTGCTTGCGCATTCATACATAATCCTTGTTAGCAAATTAAGTTTGATTAATTTCGATTAATAAGAATCATAAACTCCGTAGCTACTACAGACTCAAGCGTTTTTTGCGAAAATTTGCTAAAATAGACAAAATTTTTTTTCGATTAGAGAATGATGATGAAGATCAATGAGTTAAGTAAAAAGAGCGGGATTAATCTGGAAACCATCCGTTATTATGAAAAAACCGGTCTGTTGCCGGAGCCGAAACGTGCGGCGAACGGCTATCGCGTTTACGATCAGCAAAGTCTAAGCCAGTTGAATTTTATTAAATCCTGTCGTTGGCTCGGTTTTTCCATTGATGAAATCAAACAACTGAACGAATTGAAGAATACGCCGAAACATCATTGTGTCGCCGACGAAATGATTCTTTCTCATCTGAAACAGGTGGAAGAAAAAATTGCCCGCTTGCTGGAAATCCAAACCTTTCTGCAAAACCTGGTGAATCACGAAGAACACAGCGTGGAAGAATGCCGGGCGATTTCAGGATTGAGCCAGGAAAGATAATACTGCGATCGGTTCTTGCAAAATTTTGCCAAAACCGACCGCACTTTTGACCCTGTTTTCCCTCAAATTTTTATTTTCCGTGTTATCTTGTCCAAACCTGTTTTGCATCTTTGGTTTTATAGCTGTTTTGCGCCATAATGCCGACTAAATTATGCGGTTGGTAACATTCTTCCAAATAAACAACATCTTCAGCTGAAAGGGTGAGATTGACTGCACCTACCGCACCGTCAATATGATGTTTTTTCGTTGCACCTACTACTGGCGAAGCCACTTTGGTTAAAAGCCACGCGAGTGAAATTTCGGTCATCGAAACGCCATATTTCTTGGCAAGCTCTGCTACACGATGGATGATAATTTGGTCTTGCTCGGCAGTGGCATCATATTTGCCTTTGGCGTAGGCGTCTTCCGCCAAACGTTTCGTTTGCACATCGCCTAAACGCGCCAAACGACCGCTTGCTAAGGCACTGTAAGGTGTAAGGGCAATATTGTCTTCCGCACACAAGCCGAACAGTTCGCGCTCATCTTCACGCATAATCAGGTTGTAGTGGCTTTGCATAGAAACGAATTTGGTTAAGCCTTCATATTCAGCCATTGCATTGGCTTTTGCCAGTTGCCACGCAAAGGCATTCGATAAGCCGATGGCACGCACTTTGCCGGCTTTCACGGCTTTATCTAAGGAGTGCAGAATCTCGATCATTGGCGTGTTGTAATCCCACATATGGCAGATATAGAGATCCACATAATCCATGCCGAGATTTTGCAGGCTTTGATCAAGCGAGTTCAGTACATGTTGTTCGCCCGATACGCCGGCTTCGATTTCCGCCTGTGTGCGCGGCAGGAATTTAGTGGCAAGCACCACCTCTTCGCGTTTTGCC
This sequence comes from Basfia succiniciproducens, assembly GCF_011455875.1. Lineage (NCBI taxonomy): Bacteria > Pseudomonadati > Pseudomonadota > Gammaproteobacteria > Pasteurellales > Pasteurellaceae > Basfia > Basfia succiniciproducens. Next base: position 1,053,217 of record NZ_CP015031.1, on the reverse strand, counting down.
GTATCACGCAACGCTTTGCCTACAAAACGTTCGCTTGAACCAAGCTGGTAAGCAATCGCCGTGTCGAAAAAATTGATGCCGTTTTCCAGCGCATATTGGATAATTTCACGGGTTTCTGGTTCAGGCAACGTCCAAGAATGCTGCCCCGTTGTTGAATCGCCAAAGCCCATGCAGCCCAAACAAATGCGGGAAACGTTTAAATCGCTGTTGCCAAGTTTGGTGTATTTCATCTTTTCTCCTTATTTGCAAAAAATGGTCGAAATCCGACCGCTTGTATCATTACGCCGTCGGCTTTTCCTAAGCCTGTGACAAGCTTTCAATCAATGCCACCAAGTGTTGTGCGTGTTTTTTAGCTTCTGCTTTTTGGGCGTTGATTTTCTCTTCATTTTCACGGCTGGTGTAGCCGATACCGTTGGTGTAGATCAGACCTTGATAATCAAGGTTACAAAGTTGTGCCGTAATCTCAAATTGCGCGGCGAACTCTTCCATGGTGTGTTTGAAGAAACCGTCTTTTTGATACACTTCCGCCGGTGCACCGGTAGTGGTGGAGAAGATGATTTTTTTGCCTGCCAATCGGGCGGTTGAACCATGGGCAAAGCCGTGTTCAAACACTTCGTCCAACCAGATTTTCATCACGCCCGGCAAGCTGAACCACGAGAACGGGAACTGAAACACCAGCACATCGGCTTTTAATACTGCCGCTTGTTCCGCCGCAATGTCGAATGTGCCGTTGTGGAATAATTCGTCTAATTTGCGGATTTCAGCGTTCGGCAAGGCTTTGGCCGTTTCGTCTAAAATCACTTGGTTGGTGATGGATGTTTTTAAATTCGGGTGTCCTGATACGATAAGTACGTTTTTCATTCTTTTTTCCTTATTTGCCTGCAAATTCGGCGATATTTGCCGCAATTAATTTGGGTTCAAACTCACGGATTTCATAGCTTGCCAAGTTCGGGTAGTAGCAATCTTCCGCTAAAATCCGATCGAGTTCCGCGCGGCTTTCGGTGACGGCAAAAATTACACCGGCATTGGCTTGGTCTTTAAACGGACCGAGCATTAAAAATTTACCGGCTTGAAAGTATTTTTTAAACCATTCCGTGTGTTCCGCAAAAAGCTTGTCGTGCTGTTCTGCGCTTACATGGTCGTTTACCGCAATATTGATGATGTACATATTGTTTCCTTTGTGGCTTGTTCGTTGAAAGTGAGGTCATTATAGCGAAATGATTGGTCATGATAAGATAGTAAATTTATAATTCACTATTAGGTAAAAACGAAGAATAGAGGTTGTATGCATAGTTCAATTTACGGTTATCTCACCGTATTCCATACCATTGCGGCGGAAGGCTCGATTGCGGGTGCGGCGCGCAAATTACAGATGGCGTCGCCGTCCATCAGTCAATCGCTCAAATTGCTGGAACAGCACATCGGCTTGCCGCTGTTTAATCGGACGACACGTAAAATGGAATTAACCGAAGCGGGGCATCATTTGCTGGCAAGCACCCAAGATGCGATTGCGCAGCTTTCGGTGGCGGTGGAAAGCGTGCAGGATTTAAGCGGCGTGCCGAAAGGCGTGGTGCGAATGACAGTGCCGCACGTGGGTTATTGGCTGATTATTGAGCCGCATTTAGCCGAATTCTGCGAGCGCTATCCCGATATTCAGCTGGAAATTTCGATTAACGACGGCACGGTGGATATTCTCAAAGAAGGCTTTGATTTAGGGATTCGCTTTGGCGATAAAGTAGATGAGCAAATGGTGGCGAAAAAACTGACCGCCCCTTTCCGTTTAGGGCTGTATGCCTCAAGCGCGTATCAACAACAATTCGGCTTACCGAAGAAAATTGCCGAGCTGAAAAACCATCGCTTAGTCGGCTTCCGCTTTGCGACCAGTAACCGCATATTTCCGCTTTCGCTTAACAACAAAGGCGAAGAAGTAAGCATTGAAATGCCGACGCCGATTGTGGTGAACAGCCTGATTGTAGCGAAAGATGTGATGAAAAGCGGCATTGCGCTCGGACGTTTTTTTGAACCGCTGATGAGCAAACAGGCCGATCAAGCAGCGTTCATTCCGGTGCTGGAAAAACATTGGAAAACATTCGGCGCACTGTATTTGTACTATATGCAGCACAGCCAGAAAGCGGGGAGACTAAGGGCGGTGATTGAGTTTTTTACTGAGAAAGCGCAAGTTGAAAAAAGTAATGCTTTGAAAGCGTTGGAATAGACGGATAATAAGTGGGATCTTTGGGTAAAATGTTATTGTCCTTTAGAATAAACGTCGCATTAAGGCGGTGTAAGCGGTAAAATTCGAATGATTGTTAAATAATGTAAGGAGATGGATATGAAACTTGGAATTGTTGGAACCGGGATGATCGTAGCAGATCTTATGCAAACTCTACATAAAGTGACGCTAGAAAAATTAGCGATTTGGGGACGGGATCAGGTAAAAACAACACAATTTGCCAGTGAAAATGGTATTTCACAGGTTTTTGCTGATTACGAGGCAATGTTAAATTCCGATTTGGATACGATCTATATCGCCCTACCGAATCATCTTCATTTTTCTTTTGCCAAGCAGGCGCTGGAAGCGGGCAAAAACGTGATTATGGAAAAACCGATCACCTCAAATACGGGTGAATTTAATCAACTAAGACAACTGGCCCAAACCCAAGGCGTGATTTTAATTGAAGCGGTTACGGTGCATTATCTGCCTGCTTATCTTGCAATTCGGGAAAAAGTGGCGGAGCTGGGCGAGATTAAAATCGTCAGTCTGAATTACAGCCAGTATTCCAGCCGTTACGACCGTTTCAAAGCGGGCGAAACGTTACCGGCGTTTGACCCGCAAAAATCGGGCGGAGCATTGATGGATCTCAATGTTTATAACGTGCATTTTGCGGTGGGGCTGTTCGGCAAACCGCAAAGTTGTGCCTACGCCGCCAATATTCAGCGCGGCATTGATACCAGCGGTATTTTGCTGTTGGATTATCCGCAATTTAAAGCGGTTTGTATCGGCGCAAAAGACTGCGCCGCACCGGTTATGCTCTCTATTCAAGGCGATAAAGGCAATATCACCGTACCAATGCCGGCGAATGCCATGAACCGTTTCACTTACACCCCGAATCAAGGCGAAGCGCAACATTTTGAGTTCGGCGACGCACACCGTATGCTCCCTGAATTCGAACGGTTTGTGGAAATTATCGACCGTAAAGACTTTGCCCAAGCGGAAAAAATGCTGGATATTTCGGCGGCGGTCAGCGAAGTGCTTGAACAAGCGAGAAAAGGAGCCGGCATTAAATTTGCCGGGGAATAACGGTCGGAAATTTGCAAAAAAACGACCGCACTTTTCAGGCGAATTTTGGTCGTTGCCCCCACCCAATTACCGCACAGAGCCCCACAAATAACGCAATAATCCAAGCCATGGTATGCGGTGTGCCGTCGGAGAAGCCAGCGAGTAGTAGCGAGGAAAGAATACCGCTGCCGTATTGCAGTGAACCGAGGAGTGCGGCGGCGGAGCCAGCAATTTCCGGTTGTACGCTGTCCAGTGCCATGGCGTTGGTACGGGCGGCGATAATCCCGTTCATACTGAACATAATAAATATCGGCACGGCGACACTCAGAATCCCTGCAATTCCGTTTAGGTCCATAAATACCAGAACTACTAAAATTAAGGTGGCGCATAACGCAATTATGGTGGAAATACGCAGCAATGACTCTAACGGATAATGGCGCACCAATCGACGATTTACCGCACTGAGCAGTGCGACGCCCATGATATTCACACCGAACAGAAAACCGTAGTATTGCGGATCGACTTTAAAATAATCGATATAAACAAAGGGTGAACCGGTGATAAAGGCGTAAGCGGCGACATAGAAAAATGTCACGCACAGGGTATAGCGCATAAAAGCGCGGTTTTTCAACAGTATCCGATAGTTACCAAAAGCCGACCAAAAGGAACCCGCGGCACGTTTTGCCGGCGGTAAGGTTTCGGGCAGTTTGATGATTGAGAGGAAAAGCAAGATGCCGATAACCACCAACAGCCAGAAAATCGCCTGCCAAGAACTGATTTTCAATAACAGACCACCGAGCAACGGACCGATAATTGGCGCCGCAGCCATAATGATAGTCAGTGTGGAAAGCATTTGCGCCGCTTGTGAACGATCGTATAAATCGCGGATCATCGCACGGGAAAGCATCGGACCCACACAGGCGCCGACGGCTTGAAACACCCGCCAGAATACGATTTCCGTCATGCTTTGCGATAAGGCACATCCGACGGAACCGACGGCAAACAACGCCATACCGATAAACAGCGGGATTTTTCGCCCGATACGATCGCTGATTGGTCCCCAGATTAACTGCGCAATGGCGAAACCGATTAAGAATCCAGTAATGGTAAGCTCTGTATTGCCCTGTAGCTCTTTCGCCATCGTCGGCATGGCGGGCAGATAAATATCCGTAGAAAGGGAAGTGCATGCCATCAACGCGCCGAGAATAAGTAAAAGGGGCAGATTGGGTCTTGAAGAAGTCATCAATTTGCCTTATCCGTTATTGTTTAAACATACCGAACGGTGATTCTGACGGGGTATTCCAACTAAAAGTGCGGTCAGTTTTTGCATAGTTTTTTCCTCGTATCAACATATAAAATAGAATTATGAGAAAGATTATTGAGATTGTTAACAAAGTCTTTCGTAGAGACAGGTTTTATACCTGTCCCCTGACAATTTTGGACAGACATAAAGTCTGTCCATACGAATTTTAAATAAATTCTGAGGTTTATCCGCAATCTGTAATCTCTTAGATTACGCCGGTTTTAACTCGCCGTATTTATATGAAGCGGTAACGCCGCCGTCAATTAAAATATCGCTGCCGCTGATGTAACTTGAATTAAATAAAAATTCCGCCAAGGCGCCGATTTCATCAGGCGTACCGCCACGTCCGGCAGGGGATTTTGCCAGCATATTGCGGTAGAACTCGCCACGCTCGCTACTGGTTAATTCATCATAGGCGAGCGGGGTATAAATAATGCCTGCGCTGATACAGTTAATTCTAGCCCCGCGTTTGCCCCATTTAACCGCTTCCGCTTGAACCCGCAACGCATTGCCTCGTTTGGAAATTTGGTAAGCGCGCAGGCTGTCATTAATTTCTTGGACAAGCGGCAATTCGAGTAGTTTTTCCGGCTCAAGGGTGGCGAGTTCGTCCGCTTGTGCTTGGCTGATTTCATCAATGGCTAAACGATGGCTGGATTGCGAACCGATAACCACTGCAGAACCGCCTGTGGCGATGACTTTGCCGAATTCTTCAAACACCACTGCCGTGCCGAAAAGATCCACTTTTAAGATTGCTTCGGGGCGGGCTTGTGACGGTGAAAGCCCTGCGGTGTGAATGACACCTTTTACTGCGCCTAAATCAACGGCGGTTTTCACCAATGCTTGCACGGATGCGCGAGAACTGACATCAACCACCGTGGTGCTGACCTCAAAACCCGCCTCACGCAAGGTTTTTGCTGCCATTTCTGCGTTTTCTGATTTAATATCGGCAAGTAAAACCTGTTTACCGATACTGACTCGGCGTGCAATGGCTTGTGCAATTGAACCGCTACCGATGGCGACAATAACTTCTTTTTGTTTCATTTTTTTACTCCTTTGCAATGCCTACACTCTGCTTAATTTCTAACTCTGGGTTTTGCATTAATTTCAATACAAAATCCGCAATACTTTTACGTGAAACGGAATGACCTTTAAAGGCTTCGCCTTTATGCGTTAGTTGATAGTCAATTTCCTGACCGTTGGTAAACCAACCCGGGCGTAAAATGGTGTAATCCAGCCCCGATTGTTCGATGATTTGTGCCGAACGGCGGTAAGGATCAAGAATTGCCCCGTGATCTTCACCTGTTTCCCCGTAAATCCCCATTGAACTTACCCAAATTAAGCGTTTGACCTGAACGGTTTCCATTGCGGTTACCAAATTTTTCGCCATTGGCTCAAGATTTCCCGCCAAGCCTGCATAGACAATATCTTTGCCTTTTAGCACTTCGCTAAGTTGCTCAATGTTCATCATATCCCCTTGCACAACTTGCACTCGTTCACTGTTAAACTGTGCTAATCGGCTGGGATTGCGTGCAAATAGGGTTAAGTTATCATCGGTTTCGGCTAATAAAGTCGGGATAATTTGCGCTGCAAGGCTGCCGGTTGCGCCTAATATTAAGATGTTTTGCATAGTGAGTTTCCTATTGTGCTTTGAAAGTGACGTTATTATAGGACTGATATTTTTATGGATAAATGGGGTTTTATTTCTAGGGGTTATGAGTTTTATTCATTAATAAAAAAGGATAAGAGATAAAATCTTGCAAAATAAAAAAGTCATCTGAGTTTCCCCAGATGACTTTTATCTCTTAAAGTAACTTGCAAAATATTTGTGAAATCAGACCGCTTGTAAGCGTTAAAACTTCATTCCTCGCAATTTAGTAACTCGTTTTATTCTTCGCACTATTTGCCAGACCGACTAACCAAGCCTGATGTCCGTTGATCATTGGGTTAGGCAAGGTTTGAGCGAGTTGTTGCGGTAATTTACCGATTTGGCTTTCTTCTGTCAGAATACGCACACGATTATTCGGCAAGTTTTCAATTAACCAAGCGTGATACACATCACTAAATTCATCACTTTCGCCAAAAGTGCCCGACCATGCTAAGCGAGCTAGGTTGCCGTCATTGCTTAACTCAAATTCTTCTACTTTGGATGAAACGTGGAAACCAAAAGTATCGAACACAAATGTGGCATTTGCGGAAAGTTTGGTTTGGCTACCGTCGCCAACCACGATATTTTCCGCATTGTTGTAGTAGGTTGGCCACGCTTTAGTATCAATTAAATATTCCCAGACTTCCGCAACGCTAAGATCTTTGATGATCATTTCATTTGAGGCGTAGTTATCGGTTTCCCCCGGGGTATATTTTTCAGGCCAAATAATTGCGGGTTGTGAGTAAGTTGTCATAGTTAAATTCCTTAATTTAAAGTTGAAATAAAATGCGTTCTTAACGCGACGGAATGCATTATAGAAATACTCAGTTATATTGACTAATTGTTTAAATGAATATTTAATATCAGTAAAACTAATATCTGAAGACAGCTATGCGAGAATTACGAAACTTAGATTTAAACCTACTGAAAGCCTTTGATGTATTGATGGATGAGAAAAGTGTGAGCAAGGCTGCGCAACGCTTATCCGTTACACAACCCGCAATGAGCGGTATTTTGCAACGCTTGCGAGATAGCTTTAATGATCCGCTGTTTGTGCGAGTACAGCGTGGTATTGTTCCGACCAATCGTGCCTTAGAATTTCGTCAGCCGATTAAACAACTGCTGCAAAGTGCGGAACAGCTATTGCAACCTAAACTTTTTGATCCGCAAACCGCAGAACTTACCCTAACCATTGCTTGTACGGACTATGCGTTACGAGCGGTGATTTCGCCGTTTTTAGCGGTATTAAAACAGCGTGCGCCCAAAATTAAAGTGGCGATTTTGGCGATTAATGAGCAGAATTTGCAATCTCAATTGGAGCAAGGCATTGTGGATTTTGGCTTAGTTACCCCTGATTTTTCAGCCCCTGATATTCACTCTAAAGATCTCTATCAAGAGCAATATGTCTGTGCGCTAAGAAAAGATCACCCTGTGGCTCAACAGGGCAGTATCAGTTTGGAGCAATTTTGCCGGCTTGAACAAGCATTAGTCTCTTATCAAGGGGGGAGTTTTAGTGGGGCAACGGATAAAGCCTTAGCAAAATTGGGGCTGACGAGGAATGTTACGGTGTCCGTCCAAAATTTTATTGTCATGCCAGAGTTTCTCACCAATAGCGATTTATTAGCGGTTGTGCCTAAGCGGTTAGTGGAAAATCTCGCAAATATTCATTATTTTGAACCGCCACTGCAAATAGACGGATTTACCAAAACGCTCGTTTGGCACGAACGCACGCACCGAGATCCTGCGTATCGTTGGTTAAGAGAGCTAATGGCTGAGGTTTGTTAAAGAATAAATAAAAATTATTTTCATCTATTGAACTTCCATTTAGAATTTTAATCTTGAATTGTCAAACCAAGTGCAACGATTTTTTGAAGTACACTTCATAAGGGGTTTTCCAACCTAGATATTTACGCAGTTTTAGATTGAGTTTATCAAGATGATTTTTGGTATGTTGGGTTTTGCCTTTATGACGAAGTTTACGGCTCGCTGTGCGCTATCAATCTGATATTTTTTGTATGATTATCAGTAAAAATATATCGAAAAAAAATTCCAAATTAAATTTGACAATAGGTAAAATTAAGCGCATTATGCGCAAGTTGAAAAAGGCAGACTGGACGTGGTGAGCCCCAGTCAATTTATTTCTTTTCGGAAATAGATCATTTGTTAAGTTGATAACACATTTCTTTCATCATCTTAAATCGCGACAATGGTATGTATTGCCATTGTTTTGTGGTGTCTAAAATTTTCCTATATCAAAGCATTGGCATACATTTCTTTATTTTTAAATTATGTAAGGAATGTTTATGCAACATCGTATCCCCGTAGCCATTATTGGCGGTAGCTTAGTTGGTTTATCTGCGTCTTTATTTTTATCTTGGCTGAATGTGCCAAATATTGTTATTGAAAAACATAAGGGGAGTGCATCCCATCCACGTGCAATGGGTTTTACCCAAACTACAATGGAACATTACAGTATGGCGGGTATTATTCATCGTATTCCGCAATGGTCTGTTGATGCACGTTTGCGTCGTATCACGGTAGAAAGTTTAACAGGACAATGGTTTAATGAAGAGGCTTGGACACCTAATGATGAACACCGTATATTAACGGAATGCTCACCTTTTACTGGTACTGCAATGGCGCAAGATAAATTGGAACCTATTTTACGAGAAGAAGCATTAAAATTAGGCTCGCAATTGCGTTTAGGGACAGAATTATTGTCTTTTGAGCAAAGTGCGGAGGGGGTTTTATTGCACATCTATGATAAAAACACAGGGCAACACGAAGATATTTTAGCTGATTATGTGATTGCTGCCGACGGAGCAAATAGTACTGTTCGTGAAACATTAGGCATTCATCGTGTGGGGGTTGGACATTTATGCTATATGCAAAGTGTGTTATTTTTCTGCCCTCAAGCGGATGAATTTTTAAAATCAGGTTTTCAGCAATTCTCAATCCGTCAAAACGACTTTAAAGGCTTTTTAACTCATTACGGCGACAGCCGCTGGGTATTAATGTGGCAGGCAGGCAAGCCACGGATACAGCGACAGCACAGCAGTTTATCAAACAGGCTTTAGGGCAAGATTTTACTTTTGAAATAATTACGACTGGCACTTGGGAAATGGCAGGACGGATTGCGACGGAATACCGTAAAGATCGAATATTTTTAGCTGGTGATGCGGCACATCAGTTGCCTCCTACTCGTGGCGGATTTGGTGCAAATACGGGTATTGATGATGTTTGGAATTTGGCGTGGAAATTAAAATGGGTCTTATCAGGTCAAGCTGATGTTAAATTGTTGGATACTTATAGCCAAGAAAGACAACCTATTGCTTGGTTACGTCATCAACAAACCTTTTCCCGTCCAGACTATCAAAAATGGGTAGGTAACAATTTTCAAGCTGAACCGCTGTTTTCTAATGAGGCATTAGAGTTTGGACAACTTAACCGTTCATCAGCGGTGGTTGCGGATACAAAAAACTTGCCTGCTGCCGCTGAAATAGCGGATTGGGCGGGACAAGCTGGCACACGAGCACCCCATATATTTTTAACATATCAAAATAACACCCTATCATCACTGGATTTATGGGGCAGTGAGTTTGTGTTGTTGAGCCCAGCAGATGAATGTTTGGTGCAAGCACAATTATTGGGGATTAAAACAGTCGATATTAAAGAAGTTGATTTTCCACAACAACATTCTTTTGCCACATTATTCGGCGTTCAAGAAAATGGTGCGGTATTGGTAAGACCAGACGGCATTATTGCTTGGCAGTGTCAAAATAGTAGTCAAATTGTTGGATTAGAAAAAGTGATAACGCAAATACTTGCGAAATATTAGATGTTAGTATTGTTATCATAAGCTCAGTTTTTCATACTATTACTTATAAAACATACCGCCCAAGTTTGACTTTGGGCGGTATTGTGTTTTGAATGTGTTAAGCGTATTACCCTGAACTCAAATTCTTATACCGTTGATTAAACGTGGAAAACAAAAGTATCGAGCAATTAAGGGGTAAGTTTTAGTGGGGCAATTGCAAAAGACGGATTTACCAAAACACTCGTTAACGTGGAAAGTTTTACAAATTTTCTCATAGGGTTTCACCTTGTGATTGTAGTGGTCAACTAATTTAACAGTCTCCGATAAGTTGTTTTTGCTAAAATCGGAGATAGACCTTGATTATAGCTATGTGGGCGAATGTGATTATAATACATCACATATTCTCTCACATCATTTACAGCACTTTCAAAATCACTATAACCACCTTTCAGCATCCATTCATATTTAAAACTTCGAAACCAACGCTCCACCGGCGCATTGTCCCAACAGTTACCACGACGGCTCATACTTTGTGTAAGCCCATGTTTCTTAACTGAATCAGTAAAGATTTCACTGCCATAAATACTACCTTGGTCTGAATGGAACAACATTCGCTCCGTGCGTTCAATATTCAGCATCGCATGATTCAGTGCATCTTTAACCAGCTCACTATCATGATAGCGACTTAGCTTCCAACCGACGACTTGACGATTTAATAAATTAATTACCACTGCTAAATAGCACCATATCCCATTGATTTTTATATAGGTCGTGTCACCACATAGCACGGTCGTTTGGCTATCAGGCGTAAATTCTCGACTTAGTATATTCTCAAAAACTTGACTGTTTCCTTTACTAGGATTGCGCCATTTTTGCGGTTGCTTACTAAATAATCCTTGCTTATTCATTAACTTACGAATTAAATACAACCCCACAAAAATACCTTTCTCTTTCAAATGCGATTGAATCGTTCGTTTGCCTGCTGAACTTCGGCTTGCATCAAAAATTGCCTTGATTTCAACGGCTAAAGCTGTGTGTTTCGCTGGCTTTTTGGCTGTGCGCAAATGGGCGTAGTAAGCACTTTCAGACACGCTAAATAGCTCACATAACCGGTTGATTCCTCGCGATTTTAACGTCGTAATGACTTGGTATTTTTGTTTTCGAGTGACATTAAAATCGCTGTAGCCTTTTTTAAAATGGCCTTATCTTCTTCAAGTTCTTTAATACGATTTTCAAGTTCTCGAATTCGTTGTTGTTCTGGACTAATTGGCTTTGAACCAGCTAAAACGTAACCTTGTTGCTCCGCTTGAACTTGACTTATCCAGCGACGAAGTGCTGTTTCACCCACACCTAACTCTCGGCAAGCTTGAGAAACTGAATATCCTCGTTCAGTCACTAATTTTACTGCTTCAGCTTTATATTCTGCGCTAAATGTTCTTCTCATAATATTTCCTCATTTGTGATGTTATTTTACCACTTATTGAGGACTGCGGAATTAGTCTACCACTACAGATGTCGTATTACCCACGGAACTCCGCCAACCATTTAATCATTGCCGGATCGCGGTGGTTGAAGATGATTTCATTGCGGTTTAATGTTGCGATGTCGGCAAAATCTTGGGCGTCTAATTCAAAACCGAAGATGTCGCGGTTTTCCACCATTCTTTCTTCACGCACCGATTTTGGAATAATCGCAATGCCGCGTTGGTTTAACCAGCGTAAAATCACTTGTGCCACGGATTTGCCGTGTTTTTCTGCGATTTTGACCAATACCGGATTGGTGAAAATGTCGAATTTACCTTCCGCCAACGGCCCCCAAGATTGGTGCAAAATGCCGTTTTCTTGGTGGAAGGCTAATTCCGCTTCACGCTGATAGAACGGGTGCGTTTCGATTTGGTTTACCGCCGGTACGATTTCGTGGCAGGTGATTAAATCCATTAAACGGTCGGCGTGGAAGTTGCACACCCCAATCGCCCGTGTTTTTCCCGCTTTGTATAAATCTTCCATAGCGCGCCATTCTTCATGCACATCGCCGAACGGTTGGTGCATTAAATAGAGATCCACATAATCCAAGCCTAAACGTTCGAGTGACTGTTCAAGGGCTTGTTTGGTATTTTCGTAGCCGTTTTGGCGTTGAATCCATAATTTGGTGACCACAAAAATTTCTTCACGCGGAATACCACTGGCTTTAATGGCGCGACCGACACCGCCTTCATTGGCATACACCGCTGCGGTGTCGAGTAAACGATAACCCGCTTTTAAGGCTTTCAATACCGCTTGTTCGGTTTCTTCATCGCTCACTTGAAATACACCAAAGCCAACCATTGGCATTTCTACACCGTTGTTTAAGATAAATTTTTCCATGTTGATTTCCTTTTTGATTGAATGAGCCTTAGCTCGTCAGATTGGATTTTTCCAGTGGGTTACCCCACGATGTCTTGTTTACGAGATGAATTATAGAATGGCAGAATTACTTTGATAATACACACAATATTTCATATACTATTGAATAATATTCAATAATCAGGATTGTGTTATGCTTGATAATCTCTATGAATTACGCGCCTTTCTCACCGTTGCGCAGGCAGGCAGTTTCACCAAAGCGGCGGCGCAACTGGGCGTATCCGCCTCGGCGCTCAGCCATTCCATCAGAAAACTGGAAGAACAACTCGACATCAAACTATTCAACCGCACCACCCGCAGCATAGCGACCACGGACGCAGGCGAGCAGCTGTTTCATCACTTGCAGCCGCTGTTTGAAAGCATAGAGCACAATGTGAATGCCCTAAGCGAATTTCGCAACACCCTCAAGGGCAGATTGCGGATTAACGGCAACGATCACGCCTTTGCCTTTGTCTTGTGGGATAAGCTGATAGCGTTCAGCCGCCAATATCCCGAAGTAGAATTGGAACTGGTGAGCGAAACGAAATTTGTGGACATCGTGGCAGGGCGGTTTGACGCAGGTATTCGTTTAGGCGCGGATGTGGCGCAGGATATGATTGCAGTACGCCTGTCCGACAAAATGCAAATGGCGGTAGTCGCCACCCCCGACTATCTCGCCGACCACGGCACGCCGAAAAACGTGGACGATTTAAAACAACACAACTGCTTGCTGATACGTTTGCAGTCCACCGACAGCATTATGCAGTGGGAATTTCGCCCGAACCCGAAATCCCAACAGCCGATCCGTTTTCAACCTCGGGGACGGCTGACCTTCAACAACAGCCACTTAATCACCCGCGCCGTTAAAGACGGGCAAGGCTTGGCGTGGCTACCGATTGACAGCGTACAAGCAGAACTTGAACGCGGCGAGTTGGTGGAAGTTTTAAACAAATACGCCATCAGCTACGACGGCTATCATCTCTACTACCCAAACCGCCGCCAAAATTCACCGCTGTTTAAGGCGTTGGTAGAGGCGTTGCGGGTGTAAGTCGCCGTAATAGATTATTGACAAAGTTTCTCGTAGGGGTGAGGTTTATCCCCACCCTTTATAATAACACTGATAATTCAATATGTTATGGACAGGGATAAACCCTGTCCCTACGGATCTTAAATAAATTTTTATGTTTGTCAGCAGTCTGAGAACTGCCTTTTGCAAGCGGTATTAACTGGAAACAAACTTCCAAAATCATCAAAAATAAAAGAAATTGGAAATGCACTTCCAGTTTTGTTAAAATTACCCAAAATATGAATTCAACTTCCAATTTGGTGATTTTATGATTTCCCGTGAGACTTATCTTCAGCAACTTATTCAGTTTAAAGATACCGATTTTATCAAAGTGATTACAGGCGTTCGCCGTTCGGGCAAGTCGGTATTGCTCATGCAATATCGTGATTATCTGCAATCTCAAGGTGTGCCTGCCGAAAATATTATTTACCTGAATTTTGAAAGTTTTGATTACCAATGGGTCAAAAATGAGGTGGATTTTCATCAGTTAATCAAAGAAATTCTGCCTGACAGCAAGGAGAAAATTTACTTTCTGATTGACGAAATCCAATTTGTGGACGGCTGGCAGAAAATCATTAATGCGGTTCGGGTGAGTTTTCATGCCGATATTGTGATTACCGGCTCTAATGCCAATTTGCTTTCCGGCGAATTGGCAACCTTGCTCAGCGGGCGTTATGTCGAAATTAAAATCTATCCGCTTTCTTTCAAAGAGTTTCTGTTGTCTAAAAATGTCGAACATCACTCCCGGTTAGTAGATAAACTCTATTCGGAATATGAAAAATACGGCGGTTTCCCCAGTGTGGTGATTGCCGATGAAGTGCTCAAAGAAACGATTTTATCGGGCATTTTTGACTCTATCGTGCTGAATGATATTGCACATCGGGCAAGTGTGAAAGATACGCATACCTTAAAAAGCGTGATTTTATTTCTTGCGGATAATGTGGGGCAGTTGGTTAATCCGTCTAAAATCAGCAATACTTTGACTTCAGAACGCGTGCCGACCTCTAACCATACCATCAATAAGTATTTGGATTTATTAGAAAATGCCTTTTTATTCTACAAAGCCAAACAATACGATATTCGCGGCAAAGGTTATCTTAAAACCAATGCCAAATATTTTATTGCGGACAACGGTTTAAGACGTCATGCCGTCGGCAAAAAAGAAGCAAACTACTCAAATCGCTTAGAAAATATTGTGTTTATTGAGTTACTCAGACGCGGCTACACCGTTGATGTGGGCAAATTAGACAGTAAAGAAATCGACTTTATCGCCCGCAAAGCCGATGAGATTTTATATGTGCAAGTCGCCTACGAATTGCCGAATAACACCCACGAAACCGATAATTTATTGCATATCAAAGACAACTATAAAAAAATCCTGATTACAGGTAAATACTACGAGCAAACCGAAATTGACGGCGTACCGATTGTGTATGTGGTGGATTGGTTGTTGGGGGAGTGATGTGGGTAGGATATTTATGTTAGATAAAAGTCGTGGCGCAATGATAATCTAAGGTATACCTACTCTAGGCTAAGATAACTTCGAATTTAATATATGATTGTTTTGTGTATTTGAAAATATGTAAAATATAGACAGCTAAAAAATTTTTTAAATCTTTCAATAGTGAATTTTTGTCAAAACTAAGGATAAACCATGAAACTTACAAATGTTACTGTTCATAAATATAAATCATACGATCAACAGCAATCATTTCCCGTAGATGATGATATTACGATTATTGTTGGAAAAAATGAATCTGGAAAAACAGCAATTTTAGAGGCAATAGCAAAAACAAACTACTTTTCTGATGATAATGATTTTAAATTTAATCCAACTCATGACTACCCAAGAAAAGAGAAAAAGAAATACGACAAATCTGGTGAAATAGGAGAAGCCATTTCTTGCACTTACCAACTTAATCAAAAAGAAATTCATGAAATTGAAAAACACATAGGAGGTAATGTTGTTAGCAAGTGGGAATTTACTGTTACTACCAAATACGATAACTTAAAAAGTATTTCTCATCCAGAAACTGACATTTATAAATTCTTGGAATTTATTGGTAATAAGCATAATCTAAATGCTGAAAATTTGAATATTATTAGAAATTTAACAAGTAAAAATGAAATACTTAATGCACTTGATGAATATAAAACAGCTGAAGAAGAATCTGCGGAAGGTAAGCTATTTAAAGCATTAAGTGATATTAAAGCTAATTATTTTACAAATTTAGATTGGAATAATTGGCTTGCGGCATATCTTTGGAGAATACACCTCTCTCCAGCCATGCCTAAATTTATGTATTTTGATGAATATTATGAATTACCATCAAAAATAGATTTATCAACTATCAATAAATCCACTACTCAAGATGCTAAAACAGCAAAAGCATTATTAGAATTAGCTGATGTCGATTTAGATGATTTACAGAACCCTGATTCTTATGAGGATTTCAAAGCAGAACTTGAAGCAACATCAAGTGAAATTACTCAACATATTTTTAAGTATTGGAAAAATAATACAGGTCTTAGAGTGCAATTCGATATAGAAAGTAAAGAAAATCGCAATTATCCTAATAATGTTGAAAAATATTTAAATATTCGAGTTTGGAGTGATAAACATCATATTAGTTTGCCGTTATCCAACCGAAGCAAAGGATTCAATTGGTTTTTCTCTTTCATTGTGTGGTTTAGTAGAATTCAAGAAGATAAATCAAATCAATATATCTTATTGTTAGATGAGCCAGGGTTAAATCTTCATGCTGCTGCACAAGCAGATTTGTTGAGATTTTTAGATGATTTATCTGAAGAATATCAAATTATTTATACAACACATTCACCATTCATGGTTCCGCACAATAGTTTAGAAAGAGTTCGAACAGTGTATGAATCAAAGGATGGAACAACCATAAAAAATGCTATTGAAGAAAAAGATTCTGACACTCTCTTTCCGTTACAGGCTGCTCTTGGGTATGACATTGCTCAGAATCTTTTCATTAATAAAAACAATTTATTAGTTGAAGGGGTATCCGATCTAGTTTATTTAACAATGATGTCTTCTATTTTGGAAGAATCAGGATTACAAGGAATAAAAGATGATATAACAATAGTTCCTGTCGGTGGGCTAGATAAAGTAACCTCCTTTATTTCTTTATTAAAAGGTCAGAATTTAAATATTGTTTGTGCATTAGATACCTTTACAGATCAAAAAGGCAAAGCAAGATTAAATAGCCTTATTGAGCAGAAAATAATAAAAGAAAAAAACATACTCTTTTTTAATGAATTCTCTAGAAATGTAGGAGATATTGCTGATTTGGAAGATCTTTTTACTGTTGAAGAATATCTAAATTTCTTTAATACTGCATTTACTGAGTATACAGATATAGATAGATCAGCGATAGATATGAGTAAGCCGATTATTCAGCAAATAAATAAGATTATTCAAAAAAATAGATACAACCATTACAGACCTTCAATGACTGCAAGTAAGTTAGGTTTATGTAAAGATAATTTTAGCCAAGAGACACTTGAACGTTTCGAAAAATTATTTAAAAAGATAAACTCATTATTCTAGATGGATAAAATGCTGTTTATTTTAATCTGCACCCCAAAAGTTGGACTAACTATCCGACTGATTAAGGTGCAAATTTTTTGCAAAATCCAACCGCTTGTATTACTTATCCAACCCTTTCTGTTTCAACCAATCCGCCATTAAATCGGCTAACTGTTGGTTGTTTTTCTCGCCCATTAAGAAGTGAGAGTTTCCTTTAATACCGATTTCGGGTAAATGGACTAGCGTAGCGTCGCCGCCGTGTTTGTTGATGGTTGCCACAAACTGTTTTGCCATCGCAAGTTCGGTTCCCCATTTGTCTTCGCCGACATTGTCAGATCCAACCCGAATATAATCGCCGTAATACAGCACAATCGGGATTTTGGTCAGCTTCAGAAATTCATTCATCGGTACGCCCATTGCGGCGCCGCTTAAGGCTTCAAAACGGGCTTTGGTGATTTTTGGCATTTCGTTTTCCGGGAAGATAAACGGTGTGCCGCCTGGTTCCCAAGCGACAATCGCTTTCACGTTATCGGTGCGTAATGCGGTACGCCAGCCGATGGTGCCGCCCATAGAGTGAGTAACTAAGATCGCCCCTTTGGTTTGATCGACTAACTGAGTTAATACATCGGCGTTTAAATCGTTATCCAAGGGGCCTGAACCAATCGTCCAAGCCTGTTGGAATGCTTGATAAGCGGCTTCGCCTGCGGGAAATTGCGCATTAGCGACAGGTTGGTTATGGCTGTCGTAATGTCCCATGCGCGATAAAATCCAGAAGGTTTTATCCGCATACATTGGATTGCTTGCCCAAGGTGTGTCCGCTGTAATCGCTTTGGTGGATAGATTGGATTTACCGCTGCGAGGCTGATCGACTAAATAGGTGCTGTAGCCTTTACGCAAAAACAGCGTATCAAAGCCTTCACGCCCGTCCACCGTGCTTTCCCAAGTACGGGAAGATTGTGCGCCGCCGTGTTGGAAGACTAACGGATATTTTTTCGCATTAGTCGGGGTTTGATATTTCACATAAGCAAAATCACCGTAGGCCCGTTGCCCTTCAGGGGCAATAAAGTTTTCCTGTTTGAAGGTGCCTTTGTGGGTGACATAGCTGCCGCCCACAGTGAAACTGCCTTGTTTTTCAATCTGTAAGGCTTGCGAGCCGACATTTTGACAACCGGTTAGTATCGCAAGTGAAAGTGCGGTCAAAAATAACGATTTTTTCATCATTGCTCCTAAATTAAGCCGTTACGCCAAGTTCACGATTTTCACTAATCATAAAATTCGCAATACGTTTGGCGATTAACCATTTACCGCCTTGTTTGGTATAAGTATCGTTGTAGCGAACGTAGTGACTTAATAACATTTCCTTGCCGTCTTGTTTGCTGACTAAGGCGACCTGACAATAGTTGATTGCCGTTGCATTGGTTTCATCTTGGAAAGTCACCGTATGCTGACCGTTCAGGTGGTAAACCGCATGGAATGGCGCAAGGTAGTCGCTAAATACTTGTTCGATCTGCGCACGTCCTGCCATTTCAAATACCAATTCGCCGCCGATATAGGTATTTACGATAGCATCTTCGGTAAATAACGGCATTTGTGCAGCCACGTTTTTTTCATCGGCAAGATTTGAGAAAGTATCCACTAAATCTTTTAATGCTTGGCGTTCGATAAGTTGTTCGATGTTTGTCATAAGCTGTTCCTTTATTGTTGATTGGCTTTCAATGCGGATATTATAGGACGCTGAATGCAAGGGATAAATAGGGTTTTGTTTCTAGTAGTTATGAGATTTATTCATTAATTGAGATTGTGAATGAAAAAGGGACAGATATAAAATCTGTCCCTACGGGGTAACAGGTGCGTAGAGACAAATTTTATGTTTGTCTTGTATAAAGATAATTAAATTTGTGAAGCTGATCGTAAAATAAGAATGTCTGTTTATACATACATTGACCTAGTTAAATTTCTCTGCCTATTATTCCCGTAGGGACAGATTTTATATCTGTCCCATATAGGGGATACAAATGAAAAAATCAGAATACCGCCGTCGTACACATTTACGCTTACCGTTTTATGATTATTCTCAATATGGTTGTTATTTTGTAACTATATGTGCTAAAAATAGATTTTTTTTATTTGGTCAGATCGTAAATGGGGAAATGCAACTAAATGAGATTGGAAAAATTGTCAAAATAGAGTTATTAAATTTACTCCATATATATCCCAATAGCCTTATTCTTGATTATGTTATTATGCCGAATCACTTACATTTTATTTGGTTTAATCAAGATGATATTGCTTTATCTCGAGTGATAAAAAGCTTTAAAGGTAATGCGGTTACGCAATATCGCCATTTTATATATGCAAATAAACGGGAATATAAGCCTTTATGGCAACGTAGTTTTTATGAACATATTATTCGAGATGATAAAGACTATGAGCGAATTGCCGATTATATAGAAAATAATCCATTACAATGGGAATTGGATCGATTTTATAATCAATAGTCAGCACAGTAACCGGGCGGGACAGATATAAAATCTGTCCCTACGGGTTCCGTTAATAAACATATAGGAACAAACTTTATATTTGCTCCTCCTTGTGTGTAATTTACAAATTTCTCTACAAATTTGACCGCTTGTGAGTTTGTTTCAATGATTTCTAGACAAATCCGGCAAATAAGCACATTATTTGCCTTATATTTTAAGGCGAATAATAAGTTTGAAGGCAAACTTACGAACAAAAAATATGCTGCATTGACCAAAGTTTCACGGGATACCGCTTTACGCGATTTAACCGACTTGATTGAAAAGGGCGTGCTGGTACGCAATGAAAGCGACGGGCGCAGCGTGAGTTATGATTTGGCTGAAATTGTAAAAAACTAGATGAAACGGACCGCTTGTCATTAAAAGTGCGGTCTGTTTTTTTAAATTTTCGCTAAACCTGAGGAAACCGGATTATGAAAGAAAACCTTAATGATCTACGCGCCTTTCTTGTTGTGGCGCGTACGGGGAGTTTTACCAAGGCGGGAGCGCAGATGGGCGTGTCACAATCAGCGTTGAGTCATAGCATTCGTGGCATTGAAGAACGCTTGAATATCAAACTGTTTCACCGTACCACCCGCAGTATTTCCACCACCGAAGCGGGCGAACAACTCTATCAGCGCTTATCGCCGTTGTTTGATGATATTGATAACGAACTTAATGAGCTAAGCGAGTTTCGTAATGCAGTGACCGGCACATTGCGGATTAACGGCAATGAACACGCCTTTTATTATGCGTTGGGGGACAAATTTGTCCGCTTTTCGCAGAAATATCCCGAAGTGAACCTTGAACTGGTAGCGGAAAACCGTTTTATCGATATTGTCGCCGAGCGTTTTGATGCCGGTATCCGCTTAGGCAGCGACGTAGCAAAGGATATGATTGCGGTGCGCTTAACCGATAAATTACAAATGTGCTGTGTGGCAAGCCCTGAATACCTTGCCAAAAACGGTACACCGAAAACCCCGTATGATTTAACCGAACATCAATGCCTGTTACATCGTTTATCCAATGGCGGTGTCATGAATTGGGAATTTATCGATCCGAAATCCAAAGGGCGTATTCTGAAAGTACAACCGCAAGGCACCATCAGCGCCAACGGCGGGCGTGTGTTGGAAAATTATGCCCGTAGCGGTTTAGGCATTTTATGGTGCCCGCTTGATATGGTCGAAGAGGATATTAGCTCGGGACGACTAACTCGTATTTTGCAGCAATGGGATATGGAATACGACGGCTACCACCTTTACTATCCGAACCGTCGGCAGAATTCGCCGTTGTTTAAGGCGTTGGTGGAGGAGTTGAGGTTGGTGAAGTAGTAAAAGGGTGAGTTACAAATTTTTGTTAAAACTCACCGCTTGCAACTGCTTATCTTCTCCATCCTCGTAAGGACAGACTTTATGTCTGTCCCCAATTGGACACACAACGGACAGACATAAAGCCTGTCCTTACGGTTATATCTTATCCACAATCTCTTTCAACATCTTATAAGACTGCTGTTGTAGCTGTTCGTCAAAAATATAGCTGACCGCCATAATTTCATCAAAGTGGACTTGAGCGCGTAAAGCATTCAGTTGATGTGTCACACTTGCTGGGCTGCCAATCAGAGAACAGGCGGTCATCTGTTCGACCACGGCGCGTTCCTGGTTATACAGCGGGGTTTCTTGAAAATCTACCGGGCCGAAATGCGGCGGGAATTGTGCGCTCAGGTGCCGTTTCCACACATCATCGGCACAAGCCAACGGCGGTTGCAGGTTTTGCTGGGCGTTGGTGACCACATTTAAGAAAAATTGGGTTTGAGTTATGGCTAATTGTCGGGCTTGCTCATCGGTTTGTGCGACAATCGCGTTCACCCCTAATATCACATAAGGTGCCGCTAAATGTGATGAGGGTTTGAATTGCTTGCGATAAATGTCCACCGCCATTTCCATCATTCTAGGTGCAAAGTGCGAGGCGAACGCATAAGGCAGACCCAGTTCAGCCGCCAAATAAGCGCTTTCGGTGCTGGATCCGAGAATATAAAACGGCACCTTCAAGCCCGCCGCAGGATAGGCGGATACCGGATTCGTATTTTCAAAGTATCCGCGCAATTCGGCAATTTCCGTCGGGAAATCCTGATTTCCTTGTCCTCGACGTAAAGCGTGAGCGGTGCGCATATCCGTACCGGGTGCGCGCCCTAAGCCAAGCTCTACGCGGTTCGGATAAAGAGTTTCCAGCGTGCCGTACTGTTCCGCCACAATATAGGGGCTGTGATTTGGCAGCATCACCCCGCCGGAACCAACCCGCAAGGTTTTGGTATGCGCCAGCGTATGCTGAATCAGTAAAGAGGTGGCGGAACTGGCAAGATTTCTGGTGTTGTGATGTTCGGCAATCCAGTAACGTTCGATACCGATTTGCTCCGCATATTGCGCAAGAGTCACCATTGACGCCATTGCCTGTTGATAATTTTGCCCTTCACGAACGGGGACTAAGTTGAGAATGGAGAGTTTCATAAATTATTCCGAATAATAAAAATTAGGCATAGTATAAAGGTTAGAGATAACTCTAAGACAAGTGTTTTTTTCAGAAATTAGCCCCCTTGCAGAATCCTTTCGGATCAATCTGCTTATAAAATAAGCTTTATTCTCTTTCCTGATAAAAGTGCGGTCGAAAAATGAAGTGTTTTTACAAGCGGTCGGTTTCGGCAGAAATTTTGCAAATGGAATCTTGTTATACACACCCAATAATATATTAGAAAAAATGTGATTATTTATAGATTTTCCAATGGGAAAGTGTAATGCTTGTCTAAAATGGCAGCAAAAATCCTTTTGGATAAACTGCCATACAATGGTTGAAAGACAGCGGTTTGGTGTATTGCGTACCGCGCGTGAAAAAAACACCTGCCGCTTTCTGCCTATCAAGCTCCCTTGCTTTCTACTAGGAAACAGAAACAGGCACGGCAGAAGTGGATTTTGTACTGCAACGCAAGCATGCCGTGATTCCGATTGAAGTGAAAGCGGAGGAAAATTTGAAAGCCAAAAGTTTGAAAATCTATGTGGAGCAGTTTCAGCCGGAAAAGGCTATTCGATTTTCTATGGCGGGTTTTAAGGAACAGAATTGGTTGGTGAATGTGCCGTTGTATGAGGTTGGAATACTCAAAAATAATTTTCTACATCTCCTTGAATAATATAGAAAGCATCCTTATATAGAGAGTGGTCTTACCACTTTAAATTGGAGGATATTAATTATGACCAATAGAACCAAAAATTATTCAGCTTTTTATGTTGCTGAACCATTTAACGAAAGTAATTTAGGGGCAAATCAGAAAAAGGATTTTTGCTATTACAACTTATTAAAGGCTTGGAAAGAAAAAGATACCTCATTTCCTTTTGTGAATGCACATGATGCAACTTACAGCGTCCGCGACGGAAGCGACTGGGAAAAAACTTTAAAACCCAGATTGCACGCAAGACTAAGAGCATCTAAAAATATTATCTTATTTTTGAGTAAAAGTACCAAAAGTTCAAGGGCGTTACAGGAAGAAATTGAATATGGCGTTGGAACGCTAGGCCTGCCTGTAATTGTTATTTATCCCGATTATTCAGAAACATCTGATTTACTAAAGGATAAAAGTGATCTTAAACAAGAAATTAAAGATTTATGGGATAATTTACCGAAATTTCGGGATTTAATGGAAAATGTACCAACATGTCATATTCCATTGAAAAAAAATTTGATTGAAAGCGCACTAACCGAAAAATATTTTACGGTTCAGAATAAATGTAAAGCAGGATCTTATTTTATAAACCATAAGTAGTTTTCAAAAGCACTAAATTTTTAAGTTAGTGCTTTTATCATTTGGAGTGATGGTAATGAAGAGAAAAGTATCTTTTTTAGATGTTAATTTGGTTAAGAACTTCTGGGGGCATTTATCCATATTGTTAGCAATTTTTGGAGGCATTGTATTATTTATTGATGATACACCTTTAAAAGAACGATGGATTTATCCGGTAATCTTATTTTTTATATTAGTAATTTGGTATATGGTTCTATGGTGGAGAGCATCAAATTTAAAAGATATTGAATTAAAAATTGACAACACAACTATCTCTGTAGTTACAGGAGATTTATTTGAACAAGATGGGTTAAAAGTTATCGCATTTAATGAATATTTTGATACACAAGTAGATGATAAACTTATCTCTAAAAAATCATTAAATGGTATTTTTATTGAAACGCAAATAGGCTCTGATTTAGAAAAGCTAGATAATCATATTCAAGGTTATGATTTTAGAGATGAAAATATTTTAGAAGAAAATACCCAACGTATTGCAGGTAAAGAACGAAGATACAAAATAGGTACAATATGCGTATATGAAGATTATTTATTAACAGCGTTTTCAAAGTTTAATAATAAAAATCAAGCATATTTGACAATGCCAGAATATTTAGAGTTTTTAATTAAATTTTGGGATGAAATCAATGTGGTTTATGCTCAAAGAAGTGTATCTGTTCCTATATTTGGTTCAGGAATAACCAGAATTAAGGAACACAAAAACATTACTGATGAAGAGTTGTTAAAAATTATGCTTTGGACATTTAGAATAAGTGAAACCAGATTTAAGTACCCAGCACAGTTAAAGATTGTTATTCACCCAGATAAAATTGATACAATCAACTTATTTGAAATTAAATCAATGCAAAATGGAATCTAGCATATTTTATAAAAATGCCGCCTGAAATTTTTCAGACGGCATTCCACCTGTCCCCTTAATCCAATTCACACATTTTTCGTAAAAATCCCTCCGTTTCCGACCGTTTGCCTGCTCGATCATCATCGACTTCTTGAGCATTTTGCTTTGCCTGATAGATATAACTAAGAGCCCCCACTTTCACCAAAATTTTTGCAAAAACCTTTGGGTAAGCGGTAGAATCAGAGTGATTGTTAAATAATGCAAGGAGATGGGGATGAAACTTGGGATTGTCGGTACGGGAATGATTGTGCGGGATTTAATGCAAACTTTGCACAAGGTTCGGCTGGAGCAGTTGGCGATTTGGGGGCGGGATCAGGCAAAAACCGCGCAGTTTGCCGCTGAACAGGGCATTTCGCAGGTTTTTGCTGATTACGAGGCAATGTTAAATTCCGATTTGGATACGATCTATATCGCTCTACCGAATCATCTTCATTTTTCTTTTGCCAAGCCGGCGCTGGAAGCGGGCAAAAACGTGATTATGGAAAAACCGATCACCTCAAATACGGATGAATTTAATCAATTAAGACAACTGGCTCAAACCCAAGGCGTGATTTTAATTGAAGCGGTTACGGTACATTATCTGCCTGCTTATCTTGCGATTCGGGAAAAAGTGGCGGAGCTGGGCGAGATTAAAATCGTCAGTCTGAATTACAGCCAGTATTCCAGCCGTTATGACCGTTTCAAAGCGGGCGAAACGTTACCGGTGTTTGACCCGCAAAAATCGGGCGGCGCATTGATGGATCTCAATGTTTATAACGTGCATTTTGCGGTAGGGCTGTTCGGCAAACCGCAAAGCTGCACCTACGCCGCGAATATTCAGCGCGGCATTGATACCAGCGGTATTTTGCTGTTGGATTATCCGCAATTTAAAGCGGTTTGTATCGGCGCAAAAGACTGCGCCGCACCGGTTATGCTCTCTATTCAAGGCGATAAAGGCAATATCACCGTACCAATGCCGGCGAATGCGATGAACCGTTTCACTTACACCCCGAATCAAGGCGAAGCGCAACATTTTGAGTTCGGCGATGCGCATCGTATGCTCCCTGAATTCGAACGGTTTGTGGAAATTATCGACCGTAAAGACTTTGCCCAAGCGGAAAAAATGCTGGATATTTCGGCGGCGGTCAGCGAAGTGCTTGAACAAGCGAGAAAAGGAGCGGGAATCAGGTTTGCCGGGGAGTGAAATAACCATAAAACTATATCTATTTCAATATTGGTAGAGGCGGGGCTTGTGCCCGCCCGAAATACCTGTGATTTTAACGGGCGGGCACAGGACCCGCCTCTACGTCTGGCTTTGTTATAATCAGAGAGGC
Organism: Basfia succiniciproducens; assembly: GCF_011455875.1. NCBI lineage: Bacteria > Pseudomonadati > Pseudomonadota > Gammaproteobacteria > Pasteurellales > Pasteurellaceae > Basfia > Basfia succiniciproducens. Next base: position 1,027,598 of record NZ_CP015031.1, on the reverse strand, counting down.
AAAGCCTCTGAATTATGCGTAACCACGTACGGCTTATGCCGTGCGTGGATCTTGATACAACGCTTTGGCGTGGAAAGCGATATGCTCACCGATAAAAGTCGCAATAAAATAATAGCTGTGATCGTAGCCTTGGCGTAAATAATATTCACAAGCCACATGATGTGCCCGGCAAGCGTCTAAAAACAGTTCCGGACGCAGTTGTTCCGTTAAGAAACTGTCTTTATCCCCTTGATCGATACGGATCGGCAAACGCGTTTCCGCATTCACTAATGCGGTCGCATCATATTGTGTCCACTGCGTTTGATTATCGCCTAAATAGTGTTGAAAGGCTTTTTGCCCCCAAGGTACCTGAGTCGGTGCAACAATTGGGGCAAATGCGGATACACTGCTATAGCGTTGCGGATTTTTTAGCGCAATGGTTAATGCGCCGTGTCCGCCCATTGAATGTCCGCTAATTGCCTGTTTACCATTAACAGGGAAATGTTCCGCGATTAACACAGGCAATTCATTCACAATATAATCATACATTTGATAATGTTTTGCCCAAGGCTGTTGAGTAGCATTGAGATAAAAACCTGCGCCTTTGCCGAGGTCGTAACTTTCATTGTCCGCCACATCATCGCCGCGCGGGCTGGTGTCCGGTGCGACAATAATCACTTTATGTTGCGCCGCATAGCGTTGTGCGCCTGCTTTGGTAATAAAATTTTGCTCGGTACAGGTTAAACCGGAAAGCCAGTAGAGCACTGGCAATTTTTCTGTTTTTGCCTGTTCAGGTAAAAAGATGGCAAAGTTCATTGTGCAATTCAGTGTGGCAGACTGATGTTGCCACACTTGTTGCTCGCCACCGAAAGTACGAACGTTTTCTAACTGTTTCATTAGTAGTGCACCACGCTACGAATTGATTTACCTTCATGCATTAAATCAAAAGCTTCGTTAATGCGTTCAATCGGCATGGTGTGAGTGACAAACGGACGTAAACGAATAATGCCTTTCATCGCATCTTCAACCATGCCCGGTAATTGGGTTCTGCCTTTCACACCGCCGAATGCCGAACCTTTCCAGGTTCTGCCGGTAACCAATTGGAACGGACGGGTTGAAATCTCTTGTCCCGCACCTGCCACACCGATAATGATTGATTGGCCCCAGCCGCGATGCGCCGATTCCAAGGCTGCGCGCATCACATTCACATTACCGATACATTCAAAGGTATGATCGACGCCCCATTTGGTCATATCGATAATCACCTGTTGGATCGGTTTGTCGAAATCATTCGGGTTTAAACATTCCGTTGCACCAAATTCCCGCGCCAGCTCAAATTTTGCCGGGTTGGTGTCTATGGCAATAATACGTCCCGCTTTTGCCTGTTTCGCCCCTTGGATTACCGCCAAGCCGATACCGCCTAAACCAAATACCGCAACAGAATCGCCTTCTTGTACTTTTGCCGTATTGTGTACCGCACCGATACCCGTGGTTACACCGCAACCCAGTAAGCACACTTCTTCCGGATTTGCTTGCGGATTGATTTTTGCTAATGAAACATCCGCTACTACAGTATATTCACTGAAGGTTGAACAACCCATATAGTGGAAAATCGGTTGGCCGTTGTAAGAGAAACGGGTTGTGCCATCCGGCATTAAGCCTTTACCCTGTGTTTCACGCACTGATACACACAGGTTACTTTTGCCTGATTTACAGAATTCACATTCGCGACATTCCGCGGTATAGAGCGGAATTACATGATCGCCCACCGCAACACTGGTCACGCCTTCGCCCACTTCCACAACCACTCCGGCACCTTCGTGACCAAGAACCACAGGGAATACGCCTTCCGGATCAGCGCCCGATAAAGTGAAAGCGTCCGTATGGCATACGCCGGTATGAGTGATTTTTACTAATACTTCGCCTTTTTTCGGACGTTCTACATCAATTTCTACCATTTTAAGTGGTTCGTTCGGTGCAAATGCCACCGCCGCACGGGATTTAATTGTATTGCTCATAATTTTTCCTTATCACAGTAAAAAGTAGGCATAGTATAAAAGTTAGAGTAAACTCTAAGGCAAGTCTTTTTTGAGGGTTTTTATATGAACAGCCAAAAAAAATTTTATACCATTAGCCAATTAGCCGAAAAATTAGCAATTACAACACATACGTTACGCTTTTATGAGAAAGAGGGTTTATTGCCATCCGTTCAGCGTGATCAAAATGGCAACCGTCTGTTTACCCAAGCGGACGTAGAGTGGTTAGAATTATTGATGTGTCTAAAAAATACCGGAATGCCGCTTAAAGAAATTAAGCAGTTTGTGGAGTGGTTAAATTATGGCGACAGCACCATTGAACAGCGTTTGCAATTATTCCAAGCGCAAGTCACCAAAGTGGAGCAACAAATTGCCGAACTACAACGCCATTTGGAAATTCTGAAATACAAACGCCAGTTCTATCAATGCGCTAAAGAATTAGGTTCGGTGCAAGCGGTGTTGGATACCCAACTCCAGCAACAATTTGCCGAACAGAATATCTTACTGCCGGTATCGCCGTTGAGTATGGCGGAGAATGAATAAGGTTACAGAGATGTTTAAAAGCAATCCGTATTTTGTACAAATTAAGGTTTTCTATGATTATCAACACCGGCGGGCGCACCGATACCGTCCATTATTACAGTAAATGGCTGTTAAAACGCTTTGAAGAAGGCTATGTGCTGTCGCGTAATCCGCTGTTCCCGAATAAAGTTACCCGTTATGAACTGACGCCTGAAACGGTGGATTGCGTGGTGTTTTGTTCAAAGAATTACCGTCCGATTTTGCCGGATTTGCACAAAATCACCGATCGTTTTAACACCTATTTTCATTACACCATCACCGCCTACGGCAAGGATATTGAGCCGGGCGTGCCAACGGCGTGAATTTTAAATAGCTTAAACATAAAGATAAAGGCGACCGACACATTGCGGTTGTGTGGAAAGTCGTGACATTGGTGCTTACGACAGTTGTCCCAGCGGTTGCAAATATTGTTATGCCAATAAAAGTCCCGCCAAAGCCCGTGCGATGCAGCAATATCATGATCCGGATTCACCCTTATTGCTCGGACATTTGCTTGAAACGGATGTTGTCACTCAAAGCCCGCAAAAAAGCTTTTTAGCGGATCGGCAGATGGATTTGATTATACTGCGGAAGGATTAATAGCAGCATCTATCGTATCCATTACCTTTAGGTATTAAAAAATAATCAAAAAAACGGTGAGTTTTAAAATTTCATTAAAATTCACCGCACTTTTATATGATTAGTTTTTCATGGACTGCACCGGCGCCGGAATGCGTCCGCCGCGGTTAACAAACACTTCGCAGGATCCTTCTTTCACCGGCATAATCGGCGCATAACCGAGCAATCCGCCGAATTCCACGCTTTCGCCTACGTTTTTGCCGCTAACCGGAATAATGCGCACGGCGGTGGTTTTGCTGTTGATCATACCGATTGCCGCTTCGTCTGCGATAATGCCTGAAATGGTATGGGCCGGTGTCGAGCCGGGCACCGCAATCATATCCAAACCGACGGAACAAACCGCCGTCATGGCTTCCAGTTTATCCAGGGTTAAAATACCGCTTTCCGCTGCGGCGATCATACCTTCGTCTTCCGATACCGGAATAAAGGCGCCGCTTAAACCGCCTACCGCACTGGATGCCATCATACCGCCTTTTTTCACGGCGTCGTTTAACAACGCAAGGGCGGCGGTCGTACCGTGGGTACCGCAAACCGTTAAGCCCATGGTTTCAAGAATTCGCGCCACCGAATCGCCCACCGCCGGCGTCGGGGCGAGGGATAAATCCAGGATACCGAATGGAATATTCAGCATTTTTGATGCTTCCTGACCGATTAATTCGCCCACACGGGTAATTTTAAAGGCGGTTTTTTTCACCACTTCCGCCACTTCGGTTAGGCTGGTGGCATTGGAATTCGCCAAGGCTTCTTTCACCACGCCCGGACCGGAAACTCCCACGTTAATTACCGCATCCGCTTCGCCCGAACCGTGGAAAGCGCCCGCCATAAACGGATTATCTTCCACCGCATTGCAGAACACCACGATTTTGGCGCAACCAAAGCCTTCCGGCGTGATGTCCGCCGTACGTTTAATGGTTTCGCCCGCCAGTTTTACCGCATCCATATTGATACCCGCACGGGTTGAACCGATATTGATGGAGCTGCATACGATATCCGTGCTTTTCATGGCTTCCGGGATTGAACGGATTAACACTTCGTCGGAAGGCGACATGCCTTTTTGTACCAGCGCGGAAAAGCCGCCGATAAAGGATACGCCGATCGCTTTCGCTGCACGATCCAAGGTTTGTGCAATAGATACGTAAGAATCCGCTTTGGTTGCCGCGGCAATTTGTGCGATAGGGGTGACGGAAATCCGTTGATTTACAATAGGTACGCCGTATTTCGCGGAAAGGATTTTGGCGGTTTCCACTAAATCTTTGCCGATAGTGGTAATTTTGTTGTAAATATTTTGATTTAACTGAGCAATATCGTTGGTGATACAGTCGTGTAAATCAATACCGATGGTGATGGTTCGCACGTCAAAGTTTTGATCCGCCACCATTCGAATGGTTTCTAAAATTTCGCTAGATTGAATTGTCATCATTCACTCCGTTAGATCCGGTGCATTGCTTTAAAGATTTCTTCGTTTTGCAAACGAATATCTAAGGCAAGGTTTTTACTTTCTTGAGTGAAGAATTCCGCTAATTCGGGGAATGATTTGGAACATTTTGATGTGTCTACCAAGATAATCATGGTGAAGTAATCATCCATTAATTGTTGGGTGATATTCACGATATTGATTTGGTTTTCCGCAAGTATTTTTGATACGTCGTAAACGATACCGACACGGTCTTTACCGATAACGGTAATTACTGAGTTTGCCATATTTTTTCCTGTTATAAGTGAGTTAAATCGTTGAAAGTGAATTATAGCAGTTTTTGCGGCGATTGGATGAAAGTAAAAGTGCGGTAAAAAAATCTTAAATTTTTCACCGCACTTTTGATTGTCGGAATAAAGTTTACAGCCAGAATAAATAACCGATAGCCGAAACGATAATGATACAGCTTAGGTTTATTTTATATGACCGCAACATATCGCGCTGTTTGACCATTCCGGTACTGAACACAATGGCATTCGGCGGCGTCCCCACCGGCATCATAAAGGCGCAGGAAGCGCCCAAACCGATAATTAATGCAAAACCGAGCGGCGACATATTGAGTGATTCGGCAATGGAAATAAAAATCGGTACTAATAACGCCGCACTGGCGGTATTTGAAGTGAATTCCGTGAGTAACACGATAAAGGAGGCAATAATTAAGCAGATAATGTAGTAATGTTTGCCTTCAATAATGGCGACAATGCCGTCCGCCATAATTTTACTCGCACCGGTATGGGTTAATACGGCGCTTAGGGTCAAACCGCCGCCGAAGAGATATAATACGCCCCATTCGGTGTGATGCTGAATTTGTTCCCAGTTCACAACTCGGCAGATACAAAGTAATAATGCGGCAGAAACGCCGACGATACTGTCAAAGCTTGCAATTTTACCGCCTAATCCTAGCAAGCTTGCTATGTAGGGGTTAATTTCCGATCCTAAAACCCATAATAAGGCGACAAGAACGAAAATACTCAGGGTGATAATTCGCGGAGTAGTTAATTGGATTTGCTCGAATTGGTAATCAAAGGTTTGATTAAATTTCGGTCTGAAATTAAAGTAAAGCAAGCCGATCACAATCGGGAACAGCAATAACATGACCGGTACGCCGTATTTTACCCAGTCTGCAAAAGTTAAATTTACTTGTGAGGCGGCAATCGCATTCGGCGGACTGCCGACTAAGGTTCCCATACCGCCGATACTTGCACTGTAAGCAATACCTAATAGCACGAACACATAAGTGTTATGCTCTTTTTCTCTGTCCATATTACTCATAATCCCCATGGCGAGCGGAATCATCATGGCGGCAGTGGCGGTATTGCTCATCCACATAGATAAAAAAGCGGTAGCAAAGAATAAAAATAAGACGGCGACACACAGATTGCCTTTTGCCATCGTCATAATTTTATTGGCGATCAAGCGATCAATTTTTTGAATGTGTAACGCAGCGGCTAAGGCAAATCCACCGAAAAACAGAAAGATGGTAGGGTCGGCGAAAGCCACTAACGCTTCTTTGGTGGAGAACAATCCCAAGCCGATAGTTAAAATAGGAACAAAAAGAGCGGTGATGGTAACGTGTAAGGCTTCGGTGAGCCAAAGAACAGCAACAAAAGCTAACAGGGAAAGTCCTTTTCTTGGCGCTTCATCAAAGGGGAGAACATTTAATAAAATAAAAAATAACGTAATATCTGCAATAAGAATAATCATATTGCGGCGGTTTTTACTTGATTCGTTTTCTTGCGTATCCGTACTCATTTTGTACCTCTGTGTATTAATGAAAAGTCTTCTCCTATAAGGTCAGAAGAAGACTTAATTTATGATAAAAATCATGGAAAAGTATCCGCAATCCGTATAACGGATCGTTTTTCTTTTCGGGAATGCCGGCATAGCCAAGGTTCAAAAAAACTATTTTTTTGACCGCACTTTTGATTAAACATCGTAAGTGCCCATAATTTCCGCTTTTGCTAAAATGTGTCCCTGCATAGCAAAGTGCAACTCATTAAATTTAAAACCCGGCTGTAAGTCTAATTTCGTATCTAAAGCATAAACAAAAAGCTCGTAGCGATGCAGGCAGTTTGGCGGTGCCATGCCGCCGTAAGCCGAAGCCTCGGTAATATCAAGTTTAGCTAAAACACTGGACCAGGAATTGGCACCCTGAATGAAATCCGTCGCCGTTTGGCTTTCGTTTTCCAAAACGGAGGTGCGTTCTAAATTAGCAATTAACCAATGGATCCAAACAAATCCGCTGGCGGTAACGGCATCTTTATCTTCTAATACCACGGCAAAAGATTTAGTGCCTTCCGGCGCCCCTGTAATTTCAAAAGGAATGGAATAACTCGGCATACCGTTCGGTGTAAACTGTGAGCCCCGTTTACCGTATTTATCTTCAAAAGCGCCGTTTTTAATGGCGGAACTGGTTACTTTCATAGATACCTCCGTTAAAATGAAATGATGTTTTAAATTGCCACAGTTAAATCATAATGGCAAGTTAAAGAGGATTAAAAAGGACAAAAATATGCCTGTTGTTGATAAGTTCCATCATAACAGAGATTTTGTTAGATTATTATTCAATAAAAGAGGAAATTAAAAAATAAAACAAAGCCTTTTATATCGTAAAGCGGGCTAAACTTTGTTATTATCAGCCAACATTTTCATCTCTTAGGAGAAAAAGCTTATGCATTGCCCATTTTGTTCAACAGAAGAAACCAAGGTTATTGACAGCCGTTTGGTTTCAGATGGCTATCAGGTTCGTCGTCGTCGTGAATGCACGAAATGTCATGAGCGTTTTACCACCTTTGAAACGGCTGAATTAGTGGTGCCTAAAATTATCAAAAATAACGGTATGCGTGAACCTTTTAATGAAGATAAATTACGCCGCGGCATCCAGCATGCGCTGGAAAAACGCCCGGTAAGCGCCGATGACGTAGAAAAGGCAATCGGTCATATTACTCATCAGTTACGGGCAACCGGCGAACGAGAAGTGCCGAGTAAATTAGTGGGCTCTTTGGTAATGGAAGAGCTGAAAAAACTGGATAAAGTGGCGTATATTCGTTTTGCTTCGGTTTATTTAAGTTTTGAAAATATTAACGAGTTCAGTAACGAAATTGAAAAGTTAAAGGATTAAACATGAGCGGATTTACCGAACAAGATCGCGCATTTATGCAACTAGCCATTGAATTAGCTGAAAAGGGGCAATTTACTACTACCCCTAATCCGTCCGTCGGTTGTGTTTTAGTGAAACAGGGTGAAATCGTCGGTAAAGGTTTTCATTTTAAAGCGGGCGAACCTCATGCGGAGGTTATGGCTATGCGCGAGGCGGGGAAAAACGCAAAAGGCGCCACCGCTTATGTAACTCTTGAGCCTTGTTCCCATTTCGGGCGTACGCCGCCGTGTGCGAAAGGGTTAATTGAAGCCGGCGTGGTTAAAGTGATTGCGGCAATGGAAGATCCGAATCCTTCTGTTGCCGGTCAAGGGCTGAAAATGTTACAACAGGCGGGGATTGAAACTGCGGTAGGGTTATTACAAGAACAAGCGGAGCGGTTAAATCGCGGTTTTTTAAAACGTATGCGAACTGGGCTACCCTATGTGCAATTGAAAATGGCAATGACAATTGACGGCAGAACCGCCACATCGACTGGTGAAAGCCAGTGGATTACCGGTGAATCGGCACGCATTGACGTGCAACAGGAGCGAGCAAAGGCTTCCGCTATTTTATCGGCTAGCGGTACGGTGCTGGCTGATAACCCAAGTTTAAATGTGCGCTGGGAGCAATTTCCCGAACAGTTAAAAGTAGATTATAAAAAAGAAACGGTGCGCCAGCCGGTACGTGTGATTATTGATTCTAAACAGCAAATTTCATCTCAGCTTAATCTGTTTAAGATAGATTCGCCTGTTTGGTTGGCGGGTATACAACCGCGGGATCTTACGGATTTTCCTGCGAATTGCGAAATTATCTGTTTAACGCCTGAAAAGGAACAAAGCTTACTGCAAGCCTTGATGATAGAATTAGGCAAACGCCAAATTAATTCCGTTTGGGTAGAAGCGGGTGCTAAATTGGCGGGGGCGTTAATCGAGCAGAATTTAGTGGATGAATTGGTGTTATATATAGCGCCTAAATTATTGGGTGATGAAGCAAAAGGCCTATGTCATTTGCCGCATTTAACTAAATTAGCGGATGCGCCTTTATGGCGGCTCCAATCCATGGAAAAAGTGGGTGATGATATTAAAATGATTTACATGAGGAAGTAATCAATAATGCTAAAGAAAATTATTCAGTCCGCTGTTATCGGTTTAGCTTGTGCGGGTTTTATATTAGCGGTATTACCTCGTTTTTCTTCAACCGGACAACCGTTTTATTCCGGCGAAGACGTGGTTTTATCTTTTAAAAATGCGGTACGTGCCGCCTCGCCTGCAGTGGTGAATGTTTATAATCAATCATTATCTTCTTCCAGTGTTGATGAGAAATTTCAAGTCAATAATCTGGGATCGGGTGTGATTATGTCGAAAGACGGCTATATTCTGACTAATATGCACGTTATTCAAAATGCCGATCAAATTGTAGTGGCTTTACAAAACGGCGCTTTATTTGAAGCCACATTGATTGGTACGGATAAATTGACTGATCTCGCAGTATTAAAAATTCGTGCGGATAACCTGACCACCATTCCGCAAAATCCGGATCGTTCGATTCATGTGGGCGATGTTGTGCTGGCTATCGGTAATCCTTACAACTTGGGACAAAGTGTTTCCCAGGGTATTATCAGCGCCACTGGTCGCAATGCTATTGGAGATTCGGTAGGACGCCAAAACTTTATCCAAACCGATGCTTCGATTAACCGGGGAAATTCGGGGGGCGCTTTAATTAACTCAGTGGGTGAATTAGTGGGTATCAGCACATTAAGTTTCGGCAAGGATCCTTCGGATGTCGCAGAAGGATTAAATTTTGCCATTCCGATGAATATCGCCAATGACGTGTTGCAAAAGATTATCCGTGACGGTCGTGTTATCCGCGGTTTTTTTGGTGTGCAAAGCGATATTATCTTTAACGACGGTTCCGATTCCGAGCCGGGAGTTAAAGTAAAAAGTGTGGTAAGCAACGGTCCTGCGGCGAAAGCCGGTATTCAGCCGAATGACGTTATTTTGGAATTCAACGGTGAAAAAGCGAATTCGCCGGCGCAAATGATGCAGGTTATCAGCAACGTCCGTCCGGGAAGTGTGGTGAAGGTGTTGATTGAACGTGCCGGTAACCAGTTAGAATTGCCGGTAAAAATTGAAGAATTCCCCGATACTCTGCCGCAATAACCCAAAAAATTGAGCGACATTTATGTCGCTCAATTTTTATCAAAAGTGCGGTAAAAAATTCGCAAATTTATACCGCAGTTTGAAATAAGTATAGGTTGTAGACGATATAACAGACAAAAAAACAATAAACCTTCAAATCGGTTGATTTTCCCCGCTTTTTTGCTTCTGCCGAAACCTAATCCGAAGATTAATAAGGCGACTGTCAGTACGGACATTACCAGCATATCTCGGTTAAAGACTTCAGGCCCTATTTGCATCGGCGAAATCACACCGGCAATTCCTACAACCGCAAGTGTGTTAAATAAATTAGAACCGATGATATTGCCGACGGCTAAATCTACCTGATCCTTTTTTGCCGCTGCTAAGGAGGAGGCGAGCTCCGGCAATGATGTGCCGACCGCGACAATAGTTAAACCGATAACTAAGTCGCTGACACCGAAATAATGGGCGAATTCAACGGCTCCCCAAACTAATAACTGAGAACTGGTCATTAATAATACCAGACCTACGAGTAACCACATAAGCGCCTGTTTTAAGCTCATCTCTTCCTGTTCGGCCAATTCTTCCGTAATTTCTCGAGCCAGACTGTCATTTTTGTTTTTTAACCCGTTTATGATCGACCAACTCATATAAATAAAGAAAATAAATAATAAAACAAAGGCATCTAATCGGGAAACTTCGTTATCATAGATTAACAGGGCGGAAATTGCGGTAATGAAAATAAGCATTGGCAATTCCTGTTTTAACGCTTGTGAATTTACCGCTAAAGGTGAAATGAGGGCGGTTAACCCCAGAATTAACGCAATATTGGTAATATTTGAGCCGTAAGCATTTCCCAGCGCAATGCCCGGATTGCCGTTTAATGCGGAAAGCGCGGAGACAATCATTTCCGGCGCGGAAGTACCAAAACCGATAATAACGATACCGATTAAAAGTTGAGGCATACCGAAAGCGCGCGCCGTGGCGGTGGCTCCGTCAACAAAACGATCCGCCGACCAGATTAACAGAATTAAACCGCCGATAATGGCAAGAGAAGGAAGATACATAAGAGATCCTAAATCAATAAAACGAACGGGAATTATATATAGAATGATAAAAATTGAATAGGGTTGCGAAGAAATAAAAGCGGGACGTTAGAAAAACAAAAGCCCGCAAAAAGGGCGGGCAAAAAAATCTTTTGGCTGATACACTACACTTTTATAAAAGGAGACAAATAAAAGTAACCAAAAGAGAATTTGGCTCCTCCTGCTGGACTTGAACCAGCGACATACGGATTAACAGTCCGCCGTTCTACCGACTGAACTAAGGAGGAATTATTCTGTAACATTAAGGTCTGTTTATAAAAGATGGACAAACCTTGGGGTATCGAATTAAGTAGGTGGCGAATAATAAAGGGAAGTCCGCTTATTGTCAACTGTCAATTAGAAAAATTTTTAAAATTTCCGGCGAAAATTTTCTATCCACAAAATCTGTGGATAACTCTGTGAGTTATTCTTTAAGAAGTTGGCTAAACCCTGATGAAAACAGGGGTTTTACTATTTTAACAATAAATTGGTTGTAAAATATCATTTTCTTATTTATCAATAAGTTATGAAAATTCCACAAATTTTTTTAAAAAATTTTTCATTTTTGTGAAGCTTTCTTATTGACAAATGTAAGTCTGTGTAAAACTTACATTTTTACTCCCTGAATTTGTGATGAATTTATGTTAAACTAAGCCCGTCATTACGGTTCTTAATTCTTTAACTCGGCAGATTATTTATGTCACATAAAATCAATTCGAAACCCTTTATTCTGCATTCCGAATTTAAACCTTCGGGCGATCAGCCTCAAGCTATAGAAATATTGGCGGAAAATTTAAATGACGGGCTTGCTCATCAAACCCTGCTCGGTGTGACCGGTTCGGGAAAAACCTTTACCATCGCCAATGTGATCGCAAAGCTTAACCGCCCGGCGATGTTACTTGCTCCGAATAAAACTTTGGCAGCTCAGCTTTATGCGGAGATGAAAGCTTTCTTTCCGGAAAATGCCGTGGAATATTTTGTTTCTTATTATGATTATTACCAGCCTGAGGCTTATGTGCCGAGTAGCGATACATTTATCGAAAAAGACGCTTCCATTAATGATCAAATCGAACAAATGCGCCTGTCCGCTACAAAATCATTCCTTGAACGCCGTGACACTATTGTTGTGGCTTCCGTTTCCGCTATTTATGGTTTAGGTGATCCGGATTCCTATTTAAAAATGATGCTGCATTTGCAAACGGGGGCGATTATCGATCAGCGTCAAATTTTAGCCCGTTTAGCCGAATTGCAATATACCCGCAACGATCAGGCTTTTCAGCGCGGTACTTTTCGGGTGCGAGGTGAAATTATTGATATTTTCCCGGCCGAATCCGATGAGCGGGCGGTACGAATCGAATTATTCGACGATGAAATTGAGCGCTTAAGCTTATTTGACCCGTTAACCGGTACCGGTTTTGGTACAGTGCCGAGATTTACCGTTTACCCGAAAACTCATTATGTAACGCCGAGAGAACAAATTTTAGATGCCATTGAAAAAATCAAATCGGAGCTAGCGGATCGCCGGGAATATTTCATTAAAGAAAACAAATTATTGGAAGAACAGCGAATTACCCAGCGTACTCAGTTTGATATAGAAATGATGAACGAATTGGGTTATTGCTCCGGGATCGAAAATTATTCCCGCTACCTATCCGGTCGGAATGAGGGGGAGCCACCGCCTACCTTATTTGATTATATGCCTTCCGATGCTTTGCTGGTTATTGATGAGTCTCATGTCACGGTGCCGCAAATCGGCGGTATGTACCGCGGTGACCGTTCGCGTAAAGAAACGCTGGTAGAATACGGCTTTCGTCTGCCTTCCGCATTGGATAACCGACCGCTGCGTTTTGAAGAATTCGAACGTTTGGCGCCGCAGACTATTTATGTTTCGGCAACGCCCGGACCTTACGAATTGGAAAAATCAGGTACGGAAATTATCGACCAGGTGGTACGCCCGACGGGCTTGCTTGATCCGGAAATTGAAATCCGTCCGGTTTCTATTCAGGTAGACGATTTGCTGTCCGAAGCCCGTCAGCGTGCGGATCGCAATGAGCGAGTACTGGTAACTACATTGACTAAGCGCATGGCGGAGGACCTTACCGATTATTTGGATGAACACGGCATAAGAGTGCGTTATTTGCATTCCGATATCGACACCGTGGAACGGGTGGAAATTATCCGCGATTTACGTTTAGGCGAATTTGACGTGTTGGTAGGAATCAACTTATTAAGGGAAGGACTGGATATTCCGGAAGTGTCGCTGGTTGCCATTCTTGACGCGGATAAAGAAGGTTTCTTGCGTTCCGAACGTTCGTTAATTCAAACTATCGGTCGGGCGGCGCGTAATTTAAAGGGCAAAGCCATTCTTTATGCGGATCGTATTACCAATTCCATGGAAAAGGCAATCACCGAAACTAACCGCCGTCGTGAAAAGCAAATGAAATATAATGAGGAACACGGCATTACGCCGCAAGGATTAAATAAAAAAGTGGGCGAGTTATTGGATATAGGTCAGGGTGGTTCGAATAAATCAAGAAACAAACAGCGTAGCCAAAAAGCGGCCGAGCCTGCGACAACTTATGCAATACCGATGACTGCGAAAGAATATCAGCAACAAATTAAGAAACTTGAACAGCAAATGTATAAATTTGCGCAGGATTTGGAATTTGAAAAAGCGGCCGCAATTCGTGACCAATTGCATAAATTAAGGGAACAATTTGTCGAAAACGGTTAAAAAGTGCGGTTAAAATTTCCGGATTTTTGTATAAAAAGCAAACGGCATTCGATGATTTTGAATGCCGTTTTTTTGTTTATTGCGGCTGGTTACTTAAAATGCCGTTCACCCAGCGTTCAATCAGTAGTTTGCTTTGTTCGTTGGAACCGAAACGGATAAAGTCAATATCAATGATCTTAGGATTAGCCGGCACATGCATGCCCGGATAATATTGCGCATGAATATTTGCCGGCAGTTGATAGGAATCCGCTTCGCGCCAATGCACTTCCTGCGCTTCCGGCGTTAATGCCCAATCGGTGAATAATTTGGCGTTATCTAAATTGCGGGCGCCTTTAATAATGCTGGTTGCCCCTAAAGTATAAGCGGTTCCTTCGCAAGGATAAACGCCTTCAACCGGAGCGCCTTTTTCTTTTTCCCGAACGTAAGTGTGGAAAAAACTGATGTCCACGGCGACTTCGCCGCTTGCCAGATTGCTGGTCGCCAGCCCGCTTTTAGTATATTGCGCAATGTTTTTATTTAATTTGGCTAAGAAATCAAAGGCTTTTTCTTCCCCCCAAAGGGAAACCAAGGCAATTAAGAAAGAATAACCGGTACCGGATACACGGGGATCTGCATATTGAATTTGGTTCTTGAAGCGGGGATCGAGCAAATCGGCAAAACATTTGGGCGGCTCGATATTGAGCGAGGCTAATTTCTTACTGTTTATGCCCATACTGAGTTCCATTAGATAAATAACGGAAGTGTATTCGCCACGTTTTTCAGTGAGATCTTTAAATATCGGCAAAATATCTTTTTGGTTAGGCGAACGGTATTTTTCCAGCAAACCTAAATCCGCCGCCTGCAAATGCGGTTCGAGGGTTCCGCCATACCAAATGTCTCCTTGCGGATTATCTTTTTCCGTTTTAATTTTGCCTAATACCGTACCTGTACTGTTACGTACAAACTGGGTTTTCACATTATATTTTTTTGAAAAAGCTTGCGCGACTTTTTCGCAGGTCGTGTTTTGTACGCTGCAATAAATATTGAGTTTGCCTTCAGCCTGTGCGCCGGAGGGAAGAAATAAGGATAATCCGCATAAAAGTGCGGTCGATTTTATCAAAGTTTTGAGAGGATGTGATGATAGTAAAGTTGTCATTGATCTGCTCCTTGACTAGTGAAAACAAAACAACCAACACTTAAACGAAAGAGTTCTCAATAGATTGATTAGTTTCCTACGCCAGTGTTAACTGTATCAGGTTCACGGGTATTTTCTCAGCTAATTTAAGCACCCCGACTAACGGCGATAACTATAAAAGGTTTCCTTTTATTTGTAAATGAGGTCGGAGGATTGCATTGACAAATGCCATACAGACAATATAATCCCCTGTAAAAATAAACAGATAAAACGGTAAATTGATGGATATTTCAGAATTACTCGACGGATTAAACGATAAACAACGTGAAGCTGTAGCGGCGCCGCTTGGAAATTATCTTGTGTTGGCCGGTGCCGGCAGCGGTAAAACCAGAGTGCTAACGCACCGAATCGCTTGGTTAATTGCCGTTGAAGGAATTTCTGAAGGCAGTATCATGGCAGTAACCTTTACCAATAAAGCGGCGGCGGAAATGCGCCAGCGTATTGAATCCACCCTTTCACAACATTCTTCCCGCCGTTTGTTCGGTATGTGGGTGGGCACTTTTCACAGTATTGCCCACCGATTATTGCGTGCTCATTATCTGGATGCGAATTTACCGCAGGATTTCCAAATTCTGGACAGCGAAGATCAGCTACGTTTACTGAAACGCCTGCTTAAACTACATAATTACGATGAAAAAATGTTTCCCGCAAAACAGGCTTGTTGGTATATCAATAATAAAAAAGATGACGGATTACGCCCTCACCAAATTGATGATAATAACGATAAACAAGAGCGTGAATGGATTAATATTTATCGCATTTATCAGGATACCTGCGATCGAGCCGGATTAGTGGATTTTGCGGAAATTCTATTGCGTGCCTACGAATTATTCCTCAAAAAACCGGTAATTCTGCAGCGTTATCGGCAACGTTTCCAGCAAATTTTAGTGGACGAATTTCAGGATACCAACAAAATTCAATATGCCTGGATTCGATTGCTGGCGGGCGAGACCGGCAATGTTATGATTGTGGGTGATGACGATCAATCCATTTATGGTTGGCGCGGTGCGCAAGTTGAAAATATTCAGCGTTTTTTAGATGATTTCCATAAAGCGAAAACCATTCGTTTAGAACAAAATTATCGTTCTACGGGCAATATTCTGCAATCGGCAAACCAGCTTATTTCCAATAACAGTAACCGTTTGGGAAAAGATCTTTGGACCGAGGGCGACAAAGGCGAACCCGTCGGTATTTATGCCGCATTTAACGAATTGGATGAAGCTTTGTTTGTTTCTTCTCAAATTAAAATCTGGCAGGAAGACGGCGGCGAACTCAATGATTGTGCGGTGTTATATCGCAGTAACAGTCAGTCCCGCGTGATTGAAGAGGCTTTGATTCGCGCGCAAATTCCTTATCGGATTTATGGCGGTATGCGGTTCTTCGAGCGTCAGGAAATTAAAGATGCGTTGGCGTATTTGCGTTTGATTGCGAATCGGCAGGATGACGCCGCTTTTGAACGGGTTATCAATACGCCGACACGCGGTATTGGCGATCGCACTTTAGATGTGTTGCGTAATCTTACCCGCGAGCGGGAAATTACCTTATGGCAAGCCACTCAGTTAGCTATCGGTGAAAATAAACTGGCGGGACGTTCGGCAACGGCATTACTGCGCTTTTGCGAATTAATTAATTCCTTGGCGCAGGAAACGGAAGAAATGCCTTTATTTGCGCAAACGGATTTTGTCATTAAGCATTCCGGTTTATATGAAATGTATAAACAGGAAAAAGGCGAAAAAGGTGAGGTTCGTATTGAAAACCTGGAAGAACTGGTTTCCGCAACGCGGGAATTCATCAAACCTGATGATGCGGAAGATATGTCGGATCTAAGCGCCTTTTTAACGCATGCATCTCTTGAGGCCGGTGAAGAGCAGGCATCTCCTCATCAATCCTGTGTGCAAATGATGACTTTGCATTCGGCTAAAGGTCTGGAATTTCCGCGGGTGTTTATGGTCGGCGTAGAAGAAGGCTTATTCCCTAGCTTTATGTCTTTAGAAGAACCGGGGCGTTTGGAAGAAGAACGCCGTTTGGCTTATGTGGGGATCACCCGGGCAAAACAGAAATTGACTATTTGCTATGCGGAAAGTCGCCGATTATACGGCAAAGAAGAGCGTCATATTCCGTCCCGTTTTATCAATGAATTACCGCAGGAATGTATTCAGGCGGTTCGTTTGCGGGGTACGGTTACCCGCGCTTACAATCAAAGTGCGGTCGGTTCTGTGAAAATTTCACCGTTAAACGACAGCGGTTGGAAAACCGGGCAAAAAGTGAAACACGGCAAATTCGGCACGGGAACGGTGATTAATGTTGAAGGCTCGGATAATAACACCCGTTTGCAAATCGCGTTCCAGGGGCAGGGGATCAAATGGTTAATTGCGCATTTGGCAAATTTAGAAAAGCTTTAGGGATTATTTAAATCTTTTTTCTATATCCTCGGCTTCTTTTCTTCTCGGGGAGACTTTGCAATCAAGTTCTTATATGCTAATGTTTTGTTCGACGATTGCTGTTTTATTATTAATTATTGACATTGACGGCGCTGTCGGTTGAAGCGCCCGATAATTTAATTTCGCGGGGTATTTTCATTATTTAAGGTCTTTATGCTTTAAAACTTAGGTAAAGCAAACTCCTGCCAAACCCCTCCATACCCCCTAATAAGAAAATATGCTTATCTTTGGTGCGGGTATTGTCATAGAAACGAAAAAATCACCGCACTTTTCATAATTACAACCTAACGAGAAATTTTATGTTTAAGTTTATTCTCAAACGTATTTTGATGGTTATTCCTACTTTTTTAGCCATCACGTTGGTTACGTTTGCACTGGTTCATTTTATTCCCGGCGATCCTGTCGAAATCCGTATGGGAGAGCGGGGCGTTGATCCTATCGTTCATGCGCAAATGATGGAGCAAATGGGGTTGAACGATCCTTTACCCGAACAATATCTAAATTATATAAAAGGCGTTGTACAAGGAGATTTCGGTCGTTCATTCCGTAATAATGAACCGGTTTTGAAAGAATTCTTCACTCTTTTCCCCGCTACTGTAGAACTGGCGTTTTTTGCCTTGCTATGGTCGTTAATTGCCGGGATTTTTCTTGGGGTTATTGCCGCGGTAAAAAAAGACAGCTGGATCTCCCACACGGTGACGGCGTTATCGCTGACCGGTTATTCCATGCCTATTTTTTGGTGGGGACTTATCCTTATTCTCTATGTTTCTAATTTCTTGGGATTGCCCGCCGGCGGACGTTTGCCCGATGAATACTGGATCGATTTCAATACCGGCTTTATGCTGATTGATACCTGGAATTCCGGCGAGCCGGGCGCATTTGTTGCGGCAATCAAATCCCTAATTCTGCCTGCTGTTGTGTTAGGCACAATCCCGCTTGCGGTAGTTACCCGGATGACGCGTTCCTCCATGCTGGAAGTGTTAGGAGAGGATTATATCCGCACCGCTAAAGCCAAAGGTTTAAGCACGACAAGAATTGTGATTGTGCATGCGTTACGTAACGCATTGATTCCCGTTATTACGGTGGTAGGGCTGATTGTGGGGCAGTTATTGTCCGGCGCGGTGCTTACGGAAAACATTTTCTCATGGCCGGGTATCGGCAAATGGATTATTGATGCTATTAACGCCCGCGATTATCCTGTATTACAGGGTTCCGTATTGATTATTTCAACGATTATTATCGTCGTTAATTTACTTGTTGATGTTATTTATGGCGTGGTGAACCCGCGTATTCGCCATAATTAGGAAATTTTAATGACTACTGAAATCACTTCATCTACACCTCAAACACCATTGCAAGAGTTTTGGTATTATTTCAGACAAAATAAAGGCGCCGTTATTGGTTTGACATTTATTGCAGCGGTCTTTTTTATCTGTGTTTGTGCGCCTTTTGTTTCGCCTTATGATCCTATTGCGCAACACCGTGATGCATTATTATTGCCGCCCGCCTGGATGGAAAACGGATCGCTTTCTTATTTCTTAGGCACGGACGATATCGGGCGCGATATTCTTTCCCGCATTATTTATGGTGCCCGATTATCGGTTTTTATCGGTTTATTGATTGTTATACTGTCCTGTATTTTCGGTGTAATTTTAGGCGTGCTGGCGGGCTATTACGGCGGATTATTAGATGTTATCGTCATGCGTTTGATGGATATTATGATGGCGATTCCAAGTTTGTTGTTAACCATCGCATTAGTAACTATTTTAGGGCCCTCGTTATTTAATGCCGCCATTGCTATCGCTATTGTGTCCGTACCGAGTTATGTGCGGTTAACGCGCGCTTCCGTATTAAACGAAAAAAACCGGGATTACGTAGTGGCTTCCCGTGTTGCGGGAGCCGGCGTTTTACGGCTTATGTTTATTGTTATTCTGCCAAATTGTTTAGCGCCATTAATTGTGCAAATGACTATGGGTATTTCCAATGCGATTCTTGAATTGGCGGCATTAGGCTTTTTAGGCATCGGCGCCCAACCGCCTACGCCGGAATTAGGTACAATGCTTGCAGAAGCCCGCAGTTTTATGCAGGCGGCAAGCTGGTTGGTGACTATTCCCGGGGTTGCAATTTTATTATTGGTTTTAGCGTTTAACTTAATGGGCGACGGTTTGCGCGACGCTCTTGATCCAAAATTAAAACAGTAAGGAGCGGATAATGTCATTATTAAATGTAAACCAACTTTCCGTTCATTTTGGTGATGGAAAAGCCCCTTTTAAAGCGGTAGATCGTATTAGTTATTCGGTCAATAAGGGCGAAGTGTTGGGCATTGTGGGGGAATCCGGTTCCGGTAAATCCGTCAGTTCTCTGGCAATTATGGGGTTGATTGATTATCCGGGGCGGGTATCCGCAGAAGCTTTATCTTTTGACGGCGTGGATTTGTTAAGTTTAAATGAAAAACAAAAACGAAAAATAGTAGGTGCCGATGTGTCGATGATTTTTCAGGATCCTATGACCAGCCTAAATCCTTGTTATACCGTGGGTTATCAGATTATGGAAGCGCTGAAGGCACATCAGGGCGGCAGCAAAAAAGAATGTCGAGAACGAACCGTCGAGTTATTAAAATTGGTCGGTATTCCCGCTCCCGAGTCCCGTTTAGATGTTTATCCGCACCAACTTTCCGGTGGAATGTCGCAACGGGTGATGATTGCCATGGCGATCGCCTGTAAACCTAGATTATTAATTGCCGACGAACCGACAACGGCACTGGACGTAACTATTCAGGCACAAATCGTCGATTTGTTGTTAACTTTGCAAAAGCAAGAAAATATGGCATTGATTCTGATCACTCATGATCTGGCGTTAGTAGCGGAAGCCGCCCATCGTATTATTGTGATGTATGCCGGACAGGTAGTCGAAGAAGGGCGGGCGGAAGAAATTTTCAAACGGCCGAAACATCCTTATACCCAGGCACTATTGCGTTCGTTGCCCGAATTTGCCGAAGGTAAATCCCGATTGCAGTCTTTACAGGGTGTCGTACCGGGAAAATACGACAGGCCACAAGGCTGTTTATTAAATCCTCGTTGCCCTTACGCAACGGAACATTGCCGTCGGGTTGAACCGGATTTGATTCAATTGGGTGAAGGCAAGGTAAAATGCCATACCCCGTTAAACGCACAAGGAGAACCGAGCAATGTCTGAATCGATAAAACAAGCGACACCATTGCTTGAGGCCGTAAATCTAAAAAAATATTATCCGGTCAAAAAAGGTCTGTTTGCTAAACCTCAACTGGTTAAAGCCTTAGATGGCGTATCTTTTTGTTTGGAAAAAGGGCAAACCTTGGCGGTGGTAGGCGAGTCCGGCTGCGGTAAATCCACCTTAGGGCGCCTGTTGACCATGATCGAAACGCCCACTGACGGCGAGCTTTATTATAACGGTCAAAACTTTTTGGAAAATGATAAAACTACACAAAAACTGCGCCGTCAAAAGATTCAGATTGTGTTCCAAAACCCTTATGGTTCTTTGAATCCGCGAAAAAAAATCGGTTCTATTTTAGAAGAACCGCTGGTGATTAATACGGACTTGACGGCGCTACAGCGCAAAGCCCGGGTACTGGAAATTATGGCAAAAGTAGGGCTGCGGGCGGAATTTTATCATCGTTATCCTCATATGTTTTCCGGCGGGCAACGTCAGCGTATCGCCATTGCCCGCGGGTTAATGTTGCAGCCTGATATTGTGGTTGCCGATGAACCTGTTTCCGCGTTAGATGTTTCGGTGCGCGCTCAAGTGCTGAATTTGATGATGGATTTACAGAAAGAAATGGGCTTGTCTTATGTGTTTATTTCTCACGATCTTTCCGTTGTAGAACATATTGCGGATCAGGTTATGGTGATGTATTTAGGGCGTTGTGTCGAACAGGGAAGAGTTGAGGCGATTTTTAAAAATCCCCGCCATCCTTATACGCAGGCGCTTCTTTCCGCCACACCTAGATTATCGCCAAAATTGCGTTCGGAACGAATCAAATTAGAAGGTGAATTGCCAAGTCCGCTCAATCCGCCAAAAGGTTGTGCTTTCCATACGCGTTGTCGTTTAGCGACAGAACGTTGTAAACAGGAACAACCTTTATTGAAAGATTATTCCGACGGTACGCGAATTGCCTGTTTTATGGTGGAATAATCCGGCTGATTAAGTATGAAAAGCATATATTGTTAAACTATATGCTTTTTTAAAGTGCGGTTATTTTTTGGCAAATTTTAATACGGGTTCCGCTAATCTCATTTTTACGTAGTATAATTAGCACATCCGCCAGTTCTAATACATTTTCTGTTTTTATGAGCCGCTAATATGAAAACCGATTTTCTTTCGTCGCTGATATTTTCCGTCGGTGTTACCCTGCCTACAATTTTGCTGCTTATTCTTGGTATGCTGATTCGTAAAAAGAAAATGATCGATGATCGTTTTTGTGAGCAGTCAACAAAAGTCGTCTTTAATATTACTTTACCTGTCTTGTTATTTTTCAGTGTGTATGGAAAGCACGTGGATTATATTTCGCAAATGGCGGTATTGTCGGTGGGTATTATCGGGACTATCAGTTTGTTTTTATTAGCCGAACTGTTTGCCGCCAGATTTATTGCCGAAAAACGGGAGCGCGGCACCTTTGTTCAGGCGATTTACCGCGGAAACAGCGGGATTTTAGGTTTGGCTTTTTGTATCAGCGCATTCGGCGATAGCGCAGCGGTGCCGGCGTCCATTTATTCGGCGGCGGTGATTTTTTTATATAATATATTGGCTGTTATTACCTTAACCCGTTCACTTTCTACAGGCTCCGTCAGTGTCGTGAGCATTATGAAAGGGGTGATTAAAAATCCGTTAATTATTGCTATTTTGTTCGCCTTACTTGCAAATAGTATCTCTTTGGAATTACCGGCTCCGTTGCTTTCTACCGGCAATTATTTAGCTAATATGACTTTACCCTTAGCCTTGATTTGTACCGGAGCAACCATTGATTTGTCGGTATTTTCCAATAAAACCTCAAACGTTGTGCTAATGGGAAGCCTCGGGCGGTTAGTTGTTACGCCGGTTTTCATGATACTAATCGGCAAGGTTTTCGGGTTAGACGGTATGCTTTTAGGTGTGGTGGCATTAATGAATACGACTCCGGTGGCTTCTGCCGCTTATGCAATGGTTCGCGCAATGGGCGGTAATTCTGTGACGGTTGCCAATATTATCGGCATTACCACTGTCGGTTCAATGATAACTTCTTCATTAATGCTATTAATATTATCTCAAGCAGGTTGGATTTAATGGGAAAAGTGCGATCACCAAATTCCCCTCTTCTTTAATAAAGCAAGGGGAATATGGGGAAGCTTCAACAATTTATCTCAGGCTAATTTTCACCCCTAACCGTTCACCTGAATTCAACCGCTTATTGATTCTCGCGCTTTCTACGCAAACCATTGTCTGATAACCCGTTTCACTCATACCGCCCGTCGGCTTATGCCATGGGTTCCAAACCACAATATCGCTTGCATTAATATGTTCTACATTGATTTTACGGTTTAATTGATTATCCTGAATTAAGGTTGCGCCAAGTTCGGCGGAATAAACGCAATCCACTAATTCGCCGATGGTTCTCGGCGAAGGAACATTTTCTTCCGTTTGAGTTAAGGAGTTAAAAACGCGGGTTGGCAAGTTATATAATTCCAGCTGACGAATATCGCCCACCCGAAAGTAAGTATGTAAGGCTGCTTGGGCGTTTTCTTCCGCGTAATTCGTAAAGGTAATTTCGCATTCTCCGGTGAAGACGAATTGTATTTTGGCAATAATCAGCCGTTGTTCTGAAAATAATGAAAATTCCAACTGCACTTTTTCAGCGGAAACTTCATAATCGCTAAGTTGCCATAAACTGATTCGGGCAAATCCGTGTGAAGGCGTACCGGCATTATTAAACCAAGGATAACAAATAGGAATGCCGCCTCTGATTGCGGTACCGAGTTTGAACGGCTCGATTTCACTTAACCAAAGTACATCTTGTGGGCAGTAGGCGGGTTTCCAACTAAACAGATGTGCGCCTTGCAAGGCGATTTCCGCTTGTCCGACGGCGTGGTTGAGCTTAATTACCGGAATTTCATTATATTGATGTAAGCTTATAGCCGGCGTTATTTGTTTAATTAATTTAGATTCCATAAAATTTCCTTTTTGTTCATTGGGTTTGATACAATATAGCGCAAATTTTATAGGGAAAGATAATCGAATTACACAATGGCTAATATAGATCAAATTAAAGCGGCTTTTTCCGAGCGGGGGCAACTCAGCTCGAATATTAAGGATTTCCGCCCCCGTTCCGAGCAATTGGAAATGGCGGAAGCCGTGGGGAAAGCGATTGAAAATAAAGGCGTATTAGTTGTTGAAGCGGGAACAGGAACCGGCAAAACCTTTGCCTATTTAACGCCGGCTTTATTGTCAAAAAAGAAAACTATCGTTTCCACAGGCTCAAAAAACCTACAGGATCAATTATTCAAACGGGATCTTCCGACCATTCAAAAAGCCTTAAATTATTCCGGAAAAATAGCCTTGTTAAAAGGGCGGGCTAACTATCTGTGCCTTGAGCGTTTGGATCAGGTAATAGCCCAAGGTGTGCTTGGCGATAAATCCGTATTAGTGGATTTATCAAAAGTAAGAAAATGGAACAATGCTACCAAAACGGGCGATTTGTCGGAATGCGTCGAGCTTGCGGAAGACAGCCCTATTTTACCGCAACTGACAAGCACCACAGAAAGTTGTTTGGGTTCGGATTGCCCTAATTACGGCGATTGTTATGTCGCTGCCGCCAGAAAAAGAGCGTTGGCTGCGGATCTTGTGGTTGTGAATCACCATCTTTTTTGTGCCGATATGGCGGTAAAAGAAAACGGATTCGGCGAGCTTATTCCCAATGCGGAAGTGATTATTTTTGACGAGGCGCACCAATTGCCCGACATTGCCAGCCAATATTTCGGGCAATCTATTACTTCTCGCCAGTTATTTGATTTGTGCAAAGACATTAACATTGTTTATCGGACGGAAATTAAGGATATGCCACAATTAGGCGTTGCTTCGGACCATTTGCTGAAAATGGTACAGGATTTTCGTTTATTGCTTGGCGAAGGAAATAATCGGGGTAATTGGCGCGAATGGTTGGTAAAGCCTGATGTGCAAAAAGGCTTTAGGGTGCTACAGGAAAAGCTGGATTTTATGGCGGAAGTGGTGAAATTAGCGCTTGGCCGTTCGCAAACTTTAGACAGTATTTTTGAACGAATTTCCGCCTTAAAGGCACAACTTGTGCGCTTATCGGATACTTCCGTTACAGGATATTGCTATTGGTTCGAGACATTTAATCGTCAATTCGGTTTACATATTACGCCGTTAACGGTATCGGATAAATTCGGCGAGCAAATGAATAATCATGAGAGCGCTTGGATTTTTACCTCGGCAACCTTAGAAGTCGGCGGAAGTTTTAATCATTTTCGTCAGCGTTTAGGTATTCAGTCTACGGATGAAAAAGTTTTACAAAGCCCTTTTAATTATCCTGAACAGGCCCTATTATGCGTGCCGCGTTATCTACCCGGCAGCAACCAGAATCATACTATGACGAAACTGGCGGAAATGTTACTGCCGGTTATTGAAGCAAATAAAGGACGTTGCTTTGTGCTTTGTACTTCATATTTTATGATGAAAGGGTTTGCCGAATATTTTCGGGAACACAGCGGTTTGTCTATTTTACTGCAAGGCGAAACTTCAAAAACGAAATTGTTGGAACAGTTTGTGAGTGAAGAACATTCCGTATTGGTGGCAACCTCCAGTTTTTGGGAGGGCATTGATGTGCGCGGTGACGCCTTATCTTTGGTGATAATCGATAAATTACCGTTTACTTCACCGGATGAGCCTTTATTAAAGGCGCGGGTTGAAGATTGCCAGTTACAGGGTGGAAACCCGTTTAATGATATTCAGATTCCGGAAGCCGTAATTGCCCTGAAACAAGGGGTCGGACGGCTTATTCGGGATGTGACGGACAGCGGTGCGGTGATCATTTGTGACAGCCGCTTGGTTACCCGCCCTTATGGTGAAACATTTTTAAAAAGTTTACCCAATGCAAAACGTACAAGGGATTTGAATAAAGTGGTAGAATTCCTGAAATCAATTCAGCAAAATAGAACTTAATTATATAAGAGAATTCAATGAGTTTAACATTATTAGCCTTAGATACTTCAACGGAAGCCTGTTCTGTGGCTTTATTACATCATGGGGAGAAAACCCATTTAGACGAAGTAGCGCAACGTTCCCATACAAAACGTATTTTGCCTATGGTTGATGAAATTTTAGCGCAGTCGGGCTTAAGGTTAAATCAGCTGGATGCCTTGGTTTTCGGGCGCGGCCCCGGCAGTTTCACCGGTGTGCGGGTCGGTACCGGAATCACTCAAGGATTAGCGCTCGGTGCGGATTTGCCCGTTATTCCCGTTTCGGATCTTGCCGCTATGGCACAAGCCGCTTATGAGCTGCATCAAGCGGAGCAAGTAATTACCGCCATTGATGCAAGAATGAACGAAGTCTATTTCGCCCAATTTAAAGGTGAAAAAGTGCGGTCGGAATTCGGTGAATTTTTGCAATGGAATGAAGTGATTGCCGAACAGGTATGCAGCCCCGAACAGGCTATTGCTCAATTGCAGGCAAACCGAACTCAGGGTGACTGGTTGAATGTGGGAACCGGTTGGGCGGCTTATGAAGCACTGACAAAAACGCCGTTTGGTAAAATTTCGGCAATTCAATTGCCTTCCGCTTTATATATGTTATCCCTTGCGGTACCTGCCTGGTATAATCGGCAATATGTTAAAGCGGTAGATGTTGAACCCGTGTATCTGCGTAATGAAGTTACCTGGAAAAAATTACCCGGTCGGGAGTAATTACCTCTTTGATTTATCAGATCATAAGTGAGGATAAAATGAAAAAATGGCTCATTTTTCCGTTAATCGTGTTGCTTAGCGCTTGTGTTTCCGCACCGGAAGGGCTGGAACGCGATGAATTTACCATTCAAAGTCTGCGACAAATTGAAGATTCGGATTATGTCTGTCAGTGCAGGAAAGTGCGGCTGGGCGGCAAGATTATTTCAGCGGAAGCATTAAAAAATCAGACTAAACTGGAAATATTAAGCTTACCGATAACAACTTATTCGGCAAAACCCGTCATTGAAAGCGCCACCGACGGGCGGTTTATCGCTTATCTTGACGGCTTTGCGGATCCGGCTTCGTTAAAAGATCAATATATAACCGTCGCCGGTATATTGAAAGAACAGTGGCGGGGTAAAATTGACGAAGCCGACTATCTATATCCGATTATAAAAGTAACAGCTTATAAACAATGGCGGTTAGCAAAAGAATATTACTATGAATATGATGATTGGCATGACTACCGATTCAGACGTTTTGGTCATTTCAGACATTGGGGCTGGGATCCGTTTTGGCGCCCTGAATTAAAACTACGGTATCGTTTATATTAATAAGAATTATTAGAGGAAAAAATGGAAAAGGGATGGTTTAAAAATTATCCGGAAGGGAGCCCAAGGGAAATTGATACGTCTGAATACCACAGTATTTTAGATATGTTTGATAAGGCGGTTCGGGAACATCCGGATCGTCCCGCCTATATTAATATGGGTAAAGTATTAACCTTTCGTAAGTTAGAAGAACGCAGCCGTGCCTTTGCCGCATATTTGCAAAATGAATTAAAACTGACGCGCGGAGAACGGGTAGCGTTGATGATGCCGAATTTATTGCAATATCCCATTGCTTTATTCGGTGTATTGAGAGCTGGTTTGGTGGTGGTGAATGTTAATCCGCTTTATACTCCCCGCGAATTAGAACACCAATTGCAGGATAGCGGCGCGAAAGCCATTGTAGTGGTATCTAATTTTGCTTCGACTGTAGAGCAAGTTGTGTTTAACACCGATGTAAAACACGTTATTTTGACTCGAATGGGCGATCAGTTGTCTTTCGGTAAGCGTACTTTAGTCAACTTTATCGTTAAATATGTCAAAAAATTAGTACCAAAATATAAATTGCCCCATGCGGTAACTTTTCGTGAAGTATTAAGTGTGGGCAAACACCGTCAATTCGTACGCCCGGATTTGGCGCGCGATGCGTTGGCTTTTTTGCAATACACCGGGGGAACAACAGGCATCGCAAAAGGCGCAATGCTTTCTCACGGTAATATTATTACGAATGTTTTTCAGGCAAAATGGATTGCGGAAAGCTTTATAGGTGATCGCAGAAGAGAACGTATTGCTATTATTCCACTGCCTTTGTATCACGTATTCGCTCTGTCGGTAAATGCGTTGTTGTTTGTGGAATTAGGGATTACCGCGGTACTCATTACTAACCCTCGTGATGTGGACGGCATGGTAAAAGAGCTGAGAAAATATCCGTTTACGGCAATTACCGGAGTAAATACCTTATTTAACGCCTTGTTAAATAACGAGAATTTTAAAGAAGTGGATTTTTCTTCATTAAAACTTTCCGTAGGTGGCGGAATGGCGGTTCAACAATCCGTTGCTCAACGTTGGCATGACTTAACCGGCAATAATATTATTGAAGGTTATGGTATGACCGAATGTTCGCCGCTTATTGCCGCTTCAACGATTCTTACCGACAAACATGACGGCTCTATCGGCGTGCCGGTACCTAATACCGATATTCGCATTATGCGTGATGACGGCGATGAGGCGGAATTAGGCGAACCGGGCGAACTCTGGGTAAAAGGCGAGCAGGTTATGCAGGGTTATTGGCAGCGTCCGGAAGCTACCGCCGAAGTGTTAAAAGACGGTTGGATGGCAACGGGTGATATTGTGGTGATGGATAAAAATTATATCATGCGCATAGTGGATCGTAAGAAAGATATGATTTTAGTTTCCGGCTTTAATGTTTATCCGAATGAAATCGAAGATGTGGTGATGTTGAATCCAAAAGTGTTAGAGGTGGTGGCTATTGGTGTGCCTCATGAAGTGTCGGGCGAAACGATTAAAATTTTCGTAGTAAAGAAAGACGAAAGTTTAACCCGTGACGAATTACGAGCCCATTGCCGCAACTTACTCACGGGATATAAAGTGCCGAAAGAAATTGAATTTCGTGACGAATTACCGAAAACCAATGTGGGGAAAATTCTTCGCCGGGTATTGCGGGATGAAGAATTAGCCAAACGTAATGCGCAATAATCTATAGCTTCGGAAGCTTGTGGCAAGCTTCAAGCAGCACGTTCTTTTGGGCGTGCTTTATTTTTCTATTTATTTTCAGATTTAAAAATGACATATCAGATAAAAGAAATCCAAAATCCACCGCACTTTATGCTAATCACCGATGATGAAGCATTAGCGGACGTTTGTGCAAGAGCTTCTACAAAATCGGCCATTGCACTGGATACCGAATTTGTGCGAATCCGCAGTTATTATCCTAAATTAGGATTAATTCAACTTTACGACGGGGAACAGGTGAGTTTGATTGACCCGCAGGAAATTCAGGATTTCAGCCCGTTCAAACAACTTCTTGCGGATCCTAAAGTATTAAAAGTATTACATGCCTGCCACGAAGATCTTGAGGTTTTTCAGCATTATTATCAGCAACTGCCTACACCGATGTTAGATACGCAAATTATGGCAAATTTCTTAGGGTTTCAGAATTCTATGGGATTAGCCTCATTGATTAAACATTATTTTAATCTGGAAATCGACAAAGGTGCGTCGCGAACGGATTGGCTGGCGCGTCCGTTATCAAACAAGCAGCTCGCTTATGCAGCGGCTGATGTATGGTATTTATTGCCTTTGTATTGCAAAATGCAGAATGCATTAGAACAAACCCGTTGGCAAAGTGCGGTAGAATTTGACTGTAATTTATTATTGGAAAAACATCGGATTGTAAAAAATATAGATAAGGCTTATTTGAGCATTTCCGGTGCATGGAAACTCAATTCGGAAGAATTAATGCGGCTGAAACTACTTGCCAGCTGGCGGCAAGAAGAAGCGGTTAAACGGGATCTGGCGTTAAATTTTGTAGTGCGAGGCGAGAATCTCTGGTTATTAGCTCAAAATAATCCGAAACACACTTCTGAAATGCTCAAGTTAGGTTTGAATTCGCAGGAAGTTCGTATTCACGGTAAAAAAATGTTGCAAATTTTGGAGCGCGCCGAACGCATCGATGCCGAATATTACCCGCCTGAAATCAGCCGGTTAGCTGATGATATGCGTTATAAACAAGGTCTGAAAAATTTACAACAAAAGCTAAAAATTATTGCACCGCCGGATTTAAATGCGGAAGTAATTGCCGGCAAACGGAGTTTGGAAAGTTTGATGAAGTGGGTATGGCTAAAACATAAAGACCCGAATAAATTACCCGATCTTATGCGTGACTGGCGTGCGGAATTTGGTTCGGAACTAGCAAAATTACTTTAATTTATGCCGTCAGACGGTATGTATAAAATAATCCGCCGTTATTTTTTTAATAAAAGAAATAAATGTTATTTTTTTGTAAAAAAAGCTAGACAAATGCAGGGAAAATTTCTATTTTCATAAAGTATATACGGAATCCGAAAAGAAAGCTGCGTTCCGGTTTAATCTCTATGTATAATAGTTTGCGTTTTATATTTATAACCCTTGAATAAAAATAGTTAAAACAGGTGTTTTATGCAAAAGAATAGCCCATTAGAAGAATGGCTTGCTTCTACCGCATTAGGCGGAGCAAACCAATCCTATATAGAAGATCTCTATGAAGATTATCTTAGAGACCCTGCCGGTATCGAAGAAAGTTGGCGTAAAACTTTCGATTCTTTGCCAAAATCGACCGCAGTCGAGCAGCCTCATTCTCAAATTCGCAGTTATTTTCAACAATTAGCCCGAGACTCCAATTCTCAATCGGGGGCAAGTGTTATTGACCCGAATGTAAGCAAACGATTGGTTAAAGTTCTGCAATGGGTGAACGCTCATCGTAATCGCGGTCATTTGCATGCGAATTTAGATCCGTTGAACTTATGGCAACGGCTGGACGCGCCGACTTTAGATTACAAATTCTTCGGGTTTACCGATAATGATCTTGATGAAGTATTCGACATCGGTAACTATGTTTATAACAGAGATAAAATTACTTTAAGAGACCTTGCTTACGCTTTAAAAAATACCTATTGCAGTACAATAGGCTTAGAGTTTATGCACGTAAACGATTTAGAAGCGCGAACCTGGCTGCAGCGTAAAGTTGAAAATCTATTAAATAAACCGCTGTTCAGCAAAGACGAACAAGTTAAATTTCTTGAAGAATTAACGGCGGCGGACGGTTTAGAGCGTTATCTCGGCGCTAAATTCCCCGGTGCAAAACGTTTTTCTCTTGAAGGTAGTGACGCCTTTATCCCGTTGATGAAAGAAATTATTCGCCACGGCGCGAGAAACGGCGTGAAAGAAATCGTGATGGGTATGGCGCACCGCGGGCGTTTAAATATGTTGGTGAACGTATTGGGTAAAAAGCCGGCGGAATTATTTGATGAATTTGCCGGCAAGCACCAGGGTAACGGCACCGGGGATGTAAAATACCATCAAGGCTATTCTTCCGATTTTATGACCGACGCCGGTTTAGTGCATTTAGCGTTGGCATTTAACCCTTCCCATTTGGAAATTGTCAGCCCGGTCGTTTCCGGTTCCGTTCGCGCCAGACAAAAACGCATCGGCGATGATCACTTCACAAAAGTTTTACCTATTACCGTACATGGTGATTCGGCGGTTATTGGTCAAGGGGTGGTGCAAGAAACTTTAAATATGTCTTCCACTCGGGGTTATACCGTTGGCGGTACTATTCGTATCGTAATTAACAACCAAATCGGGTTTACTACATCAAATACCCGCGATACCCGTTCGACCGAATACTGTACCGATATTGCGAAAATGATTGAAGCACCGGTGATTCATGTAAACGGTGATGATCCGGAAGCCGTAGCTTATGCGGCAAGAATGGCGGTGGAATACCGTACTTTATTCAAACGGGATATTTTTATCGACTTGGTTTCTTATCGTCGCCACGGACATAACGAAGCCGACGAGCCGTTAGCCACCCAACCTGTCATGTATAAACTCATCAAGCAACATCCGACTCCGCGCAAAGTCTATGCGGATCGCCTTGTAGCGGAAGGCGTGATTACCGAATCGAAAGCAACGGAACTGATGAATAATTATCGGGACGGCTTAGATCGCGGCGATTGCGTAGTACCCGAATGGCGCCCGTTAGATACGCAAAAAATGGACTGGACAAGTTTCTTAACGCAGGAATGGACGCCGTATAACGGCAAATTTGATCCGCAGCGTTTTAAAGATTTGGCACGCAAAGTTTGTGAGTATCCTGAAAATCATCCGATTCACCCGCGCGTGCAAAAAATCTATGCGGATCGTTTACTAATGGCAAACGGCGAGAAACTCTTTGATTGGGGCATGGCGGAAACTATGGCTTACGCTACCTTATTGGATGACGGACATCATATTCGTATTTCTGGTGAAGATTCCGGACGAGGCACGTTCTTCCACCGTTTAGCCGTATTGCACAATATGAACGAACGTAAAGCCTATATTCCGTTAATGAATTTGCATCAGGGGCAAGGGCATTTTGAAGTGTGGGATTCCGTACTTTCCGAAGAAGCCGTACTTGCCTTTGAATACGGTTATGCCACCGCCGCACCGAAAACATTAACTATCTGGGAAGCGCAGTTCGGTGATTTTGCCAACGGAGCGCAGGTAGTAATTGATCAATTTATCAGCTCCGGCGAACAAAAATGGGGCAGAATGTGCGGTTTAGTTATGTTATTGCCTCACGGTTATGAGGGACAAGGTCCGGAGCATTCCTCCGCGCGTTTAGAACGCTATTTGCAACTTTGTGCGCAACAAAATATGCAGGTTTGCGTGCCTTCGACTCCGGCACAGATTTACCATTTATTGCGTCGCCAAATGCTACGTACTGTGCGCCGTCCGCTTGTGGTGATTTCGCCGAAATCGTTGTTGCGTCATCCGTTAGCGGTTTCGACAACGGAAGAACTGGTTAACGGCACATTCCAAAATGTGATTCCGGAAATTGACGATTTAGATCCGAAACAGGTAAAACGCGTCGTGTTCTGTGCGGGTAAAGTATATTACGATTTATTGGAACAACGCCGTAAAAATAACCAGACCGACATAGCGATTATTCGGATTGAACAGCTTTATCCTTATCCTCATGAAGAAATGCGGGATATTTTAACCGCCTATTCCCACGTGAAGGATTATGTTTGGTGTCAAGAAGAGCCGTTAAACCAAGGCGCTTGGTATTGCAGCCAGCATAACTTTGTGGCGAATCTGCCGGCTGACGGCAAACTCCGTTATGTGGGGCGTCCGGCTTCGGCATCGCCTGCCGTCGGCTATCTTGCATTACATAATGAACAACAAAAAGCGCTGGTAGCGGAAGCTTTGGCGATTTAGCGAATACATAAATGAAAGGAATATAAAATGAGTAACTTTGATATTATCACCCCTGATTTACCGGAATCCGTGGCGGATGCAACCGTTGTAAAATGGCATAAAGCGGTTGGCGATAAAGTACGGCGCGACGAAGTATTGGTTGAAATTGAAACGGATAAAGTTGTACTGGAAGTACCGGCGCTAAATGACGGTATTATCGAATCTATCATAGAGCCCGAAGGGGCAACGGTTGTAAGCAAACAATTATTAGGCAAGGTGGCATTGCTTCCGGTAGGCGAAGTAACCGTACGGGCGGAAACACCGACGGTGGCGCCGCAAATTGAGGATTCAGCCGTTGCGTCCTCTGTCGATACCCTAGGGCCTGCCGCTCGCCGCTTAATTGCCGAGCATGATTTAAATGTTAATGAAATTAAAGGCAGTGGGGTGAGCGGTCGCATTACCCGTGAAGATGTGGAAGCGGTGATCGCACAAAAAGCCGCATCGGTTGCCGCGAAAAGTGCGGTGGAAAATACCGTAATTTCGTCGCCGGCAGCCGTTCGCACGGAAAAACGCGTGCCGATGACCCGCTTGCGTAAACGGGTGGCGGAGCGTTTGCTGGAAGTGAAAAACAGTACTGCAATGTTAACCACTTTCAACGAAGTGGATATGCAACCTATTATGCAGTTACGCAAAAAATATGCTGAAAAATTTGAAAAGCAGCATGACACCCGATTAGGTTTTATGTCCTTTTATGTGAAAGCGGTTGTGGAAGCATTGAAGCGTTATCCGGTAATCAATGCATCTATTGATGGTGACGACATTGTTTATCACAATTATTTTGATATCAGCATCGCCGTTTCCACCCCGCGCGGTTTGGTTACGCCGGTTATCCGTAATTGCGATAAATTGAGCATGGCTGAAATCGAACGCCAAATTAAAGCGCTGGCGGAAAAAGGCCGTGACGGTAAATTAACGGTGGATGATTTAACCGGCGGTAACTTTACCATTACAAACGGCGGCGTATTCGGTTCATTAATGTCTACGCCGATCATTAACCCGCCGCAAGCGGCTATTTTAGGTATGCACGCCATTAAAGACCGCCCGGTGGCTATTGACGGACAGGTAGCGATTCGCCCGATGATGTATTTAGCATTGTCTTACGACCACCGTCTTATTGACGGCAAAGATTCCGTCGGTTTTTTAGTTACGGTCAAAGAGCTTTTAGAGGATCCGACCAGATTATTGTTAGAAATTTAGCAAAAATCGACCGCACTTTTATGCTGAAAAAGCTATCTATAATAGATAGCTTTTTCTTTTGGAACCTTTTCAACCCCGACAATTTTCAAAAAATAATCTATTTTTTGAACAATAAAAATATTTCACCGAGATAATTCAGTTCTAACGTTTTAATTTTCTATTTTATGTGTAGAATAAAATGAAATAGGGTCTGTTTATCTTTTATAACCGGTTGCGTTGTGCCTAAAATAGCCACGGGCTAGGCGTAAAACGCCGTGAATAGCACTTGCCCTATTAACAATTTTTACAACGACGCATGTGGCTATTTTAGGTACAGGCCGAAAGGACGAGCTTACTTTTCGCCAACTCTGCGTTGAAAATCGTTTGTTTAGAATGACTAAACGGCACGTTTTTCGCCTTGATTTGACGAAAAATAAACTTCGTCGCAGCCGTTTATAAAAGATAAACAGACCCTAATGATTTAAGAAGGAAGTTAAATGAATTTACACGAATACCAGGCAAAACAGATTTTTGCGCAATATGGTTTACCGGTAAGTGAGGGGTATGCCTGTCAAAGCCTAGCGGAGGCAATTCAAGCCGTTAAAAAATTAGGCGGCGGGCAATGGGTGGCAAAATGTCAGGTTCATGCCGGCGGACGAGGCAAAGCGGGCGGCGTGAAACTGGTAAAATCCGAAGAAGACGTGCGGTCGTTTTTTGAGAAGTTTTTAGGTCAACGCTTGGTAACCTTTCAAACCGATGCAAAAGGGCAACCTGTTAATGCCATTTATATGGAAGCTTGCGCGAATGTGAAAAAAGAACTCTATTTGGGTGCAGTATTAGATCGCAGTTCGCAGCGCATTGTGTTTATGGTTTCTACCGAAGGCGGCGTGAATATAGAAGAAGTGGC
The DNA here is from genome assembly GCF_011455875.1 of Basfia succiniciproducens. NCBI lineage: Bacteria > Pseudomonadati > Pseudomonadota > Gammaproteobacteria > Pasteurellales > Pasteurellaceae > Basfia > Basfia succiniciproducens. The sequence goes on along the minus strand of NZ_CP015031.1, from coordinate 992,579 downwards.
GGAAAAAACACCGCATTTGTTACATAAAATGCCCATTGACCCTTTAGTCGGCGCCATGCCTTATCAAGGTCGCGAACTTGCTTTCAAACTTGGCTTACAGGGTAAACAAATTCAGCAATTTGCACAAATTTTCTGCCAACTGGGCAAAATGTTTGTGGAAAAAGATCTTTCTCTGTTGGAAATCAATCCGTTGGTTATTTTAGACAATGATCAATTACATTGTTTAGATGCCAAAATCGTGGTGGACGGCAACGCCCTATACCGCCAGCCGGAACTGAACGCAATGCGTGATCCGAGTCAGGAAGACGCCAGAGAAGCGGCTGCCGAACAATGGCATTTAAATTACGTGGCGCTTGAAGGTAATATCGGCTGTATGGTTAACGGCGCCGGGCTTGCCATGGGCACCATGGATATTGTGAAGTTGCACGGCGGACAGCCGGCTAACTTCCTTGATGTGGGCGGCGGCACCACAAAAGAGCGGGTAGCGGAAGCTTTTAAAATAATCCTTTCCGACCAATCTGTTAAAGCCATTTTAGTCAATATCTTCGGTGGCATTGTTCGTTGCGATCTTATCGCGGAAGGCATTGTGGCGGCGGTTAATGAAGTCGGCGTAAGCGTGCCGGTAGTCGTCCGTTTAGAGGGAAATAATGCGCCGTTAGGCCGTGAAATTTTAGCGCAAAGCGGTTTGAATATTATCGCCGCAACCAGTTTAACGGATGCCGCGGTACAAGTGGTAAACGCGGCAGAGGGAAAATAAAATGGCGATTTTAATTAATAAAGAAACAAAAGTAATTTGCCAGGGATTCACCGGCGGACAAGGTACCTTTCACAGCGAACAAGCCTTAGCATACGGTACAAAATTAGTCGGTGGCGTATCACCGGGAAAAGGCGGCAGCATCCATTTGGGTTTGCCCGTATTTAATACGGTTAAAGAAGCGGTAGAGCAAACGGGGGCGACAGCCACCGTCATTTATGTGCCTGCGCCGTTTTGTAAAGATGCCATTTTAGAAGCTATTGCCGCAGGCTTGAAACTCATTGTTTGTATCACCGAGGGCATCCCGACTTTGGATATGCTACAAGTGAAACAAAAATTAGATGAAAGCGGTGTAGTGATGATCGGGCCTAACTGTCCGGGCATTATTGTGCCGGATGAATGTAAAATCGGCATTATGCCCGGTTACATCCATAAAAAAGGACGTATCGGCATTGTATCCCGTTCCGGTACGCTGACCTACGAAGCGGTAAAACAAACCACCGATGAAGGTTTTGGTCAATCCGCTTGCGTAGGTATCGGCGGCGATCCGATTCCAGGTTCTAATTTTATTGATATTTTAAAATTATATCAGGCAGACCCGAAAACCGAAGCGATTGTCATGATTGGCGAAATCGGCGGTTCAGCCGAAGAAGAAGCGGCGGAATTTATTAAAGCGCACGTGACCAAACCGGTCGTCAGCTATATTGCGGGCATTACCGCGCCAAAAGGTAAACGCATGGGACACGCGGGGGCGATCATCAGTGGTGGCAAAGGTACTGCCGATGATAAAATCGCCGCTCTTCAGTCCGCCGGCGTTATTTGTGTGAAAAGTCTTGCGGATATTGGCGCTGCATTAAAAACCGTATTAAAATAGCCTATAAAAAAGTGCGGTGGAAATTTTAAAAATTTTCACCGCACTTTATTGATTTTTCAGCCCTTTAATAAGGAATAATATGTTAAATAAAGTTTTTTTATCAGGTGTCGCATTGTTGTTGGCCGGCTGCGCCGCCGAACAGGCACCGATTCCCGCTCAATTTGCCGGTGCGGATTACCAATTATCCGATAAAGATGCAAAACAATGGGTTGCATTAGGCAAGCGGGCGGAAAGTTGCATTTATCCGAATCTGACCCGTATTCAGCAAGAGCATTTTGCCAAAGAAGATTCCTATATTTATTCGCAATATGTGTTTTTCTATCCGTTAGAAGATGTAATTGGCAGTGATGCGGTAAAGATTATTGAGGCGGATCAACAATCTATGGATTACGCCACTTATCAGTTTAAAAAATTTAAACAAAGTGATGAGTTACCAAAGCTTGACGAACTAACTACAGCCCAATGCAATACCTTAAGAATTAAAGCCCGCGAAGATCTGGCGGTGGTGAAAGGTCAGCGTATTTCAGCCATGGTTGAGGATACGAATACTACGGGCGGAACATCCAATGCGAACAAAGTAGGCACGGAAGACAACAAATTCTTCTTTGATATTATCAAATGGGGTTCGGCATTGTTGCTGTAATCGGATCCGGAAAAAAGTGCGGTCAAAATTTTAAAAATTTTCACCGCACTTTATAGATTATTCAATCCACTCAATCACATCTTCCGCCGGTTTACGATATTTTTTCGTAATTTCTTTGGCGCGGTAACCGAATGTCACCATGCAAGACACGCCGTATTCATCGGCATCAAATAAGCCTTCTTCCGCTAAAATACGGTTTACTTCCGCATAATTAAAGCCTTCAATCGGGCAGGAATCAATGCCGATCATCGCCGCACCGGTCATCATATTGGCTAACGCGATATAGGTTTGTTTGCTGCACCAATCAAATAAAGCGCGGTCACTTTCGAGTACCTTTATGTCATCGGTTTGGAAGGATTTATAGCGGGCAAGGGTAGCTTCCATTTGCTCCGGCGTTAAACCGCGTTTTTCCAAGGACGTACGGAAAAATCGGAATCGTAACGGGCGTTTTTCTTGGCGAGAATAACCACTAAATGGCTCATTTCATCCATCGGATGTTTAATGCCCCAGGTTACCGGTTTGATTTTTTCACGAATAACCGGATTTTGCAGTACCACGAATTTCCAAGGTTCGGAACCGACGGAACTTGGCGACAAGCGGGCTAATTCTAAAATATAGTCCATGTCTTCTTTGCTGATTTTTTTCGCAGGGTCGTAGTAGCGGCAGGCGGAACGAAATTTAAACGCTTCAAGTACGTCTTGTTTGCTGATTGCCATAATATCCTCTCTGTTATTTAATTTGATCAAATGCATTTTGTAAATCGGCTAATAAATCTTCCGGATTTTCAATGCCGATTGATAAACGGATAAATCCCGGGGTGATATTGGCGGCTCGCATTTCTTCATCGCTCAATTGGCGGTGGGTCGAAGTTGCCGGGTGCAATGCGCAGCTGCGAATATCGGCAACGTGCACTTCACGGGAAATAATTTGTAATGAGTCGAGCCATTTCATCGCCGTTTGTTTATCGCCTTTCAATTCGAAAGAAAGCACGCCGCAAAGCCCGTTCGGCATATATTTTTGTTTGAGCTCATAATCTTTGGAGCTTGCCAAACCGGGATAATTCACGCGCTCAACCATCGGATGTCGTTCCAACCATTCCGCTACCGCTTGTGCATTGGCGTAGTGCTGTTTCATACGCAGCGGTAAGGTTTCCATGCCTAAATTAAGTAAAAAACTGTTTTGCGGAGCCGGTGTCGCACCCAGATCGCGCATAAGCTGTACACGCGCTTTCACCGCATACGCCGCTTTGCCGAAAGTCCGGGTATAAACCAAGCCGTGATAAGTGATGTCCGGTTGGCTGAATTGGCGGAATTTTTCTTGCTCCCAATTAAAATTACCGCCGTCTATAATCGCTCCGCCTAATGCAACGGCATGACCGTCTAAATATTTCGACGTACTATGCACAACGATATTGGCGCCATATTCAAAAGGGCGACAGAAATAAGGTGTGGCAAAAGTATTGTCAATAATTAAAGGCGCATTTGCCGCCTGTGCAAGCGCGGCAAATTTTTCAATATCCAGCACCCGTAAAGTCGGGTTCGAAATGGTTTCGCCGAATACCGCTTTTGTATTCGGACGAATCGCTTTTCTTAATTCGTCCAAGTTATCGTCTTGATTAACAAAGGTGACTTCAACGCCCATTTTACGGAAAGTATGAGCGAACAGATTATATGTTCCGCCGTAAATATTTGTGGTTGAGATGAAGTGATCACCGGATTCAACTAAATTCATTAGCGCATAAAAAGTTGCCGCTTGTCCGGATGCGGTACAAAGTGCCGCCACACCGCCCTCCAATGCGGCAAGTTTTTCTTCCGCCGCATTGGTAGTCGGATTTGCCAAACGGGTATAGAAAAAGCCCGCTTCCTGCAAATCAAATAATTTACCGATAGATTCGGCGCTGTCATAAGTATAAGTGGTACTTTGCACAATAGGTTGGACGCGCGGCTCACCGTTTTTAGGGCTGTAACCTGCGTGTAGACATTGGGTTTCAAATTTCATCGCTATTTTCCTTTGTTGTATGTGGAATAAGTCTGTTAGTGCTATCGGAATAGGCAAAATATCGCTCCCCCACGAAGCTGGGGGAGCTGTCACGCAGTGACTGAGGGGGTAGAAATTCCCCCTCCGCCTTTCAGGCACCTCCCCCGACTTTGCGGGGGAGGGAACGGACTGAATGGCATTAGCGCTATCGGAATAGGCAAAATATCGCTCCCCCATGAAGCTGGGGGAGCTGTCACGCAGTGACTGAGGGGTGTAGTGGTCAACTAATTTAACAGTCTCCGATAAGTTGTTTTTGCTAAAATCGGAGATAGACCTTGATTATAGCTATGTGGGCGAATGTGATTATAATACATCACATATTCTCTCACATCATTTACAGCACTTTCAAAATCACTATAACCACCTTTCAGCATCCATTCATATTTAAAACTTCGAAACCAACGCTCCACCGGCGCATTGTCCCAACAGTTACCACGACGGCTCATACTTTGTGTAAGCCCATGTTTCTTAACTGAATCAGTAAAGATTTCACTGCCATAAATACTACCTTGGTCTGAATGGAACAACATTCGCTCCGTGCGTTCAATATTCAGCATCGCATGATTCAGTGCATCTTTAACCAGCTCACTATCATGATAGCGACTTAGCTTCCAACCGACGACTTGACGATTTAATAAATTAATTACCACTGCTAAATAGCACCATATCCCATTGATTTTTATATAGGTCGTGTCACCACATAGCACGGTCGTTTGGCTATCAGGCGTAAATTCTCGACTTAGTATATTCTCAAAAACTTGACTGTTTCCTTTACTAGGATTGCGCCATTTTTGCGGTTGCTTACTAAATAATCCTTGCTTATTCATTAACTTACGAATTAAATACAACCCCACAAAAATACCTTTCTCTTTCAAATGCGATTGAATCGTTCGTTTGCCTGCTGAACTTCGGCTTGCATCAAAAATTGCCTTGATTTCAACGGCTAAAGCTGTGTGTTTCGCTGGCTTTTTGGCTGTGCGCAAATGGGCGTAGTAAGCACTTTCAGACACGCTAAATAGCTCACATAACCGGTTGATTCCTCGCGATTTTAACGTCGTAATGACTTGGTATTTTTGTTTTCGAGTGACATTAAAATCGCTGTAGCCTTTTTTAAAATGGCCTTATCTTCTTCAAGTTCTTTAATACGATTTTCAAGTTCTCGAATTCGTTGTTGTTCTGGGCTAATTGGCTTTGAACCAGCTAAAACGTAACCTTGTTGCTCCGCTTGAACTTGACTTATCCAGCGACGAAGTGCTGTTTCACCCACACCTAACTCTCGGCAAGCTTGAGAAACTGAATATCCTCGTTCAGTCACTAATTTTACTGCTTCAGCTTTATATTCTGCGCTAAATGTTCTTCTCATAATATTTCCTCATTTGTGATGTTATTTTATCACTTATTGAGGACTGCGGAATTAGTCTACCACTACAGGGGTAGAAATTCCCCCTTCTGCCTTTCAGGCACCTCCCCCGACGTTGCGGGAGGAAATGGACTGAAATGGCGTTGGCGTTATCAAAATACGGCAAAAATTTCGCTCCCCCACGAAGCTGGGGGAGCTGTCACGTAGTGACTGAGGGGGCAAATGAAAAAACTTTTTAAATTCTAACCGCACTTTTATCAGATTGTCATTCGCTTTAACAGCAAATTCCCCAAACAGGCAATATGTTCCGGCGAATCATTGAGTGCCGGAATATAATGATAACTTTCGCCTCCATGGGCGAGAAAAATCCGTTTGTTTTCTTCTTTAATTTCCTCAAGGGTTTCCAGACAATCCGCTGAAAAACCGGGGCAAATTACCGCAAGTTTAGTTATGCCTTGCTGTGCCGCGGTTTCTAAAAATTTATCCGTATAAGGTTGCAACCATGGCTCGGAACCGAAACGGGATTGAAAACAAAGCCGCCATTGCTCTTTCTTAAGCCCTAATTTTTGCACCACCGCTTGAGCGGTTTGTTCGCATTGCGGACGATAAAAATCACCTTCTTGTTCATAACGTTTTGGAATGCCATGGAAAGAAAAAAGCAAAAATTCGTCATTTTTTAACCGCACTTTTATACTTTTGACTAAGGCCTCAATATAATTTTCATCCAAATGATAAGAATGAATAAATTCAAAAGGTACAATATGGCGGTGGCGTTTTAAAGCTTGAGCAAACACATCAAAAACCGGTGCTGTTGTCGTGCTACTATATTGCGGGTATAGCGGCAAAACGATAATTTTATCTACTTTTTGCTCAATTAAATTATCTATCGCATATTGCATTGACGGATTCCCGTAAGTCATGCCGATCTCGATTATCACATTTTGCTGTCGTTGCTGAAAAAATTCGGTTAATAATGCCTTTTGCTTTTGCGTAATAGCAAATAGGGGCGAGCCTTGTTCCGTCCAAATCGCACCATAATTTTTCGCAATACGTCTGGAACGGATCGGCAAAATAATCCCATTGAGCAACGGCAGCCATTTCCAGCGGGGCAGATCCACCACGCGGGGATCACTCAGAAATTCTTTTAAATAACGGCTGATTGCTTTAGGCGAAGGCGTATCGGGCGTACCTAAATTAGCCAGTAAAATACCGGTTTTGCTACTTTTCATTTTTATTAATCACAGAAAGAGTAAGTCGGGAAGTACAACAAACTTTATTTTGTTCGTTACGAATATCTATTTGCCATACCTGCAATGTTTTGCCTAATTTTACCGGCGTTGCTCTTGCCGTTACCAGCCCGGAAGTAGCGGGGCGCAGATGGCTTGCATTAATTTCGGCGCCTACTGCGGCTTGCCCTTCTTGCAGACATAAATTACCGGCAATAGATCCTAAGGTTTCCGCCAATGCCACGGAAAGTCCGCCGTTTAATAAGCCGAAAGGCTGTTTGGTGCGCTGATCTACCGGCATGGTGGCTTCAATCCAATTTTCTTCTATTGCCGAAATCCGAATAGCTAAATGGGCGACAGAGCAGTGTTCACCTATTTGGTTTAATTCGCTTAAGGTATAGTCTTTTGTCCAGATTCCCATTCTTTCCTCATAAAATTATAAGCTTGCCAATACGATTTGTTCGGGGTCGATATATAACCAACGCTTTTGGTTAACAGCGACATCGACGGTTTTTTCAATGGTGGCGCAGAATTCCGGATTTTCGCCGATAGATAAAATAATTTCTTTTTCACTGCCTTTATCGGAAACGGATCGAACTTCGGCTAAAAATTGGTTTTCTTTATCGACGGGTTCTTCAAGTTGGGTTTTGATCCAAGGCGCTTTTATCATCAACATCACTTCTTTGCCCGGAACTAAGCCCAAACGTACCGCACTTTTTTCGGTAATTGACGCCACTAAAGGCCGGTTTAATCCTTCAATTTGAATTGACACCATGCAGTGGCCGTTTTTAAGTTCAAGCTTTGTGACCTTGCCGAAAAATTGGTTACGGGCGCTGCTTTGTAATGAAAACCGGGCGGTGGCGGAAAGCGGATTATTTAACGGAATGCTTTCATCCTGCAGAATCTGAAAGGCTTTTTCTTGTGTTTTTTCAAGCAAATCATAGAGTTGCAAAAGGCGCCGGGCGTAATTGGTTAGTTGTGTACCACCACCGTTTTTACCGCCGATATTGCGTTCCAGCAATGGCTTCGGGCTAATGGCGTTCATGGCTTCCAGATGATCCCAGGCACTTTTGTAGCTTACTTTGGCGTTTTTTGCCGCTTGATTGATGGAGCCGCAATGGGCGATTTCTTTTAATAAACGGATACGTTTCGGGTCAACAAATAATCGTTGGTGTAATTTTATAGTAAGCAGAATTTCTGTGTTATCCATCGTATTTTATTCCGTTTGACTGAACCTTTTTAGGTATTTTAATAGAAAGTGAAATTTTAATGTAGCTTTTATTTTTTTGTTCATTATATAATTGGATAAATAGCGAAAACACATAGGAGTTAATCATGTCTAAAATCAAAAATATCTTTATCGGCTTAACGTTAAGTTGCGCCGTTTCTTTATTTGCGGAAGCTAAAGTTACGGTATTTGCCGCCGCCTCCATGACCAACGCTCTGGAAGAAGTCGCCTCGGATTATAAAAAAGTAAATCCTAATGAAGACATTGTGTTTTCTTTTGCCTCGTCTTCCGTACTGGCTCGCCAAATTACGGAAGGTGCGCCGGCAGATATTTTTATTTCCGCAGATCAGAAATGGATGGATTTTCTGGCGGAAAAAGATGAAATTGTCAAAGATTCACGTGTGGATTTAGTGGGCAATAAATTAGTTATGATTGCTCCCAAAACAAGCAAAATAGAAAAAGTTGATCTCACTAACGACAAATGGCAAACGGCATTAGATAAAACCTATTTATCCGTTGGTGATCCCGATCACGTGCCGGCGGGAATTTATGCAAAAACTGCGTTTACCTATTTAAATCAATGGGCGGCACTGGAAAATAAATTAGCCCGGGCTAAAAATGTGCGTGATGCCTTGCGTTTAGTGGAACAGGGCGAATCGCCTCTAGGCGTGGTGTATGCCACTGATGCGGCAATCAGCCAAAAAGTGAAAGTGGTGGCGATTTTCCCGGCAGAATCTCACCCGCCGGTGGAATATCCTGCGGTAATTGTCAAAAATAAAGATAATCAGGAAAGCAAAGCATTTTTTAATTATCTGAAATCCGACAAGGCGAAAACCGTATTTGAGAAATTTGGTTTTTCAGCTAAATAGATTTATCCGGATAATGGCTTTATTATGCGGCGTAAATTTAACGCCGCTTATTTTATAAAAATATCTTTTATGTTGAGCTCATTAATTAATTATTTTCAATTTTCACCGAATGAAATTAATGCCATTCGGCTAAGCATTAAAGTTGCCGTGGTTGCGATCTGTTGTAGTTTGCCTTTTGCTATTTTTGTCGCCTGGTTGCTGGCGCGGAAGAATTTCTGGGGAAAATCGCTGGTCAACGGTATTATCCATCTTCCTTTAGTGCTGCCGCCTGTGGTAATCGGTTATTTGCTGCTGATAAGCATGGGGCGCAACGGCATTATCGGACGCTATTTATTGCAATGGTTCGATTTCAGTTTTGGCTTCAGTTGGTACGGCGCCGCATTAGCTTCGGCGATTGTGGCTTTCCCCCTGGTCGTGCGCTCGATTCGGTTGGCGTTAGAAAGTGTCGATTTTAAATTAGAGCAAGCCGCCCGTACTCTTGGCGCCTCTTCATGGCGTGTTTTCTTTACCGTTACTTTGCCTTTGGCATTGCCCGGCGTATTAGCCGGCGTGATTCTCGGTTTTGCCCGTTCGCTGGGCGAATTCGGTTCAACCATCACTTTTGTATCGAATATCCCTAATGTTACTCAAACCATTCCGCTTGCCATGTATTCCTTTATTGAAACGCCGGGGGCGGAATCTTCGGCGGCAAGACTTTGTATTGTCGCCATATTTATTTCGTTAATTTCTTTATTATTATCCGAATGGCTCGCTAAACGTACACAAACAAAATTGGGGCAAATTGATGTTAGAAATTAATGTAAAAAAACGCCTGGGGCAGCTTGTCCTTAATGCGCGATTAACTATTCCCGGGCAAGGCATTACCGGTATTTTCGGGATTTCGGGTTCCGGTAAGTCTTCATTAATTAATCTGGTAAGCGGCTTGATTCATCCGGACGAAGGAAATATTCGTCTAAATGACCGCACTTTAATTGATACCGCAAATAACATCTGCCTTGCGCCTAATCAGCGCAATATCGGCTATGTTTTTCAAGACGCCCGTTTATTTCCGCATTACAGCGTAAAAGGCAATTTATGTTACGGAATCAAGCGGTTTAACCAACAGGAATTTAACCGAATAGTACGGTTATTAGGTATTGAGCATTTGCTGGCGCGTTATCCGCTCACGTTGTCCGGCGGCGAAAAACAGCGGGTGGCAATCGGGCGGGCATTATTGAGCAACCCGGAAATGCTTTTAATGGATGAACCGCTGTCCGCTTTGGATTTGCCCCGCAAACGAGAACTGCTTGCTTATCTGGAAAAACTATCGCAGGAAATTAATATCCCGATTCTTTACGTAACGCACAGTCTCGACGAATTATTTCGCTTAGCGGATTTTGTTGTTCTATTGGATGAAGGAAAGGTTGCGGCATTTGATAGCTTGGAAAATTTATGGCAAAGCCCGTTATTCGAACCTTGGCAAGAACAAGGACAGAAAAGTGCGGTGCTTTCTTTACCGATTTTAAGCCATAATTTTTCCTATAAAATGACCGCACTTTTGCTTGGCGAACAACAATTATGGGTGAAACTACTTAACGGGGACGAAGGTAAAACCGTGAGAATTTGTATTCGCAGCACTGATGTATCAATTATGCTAACCGTCCCCGAAAAAACAAGTATCCGCAATATTTTATCCGGTAAAATCATTACACTTTTGCCGAAAGGTAACCAAGTAGATGTGAAAATAGCTTTAGGTAAAGATGAAATCTGGGCAAGCGTCAGCACATGGGCGGCGGAAGAATTACAGCTCCAAATCGGCCAATCGGTTTACGCACAAATCAAAGCGGTTTCGGTGATGTAAATTTACTGTTTGCGATCTGAGTTCCATTTTTCTAAAAGGAATTGTATATAAACTCAATCTTTTTTTACATTGATTACTCCAAACTTAAAATCGGAGTAACAATGGAATTAAAAGAATTTGCCCTAAAATTAAGGAAAAATCTCACGGAAGAAGAATCAATCCTTTGGTATCATTTACGAAAGAAACAACTAGCCGGCTTTCATTTTAGAAAACAGGCAGTTATTGCACCTTATGTTGTTGATTTTATTTGTTATAAAGCCAAATTGATTATTGAAATTGACGGTGAACAACATTTCCAGCCTTCAGCATTAGTTTACGATGAGAAACGAACTTTTTATTTAAAATCAAAAGGCTTCAGAGTTATTCGATTTACCAATTATGAAATCAAACGGGAATTAGATAGTGTGTTAGATAAAATTTGGTATGAGTTAACGGGCGAATTTTAATTTTCGAGTTTGTTTTTCCTTTGGTTACTGTTTTTTTTTTTCCTCAGTCACTGCATATTTCCCCCCCCCCCCCTCAGTCACTGCGTGACAGCTCCCCCAGCTTCGTGGGGGAACGAAAAGTTGTTCAATAAAAATGGGCTGGCTTCTTTGTGAAATTATCCTATTGTAAGTTTTTTCAAAGATGGTAAAAAGGGCACAAGGCATAACCTGATATTACATCCACATTTTGCTCCCCCTTTATGGGGGGAGCTGTGACCGGAGAATTCAACTAAACAACCTTCATTTCGCTCCCCCACGAAGCTGGGGGAGCTGTCACGCAGTGACTGAGGGGGTAGGAATTTTTCCCCCTCCGCCTTTCAGGCACCACCCCCCGACTTTGCAGGGGAGGGAATGGGCTGAATGACATTAGCGCTATCGGAATAGGCAAAATATCGCTCCCCCGACTTTGCGGGGGAGGGAATGAACTGAATGACATTAGCGCTATTGTAATAGGCAAAATATCGCTCCCCCACGAAGCTGGGGGAGCTGTCACGTAGTGACTGAGGGGGGGACACAAACGATTATTTAACTTTTTTCGCCAACATGGTCACAAACTTCATTTTATAATGATTGCCGTTTTCATCGGTTTTGTGTAATTCTCCTATGTTTTCGTTATATTCCACAAACTCCCAGCCCTGATAATAATTTTTCAATTCGTTTTCGCCAAAAGTAAAATCGAAAGGAATTGGGCAAGGCACTTCCTCAGTGGACATCGCCGCAACAATTAAATTATAACCACCCGTATTCGTGTGTTTTTGCATATTATCAATAATCGCTGGTACGGCTTCTCGGTCTAAAAACATAAATACCACCGTAGAGAGAATAAAATCATAATTTTCTTGAATATTTGCATTGTTTATATCGTAAACTGCGGTCTGAATTTGCAGATTTTCTTTCGCGGCGGTATCGGCTAAAAAGGCAATACTGGCTGCATTATGATCCCAAGATGTCACATCATAGCCTTTCAGTGCCAAATAAAGCGAATTTCGTCCGTGACCGCAACCTAAATCCAGCACTTTACAGGGTGTAATTATTTTAGCGGTTTTCAGTACATCGCTGTGGGTTGCCGTCATATTATATTTTTTGCCGAAATAATCTTCTTTTGTGCAATAAAATTCCAAATAGCATTCTAAATCGTCGGAAAGCGCTTCAACTTTGTGCCATTGTTGCGGCTCAACAAAAGGGGTATCCGTATTAGCGGAGAAAATATGTTCGTTTACTATAGAGCCGTCTTCATCCAGCGTATAGAATTTTAATTTACCTTGTAAAACCGTTAATTTTCCCCAAGTGCCTGCTTTGGTATTGTGTTTTTCCTGAAACATTTTCGGCAGTGAATTTTTGTTCCAAACAGGCAATTTTTTATAGCAAATAAGCTCGGATTTCATCATTTTTGTCCTTTAAATAACAATATAAAATAGTTGATAAATATAGTAGGTTATTTTATTAATCCATGCAAGCAGGGCAAATAAATAAAATAAAGGAAATCGTTTGCGTATTTTTTGTACGATTTTTGTCCAGCTTTTACGATTCAGCTAAATGCTATAAGTCGGCAGTTTATCTTGTTGATATATATAAGTTTTTGAATTATAAATGTATTTCAAAATTTGGAAAAGTTTCACATAAAACTGTGATCTGGGTCACTAATTTGTAATTTGATGAGAAAAACGCTATTGACGGATAAAATATTCTTTGGCAAGATCTTAACCGCTTAGAGAGCAAGGTTTGACTTTTCATTTTCGAGAAAGTTCAATCTGAATAATAAACAAATTCTGAAAAGGAATTAAATTATGAAAAAGACATTAGTAGCATTAGCAGTAGCGGCAACAACAGCAGCTATGGCAGTTCCAGCAACAGCAGCAACCGTTTATGAACAAGACGGTGCTAAAGTAGAATTAAGCGGTTCATTCCGCGCGTTTTTAGGTCGTGTTGGCGATGACAACCGCGGCGACTTAAAAAATGACGGTTCACGTGTTTATGTTAAAGCAAGCCAAGATTTAGGTAACGGCTTATCAGCATTTGCCGGCTATCAAATCCGTTTCGAAGAAGAAGCGTATAAAACTGCACAAAAAGGTTCAGACAGTGATTTTGGTGATCCGACAACTCGTGAATTATATGCAGGTATTAAACATGTAGATATCGGTGCGTTAAGCTTCGGTCGTCAAAATACTAACTCTGATGACTTCTTAGACGATGCCGCATATTATACAAGTGCTTCATTAAGCCCATTAACAACTCGTTCCGATAAATCTGTAAAATTCAAATCAGCGGAATGGAACGGATTTAGCTTCGGTTTAGATTACCTATTCGGTGATTCTGATAAACTAGATGTTACAAATGATGGTAACTATAAAAATGGTTATGCCGCGGTTTTATTCTATCACAATGCAATTGGTGAACATGCTTACAACTTAAAAGCATTATATAGCCAAGACCGTTATGAAGGTTTCGGTTCTGAAACCGGCGTGAAGAAAACTCAATGGGGTTTACACGCAGGATATAACTATGGTCCGTTCGATGCAGCTTTAAGTTATGTTAACTATCGTACTAAATTTGAAACAGGTTACTTTGGTACAGTAGGTCAAGTAAGCTTAGCGAGAGAGGCAGGTATTGTAGATGATGCTAAAGGTAATTATATCTTATTAGACGCAGGTTATCGTGTTATCCCTGAATCACGCTTATATGTTCAATGGGAACGTTTAGATGCTAAAGCGGATGATGCCGATTATACTGCAGCGATTCGAAATCAATATACAGCTGGTATCGACTATAGATTACATAAAAATGTAGTGCCTTACATTGAATATGCACATACACGTACTAAATTTGCAAATGCAGAAACTGAAAAAGACAACACATTCGGTGTAGGTTTACGTGTATTCTTCTAATCTTTAGGTTAGATATTCCTGATAAAACCCGGGCATTGCTCGGGTTTTGTTTTTTCTATTTTCCGGTGATATAAATTTTCACGGCATGCTTGGCATCACAACAAATCAAATGTTGTGCTGCAATTATCGGATAATAAAAGCCTTCCAACTAACAAAATAATAATGATTTAGATGTTTGTAACATTTCAATTTTAAAAATTGATCTAGATCGTACTTTTTCGTAACAAATGATTATTTCTTCGGCAGAATTTAGAATTTTTGCTATCTTTTTCTCAAAAAATTTAATAAAATTTACTTGATTTGTTAAAAAAATGTAAAGTCTTAATTTGACTATGCATTTTAAAAATTTAATTGAGTTTTTTGTCCTTTTGCACATGGTTTAATCTAAATTATTTGGTTAATATAAATAAGGTCAAAATTATCTCAAGCTCCAAGCCGTGTTTAGATTTGCCTTTGGGTTGTTATTGAAGGTGAATAAACATAACTATTAACTAACTTAAAAGGAAAAGACTATGTCACAAATGATTAATGACGTAGATCCAATCGAAACCAGTGATTGGTTATTGGCGATCGATTCTATTATTCGTGAAGAAGGTGTAGAAAGAGCTCAGTTTATTATTGAAGAGTTAATGCAACACGCTCGCAGCAAATCCGTTGCTCTGCCAACGGGTGCGACGACAGAATATGTGAATACGATTCCGCCTTCAGAGCAACCTCCGTATCCTGGTAACCTTTCTATCGAACGTCGTGTCCGCTCAGCAATTCGCTGGAATGCTTTAATGATGGTTTTACGTGCGCAGAAAAAAGACCTCGAATTAGGCGGTCATATTTCAACTTATCAATCTGCGGCAAGTATTTATGAAGTTTGCTTCAATCATTTCTTTAAAGCCGCAACCGAGAAAAATGGTGGTGACCTAGTCTTTTTCCAAGGCCATGCCGCGCCTGGTATTTATGCTCGAGCTTTTGTTGAAGGCCGCATCTCTCAGGAACAAATGGATAATTTCCGTCAGGAAGCGAAAGCTAACGGGCTTTCTTCTTATCCGCATCCTAAATTAATGCCTGATTTCTGGCAATTTTCAACAGTATCTATGGGTTTAGGTCCTGTTAATGCCATTTATAATGCGCGTTTCTTAAAATATTTAAATAACCGCGGCTTAAAAGATACGACGGATCAAACCGTTTACGCATTCTTAGGCGACGGCGAAATGGATGAAATCGAGTCAAAAGGCGCGTTAACCTTAGCCGCTCGCGAAGGTTTGGATAACTTAATTTTCGTTATCAGCTGTAACTTACAACGTTTAGACGGTCCGGTTAACGGTAACGGTAAAATTGTTCAGGAATTAGAAGGTTTATTCTTCGGTGCCGGTTGGGAAGTAATTAAAGTCATGTGGGCGACCGGCTGGGATAAGTTATTTGCAAAAGACACTTCAGGTAAATTAACGAAGTTAATGATGGAAGTTGTGGACGGTGATTATTTAACCTTCAAATCAAAAAACGGCGCTTATATTCGTGAACATTTCTTCGGTCGTTATCCTGAAACCGCCGCATTAGTTGCGGATATGACTGATGATGAAATCTGGGCGTTACGTCGTGGCGGTCATGATACGGAAAAAATGTTTGCCGCACTTGCCCGCGCGAAAAAATCCGATAAACCGGTAGTTATTTTAGCGCAAATGGTAAAAGGTTATAAAATTCCTGAAGCGGAAAGTAAAAATACTGCGCACCAAACTAAAAAAATGTCTCACGCAAGCCTTAAGAGCTTCCGTAACCACTTTGATCTTCCGCTTACTGATGAGCAAATTGATAATTATGAATATATTACTTTTGCGCCGGATTCGGAAGAAAGCAAATATTTACATGAACGCCGTGCCGCATTAAACGGTTATGTACCGGCTCGTCTGCCTAAATTTACGACTGAGTTTAAAGTACCCGCATTAGAAGATTTCTCTCAATTATTAGAAGAGCAACCTCGTGCGATTTCAACCACAATGGCGTTTGTTCGCGTATTAAATACCTTATTGAAAAATAAAGATATCGGTAAACAAATTGTGCCGATCATTGCCGACGAGGCTCGGACTTTCGGTATGGAAGGTTTATTCCGTCAAGTGGGTATCTATAATCCGCACGGTCAAAACTATGTACCTTCGGATAAAGAATTAGTGGCTTACTATCGCGAAGCGAAAGACGGTCAGGTATTGCAAGAAGGTATCAATGAGTTAGGTGCGACCGCTTCTTGGTTAGCGGCGGCAACCTCTTACTCTGTAAATAATTTACCGATGATCCCATTCTTCATTTATTACTCAATGTTTGGTTTCCAACGTGTGGGCGATATGATGTGGGCGGCGGGCGACCAATTAGCGCGCGGTTTCATGATCGGCGGTACTTCCGGTCGTACTACCTTAAACGGTGAAGGCTTACAACATGAGGACGGTCATAGCCATATTCAAGCCGGCGTTATTCCTAACTGCGTATCTTATGACCCGGCATTCGCTTTCGAAGTTGCGGTAATTATGCAGGACGGTATTAACCGTATGTATGGTGAAAAACAAGAAGACGTGTTCTATTACATCACCACATTAAACGAAACTTATGATCAGCCGGCAATGCCTGCAGGTGTTGAAGAGGGTATCCGCAAAGGTATCTATAAATTCGAAACCGTAGGTAAAGGCGAAGCGGCAATCCAATTGATGGGTTCCGGTGCGATTTTACGTCACGTTCGTCAAGCGGCTCAAATTCTTGCCGATGACTATGGTATCGCTTCCGATGTATTCAGTGTGCCTTCATTTACTGAAGTGGCGCGTGAAGGTGCCGACGTGGCTCGTTGGAATTTATTACATCCGACAGAAACACAACGTGTTCCTTATATTGCGCAAGTAATGAGCGATAAACCTGCGGTTGCCGCAACCGACTACATGAAACTTTATGCGGAACAGGTTCGTGCGTTTATTCCCGCACAAAGCTATCACGTGTTGGGTACTGACGGTTTCGGTCGTTCGGACAGCCGTGAAAACTTGCGTGAACACTTTGAAGTGGATGCGCATTATGTCGTGGTTGCCGCATTAAACGAATTAGCAAAACAAGGCAAACTGGAAAAACAAGTTGTTGCCGATGCTATTGCGAAATTCGGTTTAGATGTAGATCGTATTAACCCGTTATACGCATAATTATAGATGGTAGGGTGGGCTTGTAAGCCCACCAAAGTGCGGTCAAAAAACTCATATTTTTAATTTGATCGACACATCAAATTTTATGGTGGGCAAACATG
This sequence comes from Basfia succiniciproducens, assembly GCF_011455875.1. NCBI lineage: Bacteria > Pseudomonadati > Pseudomonadota > Gammaproteobacteria > Pasteurellales > Pasteurellaceae > Basfia > Basfia succiniciproducens. Next base: position 975,113 of record NZ_CP015031.1, on the reverse strand, counting down.
CCCACCTTACGAAGGATGATAAATATGTCAAAACAAATTCAAATTCCAGATATTGGTGCTGATGAAGTTACCGTTACCGAAGTAATGGTGAAAGTTGGTGATACAGTTACAGAAGAACAATCAATCATCAATGTTGAAGGCGACAAAGCCTCAATGGAAGTGCCGTCTCCGGAAGCGGGCGTAGTAAAAGAAATTTTAGTGAAAGTAGGTGACAAGGTTACAACCGGTTCACCTATGTTTGTTTTAGAATCAGCGGATTCCGCACCTGCCTCTGCACCTCAAGCGGCGGCGGTAGAGCCTGCGGCGGCACCAACTACAAGCGCTGTGATCGAAATTCATGTGCCTGATATCGGTTCCGACGAAGTAAATGTTACCGAGATTATGGTTAAGGTCGGCGACAGCGTTGCGGAAGAACAATCAATTATCAATGTTGAAGGCGATAAAGCCTCAATGGAAGTGCCTGCACCACAAGCGGGTGTGGTGAAAGAAATTTTAATCAAAGAAGGCGATAAGGTTTCTACCGGTTCGCTTATCATGAAATTTGAAGTAGCGGGCGGTGGTGCGCCTGCGGCTGAAACACCTGCGACCACTGTTCAAGCGGCTCCGGCGGCAAGTGCCGTTCAGGATGTAAATGTACCGGATATCGGCGGTGACGAAGTGAATGTTACCGAGATTATGGTTAAAGTCGGTGACAGCGTTGCGGAAGAACAGTCATTAATTACGGTGGAAGGCGACAAAGCGTCAATGGAAGTACCTGCGCCGTTTGCCGGCGTGGTAAAAGAAATTTTAGTGAAATCCGGTGACAAAGTTTCTACCGGTTCATTGATTATGCGTTTTGACGTGGCGGGTAGCGCGCCTGCAGTTCAAGCGGCGGCACCGGCTCAAGCGGCATCGGCTCCAGTGGCACCTGCGCCACAAGCGGCTCCGGCACAATCTCTTGCTCCTGTGAATCAGGATTCAATTGCGACTAGCGCAAGCTATGCGCATGCAACGCCGGTTGTTCGTCGTTTAGCCCGTGAATTCGGCGTAAATCTGGATAAAGTAAAAGGTACGGGGCGTAAAGGTCGTATCTTAAAAGAAGACGTTCAGGAATATGTGAAAAACGCGCTTAAAGCTCTTGAAAGCGGTGCGACTGCATCAACCGGTGCGGCAAGCGGTGCCGGCTTAGGTTTATTACCATGGCCGAAAGTTGATTTCAGTAAATTCGGTGAAGTGGAAGAAATTGAATTAACCCGTATTAATAAAATTTCAGGCGCGAATTTACACCGTAACTGGGTGATGATTCCTCATGTTACCCATTTTGATCGTGCGGATATCACCGATTTAGAAGCATTCCGTAAAGAACAAAATGTGTTAGCGGAAAAACAAAAACTGGGTGTGAAAATTACTCCGGTGGTATTTATTATGAAAGCGGCGGCGAAAGCATTAGAAGCCTATCCGCGTTTCAACAGCTCGATTTCCGAAGACGGTCAACGATTAACATTGAAAAAATATGTAAACATCGGTGTTGCCGTGGATACGCCAAACGGCTTAGTGGTGCCTGTATTTAAAGACGTGAACAAAAAAGGCATTATCGAACTTTCCCGCGAATTAATGGAAGTGTCGAAAAAAGCCCGTGACGGTAAATTAACCGCATCGGATATGCAAGGCGGCTGTTTTACCATTTCAAGTATCGGCGGTTTGGGTACAACCCACTTCGCACCGATTGTAAATGCGCCGGAAGTAGCGATTTTAGGCGTATCTAAATCCGAAATGGCGCCGGTATGGAACGGCAAAGAGTTCATGCCTCGCTTAATGTTGCCGTTATCGTTATCTTTCGACCACCGTGTAATTGACGGTGCGGACGGTGCGCGTTTTATTAGTTATATTAATGGTGTATTATCCGATTTACGTCGTCTAGTGATGTAGTCGAATGAGAAAAGTGCGGTGGAAATTTTCAAAATTTTGACCGCACTTGCAGATTTTCGTAAAGAGGGAATTCCCTCTGTTTACCAGTTACTTTGGCGGGCAAATCAGCCTGCTCTTATATAGGTAAAAATATGAGCAAAGAAATTAAAACTCAAGTTGTGGTGCTTGGTGCAGGCCCTGCAGGTTATTCTTCGGCGTTCCGTTGTGCGGACCTTGGTCTTGAAACCGTATTGGTCGAACGTTATTCGACTTTAGGCGGTGTGTGTTTAAATGTTGGTTGTATCCCTTCTAAAGCGTTATTACATGTAGCAAAAGTGATTGAAGATGCAAAACATGTGGAACATCACGGCATTGTTTTTGGCGAACCTACTATTGATTTAGATAAAGTACGCGAAGGCAAAAATGCAGTAGTAGGCCGTTTAACCGGCGGCTTAGCGGGCATGGCGAAAATGCGTAAGGTTACTGTTGTCGAAGGTTTGGCGGAATTTGCCGACAGCCATACTTTAGTGGCTAAAGATCGCGAAGGTAACCCGACCACGATTAAATTCGATAACGCTATTATTGCAGCGGGTTCCCGACCGGTTCAATTACCGTTTATTCCTCATGAAGATCCGCGAGTTTGGGATTCAACTGATGCCCTTGCATTGCGTGAAGTGCCGAAAAACTTATTGGTTATGGGCGGCGGTATCATCGGTTTAGAAATGGGTACCGTTTATAGCGCATTAGGTTCGCAAATTGATGTGGTTGAAATGTTTGATCAAGTGATTCCTGCTGCGGATAAAGATATTGTTAAAATCTTTACTAAACGTATCGAACAAAAATTCAATTTATTGTTAGAAACAAAAGTAACTACGGTGGAAGCGAAAGAAGACGGTATTCATGTTTCCATGGAAGCCAAAGACGGTAAGGTTGAAACCCGAGTTTATGATGCGGTGTTGGTTGCTATCGGTCGTACGCCGAACGGTAAATTAATCGGTGCCGAAAAAGCGGGTATCGAAGTAACTGATCGCGGTTTTATCAATGTTGATAAACAAATGCGTACCAATGTACCGCATATTTTTGCGATTGGTGATATTGTCGGTCAACCTATGCTTGCTCATAAAGGTGTGCATGAAGGTCATGTTGCCGCTGAAGTTATCGCAGGTAAAAAACATTATTTCGATCCGAAAGTGATTCCGTCAATTGCTTATACCGAACCTGAAGTGGCTTGGGTCGGTAAAACGGAGAAAGAATGTAAAGCGGAAAACTTAAATTACGAAGTGGCGACATTCCCGTGGGCCGCCTCCGGTCGTGCAATCGCGTCGGATTGTGCGGACGGTATGACCAAACTGATTTTCGATAAAGATTCACATCGTATTTTAGGTGGTGCGATTGTAGGTACAAATGCCGGTGAATTGTTAGGCGAAATCGGCCTTGCTATCGAGATGGGATGTGACGCGGAAGATATCGCTTTAACTATTCATGCTCACCCGACTTTACATGAATCTGTCGGTCTTGCCGCAGAGGTATTCGAAGGGTCTGTGACAGACTTGCCAAATCCGAAAGCGAAGAAAAAATAATATCGCTTAATAGCTTAAAAGCCTTTCTTATATTAATAGAAAGGCTTTTTTATTGAATAAAATGCATAAAAATGTGATTTTATTCACAAAAATACAGATAAATTTGCATAAATATGAATTAAAGCTGGTAATTGGTGCGTAATTTAGGTAGGATTATCCCGTTTATAGTTTAAGTAACCAATTTTAGTATGATGATTAAGAAATTTTTGCTAGTTACGGCAGCGCTGGTAATGACCGCTTGCTCTAACTCTTCCAGGCTGGATGCCGCAGTTTATCCCTCGGCGGATGAAACAAATGATACTCAGTTAACCGAATTAATCGGTTCTTTAAAAACCAATAAACCACAATATGATGTGCGTTCCAATTCAATTCATTCAACCAAAAATGCGCAGATTAATAATAAGAAATTAATGCAAGTCTATAGTGCGTGGGCAGGTACCCGCTATCGCTTGGGCGGTACGACAACACGCGGTATTGATTGTTCCGCATTTATGCAAGAAGCCTTTTCCACTGCGTTTGGTATTGATTTACCGCGCTCCACATCCGAACAGCGTTCCGTCGGTAAGAAAATTCAGAAAAGCGAATTGAAGCAAGGCGATTTAGTTTTTTTCCGAGGTAATCGTCATGTAGGCGTGTATTTGGGCGGTAACCGCTTTATGCATTCCAGTACAAAAGAAGGCGTAACAATTAGCTCGTTAGACGACGGTTACTGGTCAAGAACCTATACGCAATCACGTCGGGTTTTATAATTTTTAAAATTCACTCAAATACAAAAAAAGTGCGGTAAAATTTACCGCACTTTTTGCTTTATTTCGTTTGGTTTTACTCCTGTATAGTAAAACCTTCTCGAAGATAGTCTTTATTAATGATGTTTTTAGCGTCAGACCAGCTGATAGATAAGGTTATTTCGCCTTCCGCAAAGGAGCCTAGGGCATAAGGCGGATAAACGAAATTTACGCCTTCAGAGCTGAAATAGAATTGTTGTGAGATATCGAAATCCTGTTTTTCGGTAAACGGTATGTCTGAATTATCGTTATTAGTATAAGCGAGATATGATTTCCACAGTAATTCTTTTAATTGGTTCTGTTTATCTTTATTTACCAACGTATTTAAGTCGATAACGGCTTTTTTTCGGCTATCAATATTAATGTAATCGGTGCTGTACATACCATGTGCACCGCCGTCATACATGTAATTTGCCACTTTAAAAGTAAGAATATTTTCTCTTTGACCGACATAATCCAAATTAATGTAATAATCCGAGCCTAAAGTAGTACCGTTTTTAATTTCGGGCAAGGCGTTGTTATAAAAGTATTCGATAAATGCCGCATAGCGGTCTTTTGCATTTGGAATCGACTCAAACTCTTTTTGCTTGTCGGCATCTTCAATGGTGATATCCGCCATTAAATTTTGATAAAGCAGAGAATCCAGCCATTCGATTCCCGTTTCTACCGTATGCATTGCATAATGAATGTGGCTTTCTTCATAGAGCGGTTCATTGTTTTTAGGTTTTTTACTAACGTTAAAATTAAATTTTTCCGTTTTATCAAATACCGTCACCGGTTTTACATACAGGGTAGGAATTTCATCTTGAATAATTTTACCTTGAATCGCCGTATCTTCAGTGGGTGAAATTGCCGCTTCAGGTTGTGCCGAATCCGCCTTTATGGTTGAAGTCGCATTGGTTTGCTGTAATTCTGCTTGCAGTTGTGCAATTTGCTGCCGGCTGGTTTGTAGTTGTTCTTTTAAGCTACGGACTTCTTCATCATTACAGGCAGAAAGTAATAACGTGGCGGAAATTAGCAAGCTAAGCGTGGTTTTACTCATGATTAAACTCCTGGGTCTATTATTTAATGTCATGCCATATATATTGACCATTAATTAGCGTATTAATTTCATTCCAGTAAAGTTGTAATGTAATTTCTCCGGCAGAGAATGGGGCAATCGAGGAAGGACTATAAACAAAATTCATACCGTCAGGCGTGAAATAAAAGTCTTTTGCAATATAAAAATTCTGTTTTTTTATATAGGGTTTATTATTGCCAAGCGCATTTGCGTAGCTATTCCACAACAATTCTTTTAATTCTTTTTGTTTTACCGGCGGAATAACGTCACTTAAACGGATAATAGACTGCGTTTCACTATCGATATTCAGATAACGAGTGTAAAAACTGCTACGTTCACCGCCATAATAGGCATGACGAAATAGTGAAAAACTGACTAGATTTTCGCGCTGACCGAGATAGCTCGTTTCAATAATATAATCGATACCTGGCAGTTTATTGGCGGTAAGAATGTCCAAATCCCGTTGATAATTGTTTTCCAGCTTTTCAGTCAGCACCGCTTTTTGTTGATCCGAATCGGAATCGTTGATTGTTAGTTTATCTTTAGGTTCGGCATCCTGATTTAATATGTCAATCGCTTGGCTGATAAGCAGTTTATCCAGCCAGGGAATACTGGTTTTTACCGTATCAATGTAATAATTAATAATACCGCTGCCGGTCGGTCGGTTTTCCGTAAAGCTAATTTCTTCGTTGCGGGTAAAAATTTTTTCTTCCGTAGTTTTTAATGCGGGGAAAGCTTGCTGTTGAGCAGTTAATTCATTTTGCGTTTGGGTTAATTTATTATTGGCGTTTTCTAATTCGGTTTTTAATTGGTCAACTTGTTGCTGATAATGTTGTAATTGAGCCGCCAATTCTATGTTTTTTTCTTCATTGCAGGCAGAGAGCATAAAAATTGAAGAGACAAGAACGGGAAGTAAAGCTTTATTCATGGTTGTTCCTTGGGATTACAGCTTAGGATAGGAGTGAAATTCGTGAGTATTATATGCCTGTCTTAGCGCTTGTGGAAGCGCTAAATAAACAAGGCAAGCGTTTATAATTGCTTGCCTTGACGATAAAAAAGTGCGGTCGGAAATTACATTTTTTCGACGGTTTTAATGCCGAGTAAATCCAATCCCTGTTTTAACGTTTTTTCCGTCAATTTAGCCAATTTCAGGCGGCTTAATTTAACAGGTTCTTCCGCATTTAAAATCGGGCAGTGTTCATAGAAACTTGAGAATACACCGGCTAATTCATACAAATAGTTACATAAAATATGCGGTGTGCCGTCTTTAGCTACGGTTTGTACCGCTTCTTCAAATTGTAATAATTTAATCGCCAGCGCGCGTTCTTTGTCATTGCGGATTTCAATATGTGCGGCTGAAAGTGCGGTCGGATTTACGTCAGTTTTGTTGAAGATAGAACGAATACGGGTATAGGCGTATTGCATATAAGGTGCCGTATTCCCTTCAAAACTCAGCATGTTATCCCAGTCGAATACATAGTCGGTGGTTCGGTTTTTGGATAAGTCGGCATATTTTACCGAGCCGATCGCCACCGCTTCAATTACCGCCGCTTTTTCCTGTTCGGAAAGCGCGGTATTTTTTTCATTAATTAACAGGGTAGCGCGTTCCACCGCTTCATCCAGCAGATCCGCTAATTTTACCGTGCCGCCCGAACGGGTTTTAAAGGGTTTGCCGTCTTTACCCAGCATCATACCGAAGTTATGGTGTTCAAGGCTGAATGAATCCGGCACATAGCCAGCCTTACGGGTAATCAACCAGGCTTGTTGCATATGCTGGCTCTGGCGCGTATCGGAGAAGACTAATGCGCGATCGGCGTGTAGAGTATGGTAACGATATTTTGCCGCGGCAATATCGGTGGTGGTGTAAAGGAAGCCGCCGTCTTTTTTCTGAACGATAACGCCCATCGGATCGCCGTCTTTATTTTTGAACTCATCAAGATAAACAACAAGCGCGCCATCGTCTTCCACGGCAAGCCCTTGTTTTTTCAGATCTTCCACTATGGCGGGCAACATCGGGTTATACAGGCTTTCACCCATTACGTCTTTTTCCGTAAGCGTAACGTTTAAGCGTTCATAGTTACGTTGATTTTGTTGCATGGTCATATCAACTAATTTTTTCCACATAGTACGGCAATATTCATCGCCGCTTTGCAACTTCACTACGTAACTGCGCGCTTTCACGGCAAATTCTTCATCATTGTCGTAAGTTTCTTTTGCCGCGCGATAAAAGGCTTCTAAATCGCTTAACTGCATGGCGTCCGCATGCTCGTTTTCCATTTTTTCCAAATAGGCGATAAGCATACCGAATTGCGTTCCCCAGTCGCCCACATGATTTGCGCGGATAACGTGATTGCCCATAAATTCTAATGCCCGCGCTACCGCATCACCGATAATTGTCGAACGCAAATGGCCCACGTGCATTTCTTTAGCGACGTTCGGCGAAGAATAATCAATCACTACTGTTTGCGGATGCGCGGTTTTAATACCGAAATTGGGCGCGTTTAAAGCGGTATCCGCCTGTTGCGCCACCCAGTTTTTATTTAAAAAGATATTAATAAAACCGGGACCTGCTATTTCGGTTTTTTCAGCAATGTCTGATAAATCCACTTGCTCTAATACTTTTTGGGCAAATTCGCGGGGATTTAAACCCAATTTTTTAGCCGCCCCCATAATTCCGTTGGCTTGATAGTCGCCGAATTGCGGTTTGCCCGATTGACGAACAAGAGGTTCCGCATTTTGTTCTGCTCCCGCCGCAATCATTGCCCGTTTAATTTTGTCCGATAAAATCCATTGAATATTCACTGTCCTATTACCTATATTTTTTTATGTTATTTGATTTCAAAAAATAATCCGTTATGATAACGTGCTTTAGCTAGTTGGAAAAGATAAAGCGAGAAAAAATGCAAAAATTTAACCAAATACATTCGTTATTTGAGCATTTGCCGGCAAATTATGGGGAATTTTCAGATTTTGAGCAAAAAATCGCAACGCTGGCTCAAGAGATGAAAGTGGATTTATCTTTGTATGAAATTGATCATTTGTCAATTCGTGTAAATACCGAGGATAAAGCGAAAAGTTGGCTGACAACTTTGTTAAACTACGGTAAAATTTTGAGCAATAATCTTGTTAACGGACGGGCCATTTATTTAATCGAATTAGAGCAACCGCTGTTATTTATGGGGCAGCGGGTCTTTATTATTGAATTGCCGTTTCCTAAAAATAAGCATTATCCCGTTGAATCCTGGGAGCACATTGAGTTTGTTATACCGTTTTTGCCTAATGAATCATCAATTGAATGGGTAGAGCGGGTTCAACAACAATTTTTATGGAACCAATCGGGCAATTTAACTATCAAAGTGGATGAACCTAAAGTTGATGGCGAACAGTTGCCGAATCCGTCAATAGCCGTGAGCTTTGCAGATAAATCGCAAAACCATGTTTGTATAAAAGTCCACCCGTTTAATATCAAAAATATTATTAAGGTTTCGTGAATATGAAAAAAGTTACTCTGACAATTGCTATGATAGTCGGTTTGGGGTTAACGGCTTGTTCCGGCAGCCAAAAACAATATGATGATGGTTATGCCGGCGAGATTTTATTTAGCCAATATGAAGGTTCAAATCTTAAATTAACCGTTCGCTATAATAATTGTGACGGAAAGGAAGGCAAGGTTGAAAATCTTGTAATTACTCAACCTTATGATTCGGATTTGCCTGTCGGCACTTGCGTTCGAGTATCGACAGCTGAAGACGGTACAAAAAATATTCGAAATATTTCAAGATCGGTTTCAAGATCTTGGTTATCTAGAACAGGTATCATTCGTTAATTTTTTAAAGGTTAAAAATTATGAAAAAAATGACATTAGCACTAGCAGTTTTAGTTAGTTTAGGTTTAACCGGTTGCGCGAACACTGACGTGTACAGTGGTGATGTTTATACCGGTGCGCAATCGAAAGAAGCGCGTTCAATCAGTTACGGTACGATTGTTTCGGCTCGTCCGGTAAAAATCCAGGCTAATAACCAAGGCGTTATCGGAACCGTAGGCGGCGGCGTGTTAGGCGGCATTACAGGCTCAACTATCGGCGGCGGTTCTGGCCGTGCGGTGGCAAGTGCAGTCGGTGCGATAGCCGGTGCGGTTGCAGGTAGCA